>NZ_SMKK01000043.1 GCF_004348425.1 Actinomadura sp. 7K507
GCGCCGTCGATGGTGAACACCGAGCGCACGGCCGCTTCCTCCCCGCCGGGGCCGCGGACCCGCGACATGACCCGCCGGACGCGCCACTGCTCCGATTCGAGGAGGTCCCGCAGGCTGGTCACCTTCTCCGCGCTGACCCGTCCCCGCTGGCAGCCGTCGATCACCTCGTCGGCCCGGCGCCGCGCCGCGCGCTCCTGCAGTACGGCGACGATCTCCTCCCAGTTGCGCAACCGGTCCGCCGAGGTCTGGTACCGCTCGTCGTCCAGCAGGTGCTCGCAGCCGAGGACCCGGCACACGGTGGGCCAGTTCCGGATGACGAAGATCACGATCCAGGCGTCGGCGCAGCGCAGCAGCGCGAGGAAGCCCGGGTAGCGCTGGCGGGTCGCGTGGGTGCCGTTGTAGCTGTGCTGGCTCACGATGTTCTGTCCCATCGCGGCGAGCGACTCGAAGACGGTGGCGTCGACGCGCTGCCCGGCACCGGACCTGCGGCGCTCGTACAGGGCCGACACGACGGAGATGTAGGCCGTGGTCCCGGCGGCGTAGGAGGCCCGCTCCCCGAGCCCGTAGACGGGCTCACGGTCGAACGCGCCCGTGACCTTCATCGAGCCCGAGAGCGCCTGGTGGATCATCTCCGTGAACCGCCACCCGCCGTAGGCGCCGTTCTCGGGGGCGTCGCCCACCACGCAGTCGATCAGCCGGTCCCCGGCTCCCTCGGGCGCGGCGGACCCCTGGTCGCGCAGGACCACGTCCGCACGGCCCGTCAGCGCCCGCAACGCGCCCCGGTCGGCCGGAGAGCCGTGGTCGTGCACGATGGAGCGCTTGCCCTGGTTGAGGTGCCGGAACAGGAAGGACCCGCTCTCGGCACGCGGCCCCCGCCGCCGGGTGGGGGTGCCGCCGGGCGGCTCGACCAGCACCACGTCGGCGCCGTTCATGGCGAGCATCCGTCCGGCGTACTGCCCGGCGACCGACGTGCTGAGGTCGAGGACGACCACGCCGTCCAGCGCGGAGACCGGCGGGTCCGGCAGATCAGGCGACGACGACATCGTTCTCCTTTCGAATGCCCGGGGACGTCCCCGCGCTCATCCGGTCGCGCAGGACGTCGCCGATGCGGTAGACGCACAGGACCACGGTCCCCAGGAGCAGGCCGGACGGAAGGATCAGCAGCGGGGCCGACAGGATCTGCGAGTAGGCGTCGTTCAGGTCGCCTCCCCAGCTCGGAGTCGGGCGCTGCGGCCCCAGCCCGAGGAAGGCCAGGGCGCCCTGGATGACGAAGGTGAGACCGGTGTAGATGGTCAGCTGGATCACGACCGGGCGCAGGGCGATGGGCAGCACGTGGCGCACCAGCACGATCGGTGTCCAGACCCCCGACAGCCGCGCGCTGGCCACGAAGTCCTGCTCGCGCACCGCGAGCACGCCGGCTCGCGTGAGCTGGGCGGTGTTGGGCGCCAGCACGAGGCCGACCGCGACCATCGAGGTGACCAGGCCGACGCCGAGCGAGCCGGTGATGGCGATCGCCAGCACCAGCAGCGGGAAGGCGATCAGGGTGTCGGAGACGCGCATCAGCACCGTGCCCACGTAGCGGGGCCAGAATCCGGCGACGGTCCCCCAGGGCACGCCGAGCAGCACCGCGACCGAGATGCAGATCACCACGCCGCCGAAGGCGTTGCGCCCGCCGTGGACGAGCCGGCTCAGCACGTCGCGTCCGAAGCGGTCGGTGCCGAGCAGATGGTCCGCGCTCGGTCCCTGCAGCTTCCTGGTGAGGTCCTGCGCCAGCGGGTCGTGCGGGGCGATCCACGGAGCCAGTACCGCCGCGCTGACCAGCAGCGCGAGAATCGTCACCGCCAGCCAGGCGCCCACGGGCATGACGCGGCGCAGGCGCCCGATGCCGCCGATCATGACGTCCCCTTCCGGATCGCAGGGTCGACCAGGCCGGCCACGATGTCCACGATGAGGTTCACCAGCAGGGCGATCACGACGTAGACCAGGACGACGCCCAGGATGACCGGGAAGTCGAGTTGGCCGATGGCGGTGACGAGGGTCCGGCCGAGGCCGGGCAGGACGAAGATCTGCTCGAGGATCAGCGTCGCCCCCAGCTGGCCGAGCGCGAGCAGCGCGAGGACGTTCAGGGTGGTGGGCAGCACGGAGCGGAACGCGTAGTGCCAGGTGATCCGCCGCTCCGGGACCCCCATGGCACGCGCGGTCCGGACGTGGTCGCTGGCCATGGCGTCGGCCATCGCGGCGCCCACCTGCCGGATCACGATGGCGCTGCCTCCGAGGATCATCGGCAGCGCCGGCAGGATCAGGTGGTGGACGTTCTGCAGGGGGTCTTCCGTGAACGGGGTGAACCCGAGCCGCGGCAGCACACCGAGCCACACCGAGAAGACCGTGATCAGCACGAGGGCGGCGAAGAAGTCCGGCACGGCCAGGCCCAGGCCGGAGAAGCTCCGGACGAACCGGCCCGACGAGCGCGTGGCGCGCCTGCCCGCGAACACTCCGATCGGGATGGCGATCAGGCACGTGCACACGATCGCGACGAGGGTCAGCTGCAGGGTCACCGGCAGGGTCTCGGCGATCGTGGCCGCCACCGGGTAGCCGGTCTGGAAGGAGTTCCCGAAGTCGCCGATGGCCGCCTTGCCCAGCCAGGTCAGGAACTGCTCCGGCAGCGGGCGGTCGAGCCCGAGCTGCCGCTCGATGAGGGCCACCGACTCCGGCGTCGCGTTGTCGCCCAGCCGGGCGTAGGCGGGCCCGCCTGGAATGATCTTGACCAGCAGGAAGGTGAACAGGCCCGCTCCGACCACGGTGGGCGGGAAGAGCAGCAGGCGGACCAGGACGAACCTCACCAGCCCGCCACCCGCCCGCGGCCTTCGGCCGCGTGTGGCGGGCTTGGCACCGGGGGTCCCGGCGGGGGCGGCCGGCTCTTCCTTGCCGGCCGCGCCCGCCCGGAGCCCGGTGGCGTCTGTGGGCCCCGCCATCACTTCAGCCCGAGCGCGGTCAGGTCCGCCTCACCGTTGAGGGCGATCGACTCCGCGCCGCCGGTGACGTTGCCGCCCCATGCGGTGACCGTGGGCGAGTAGTAGAGCGGGATGATCGGCAGCTCCTCCAGGGCCACACTCGCGGCGTTCTTGAGGGCCGCCTTCAGCTCCTCGTCGCCGTCCGCGGCGTTCGCCCGCTTGACGGCCTCCTCGCCGCCGGGGACCGGAACGTTGCCCGCGTTGCCGGCGGACTTCGTGGTCAGCAGCCGGCGGTAGATGCTCAGCCAGTCGGGCCCGGCGTTCGTGCCGCTGGACATCAGGTCGTAACTGTGGTCGACGTAGAACCCCTTGGTCGCCTCACCGATGTCCTTGGCCTCGAACTCGACCTTGATCCCGACCTTGGCGAGCTGGTCGGAGACGACCACGCCGTTGTTGACGAACGCCGGAGAGTTCAGCGACGCCGCCCGCAGCGTCAGGCCGTCGGGGTGGCCGGCCTCGGCCAGCAGCTCCTTGGCCTTACCGGGGTCGTGGGGGTAGGCGCCGGCGAGGTCGCCGAAGTGGTAGGCGGTGCCGGGCGGGTACGGCTGGCCGGCCCCGAGGTCGCTCAGGCCGGCGGTGTTGGCGCTGGCGAGCGCGGAGCGGTCGATCGCGTAGCTGATGGCCTGGCGCACCCGCTTGTCCCGCAGCGGTCCCTGGCTCCGGTCGACGGCGAGGTTGGTCATCGACGTCCCGACCTTGTGCTCGGTCTTCACGTCGGTGCCCGTGAGCGCCTTGGGGGCCGAGTAGTCCAGGCGCCAGGCGAAGTCCGCCTGGCCGCCGGTGAGCGCCGCCACCTGCGCGGACGGGTCACTGATCATCTGCGAGGTGATGCGGTCGACCTTGGCCGCGGGCAGTCCCGCCTCCTGGTAGCCGCCCCACTTCTGGAGGGTCACCGACGCCCCGGGGACGAAGCCGGTGAGCCGGTACGGGCCGGCGCCCACCGGCTCGGCCCCGAACTTGTCGCCCGACTTCTCGCGCGCGGCCGGGGACGCGATCAGGCCGAGGCGCGACCCGAGCAGCTCCGGCAGGCCGCTGCCGGGCTCGGACAGCTTGAAGACGACCGTGCCGGCGCCCTCCGCCTCGATGGACTCCAGCCCCGGGATCGTCTGGTTCTCCAGGGCGAGGCACTGCTCGATGCTCTTCTTCACCGCCGCCGCGTCGAGGGCGGTGTCGTCCTGGAACTTCAGGCCGGTCTTGAGGTCCAGCGTCAGGGTCTTCAGGCCATCGGAGAAGTCCCATTTCGTGGCGATGCCGGGGGACAGCTCGCCCGTGCCGGGATCGGTGCGGATGAGCGGAGCGTAGATGGCGGCCATGTAGGCCGTCTCGGACCCGTTGGCGGGGCCGCACGGGTCGAACTGGCTCGGGTTGAGGCTCTGGATGGTCCGCAGCGTCTTCCCTTCCCCGGACCCGTCGGAGCCGGAACCGCAGGCGGCGAGGGCGGCGACGAGGACGGTGGTGAGGGCGGCGGCGCGGAACCCGTTACGGCGGAGTCGCAGCATCGGCGATAGTCCTTCTTCTGGGGTGGGTCTCCGGAAGGGCGGTCAGGAGTAGTGCGGCCGTGTTGTTTCGTTACGCGGCCTGGGCCGGGCGGCGGCGCTCAGTCCGGCCGGCGCGGGGCGGTTCCGGCGCGGATCTCCCGCCAGAAGTGGCAGGCGGCCTGGTGCGCCGAGCCGCTGTCCGCGGACTCGGCGACGCTCTCCGCGGGCGGCTCCTCCAGTGCGCAGATCTCCTGCGCGAAGGGGCAGCGGGTACGGAAGCGGCATCCGGAGGGCGGGCGGCGGGCATCGGGGATCTCGCCTTCCAGGGTCTGGATCTCGGCGTCGCGGGCGCCCAAGCCGACCCGTGGGACCGCTCTGATCAGCGCCTGCGTGTAGGGGTGCCGGGGTGACCGGAGCACCTCTCGCACCGGGCCGATCTCGACGAGCCGGCCGAGGTACATGACACCGACGTCGTGGGCGATCCTGGCGATGGACGCCATGTCATGGGAGATGAAGAGGTAGGTGAGGTCGGACGCCTCGCGCAGCTCGTCGAGCAGGCGCAGGACGCCGGCCTGGACCGAGATGTCGAGCGCCGCCACGGGCTCGTCGCACATCACGACCGGAGCGCGGGCCGCGACCGCCCGGGCGATGGTGACCCGCTGGCGCTGCCCGCCCGACATCTGGCCGGGACGCCGGTCGGCGATCTCGGGGCCGAGACCGACCTGCCCGAGCAGCTCCACGCCGCGGTCGCGCAGCCGCCGGGGGACGGCTAGCCGGTGCGGCACCAGGGGCTCGACGACGCTCTTCCAGACCGGCCGGCCGAGGTTCAGCGCGAGCGCGGGGTCCTGAAAGATCATCTGGACCTGGCCGGCGCGCCCCACCGAGGATGCCGCCGGTGCCAGGCCGCCGTCCGGGCCGAGCACCTCGACCGTGCCGGCGGCGATCGGGACGAGCCCCGCGATGGCCTTGGCGAGCGTGGACTTGCCCGAGCCGGACTCGCCGATGATGCCGAGCGTCGCGCCGCGGGCGACCTCGACGCTGACGCCGTCGACGGCGTGGAAGGAGTCGCGGCGGCCGCCGTAGCGGACGACGAGGTCGCGGACCTGCAACGCGGGCGCCTGGCGCTCTTCCCCCTTGCGGATGGACAGCGCGCTGTCGACGGTCATGCGCCCACCCCCGGGAGTACCAGCTCATGGCTGCGCAGGCATCGGGTCCTGCCCCCCTGCGGGGCCGGCTCCAGAGCGGGCACGTGCTCGGCACAGCGCTTCTCCGCATGGGGGCAGCGCGGATGGAAGCGGCAGCCGTCCGGTGGGCGGGCCGGGTTGGCGGGCGCGCCGGTGATGCCGGCGCGGTCGTCCGGGTGGTCCAGGCTCACGTCCGAGGCGCGCACCAGCGCCGAGGCGTAGGGGTGCTGCGGCGCGCCGAGCAGTTGCTCGGCGCTGTCGTCGTTGACCACCTGGCCGCAGTACATGGTGACGACGCGCGAGCACAGGGTCGACACCACGCCCAGGTTGTGGGTGATGAGCAGGACCGCGAGATCGAGTTCGGCGGCGAGCCGCCGGAGCAGCGAGATGACCTGGGCCTGGATGGTGACGTCCAGGGCGGTGGTCGGCTCATCGGCCACCAGCAGCCGCGGCCGGCAGACGAGCGCCATGGCGATCATCACCCGCTGGCACATGCCGCCCGACAGCTGGTGGATATATGCATCCATGGTGTGCCGCGGATCCGGCAGCCCGGCCATGCCGAGCATGTCGACGGCCTGGCGCCGGGCGTCGGCGGCGCGCACCGGTCCGTGCGCACGGATGACGTCGACGATCTGCTTGCCCACCGGGCGCGAGGGGTGCAGCGAGGCCCGCGGCTCCTGGAAGATCATGCTCAGCTCGCTGCCGCGGAGCCGGCGCCGCCGCTCCCCGTCGGCCTTGAGCATGTCCACGCCGTCGAAACGGACGCTGCCCTGCGCCGACGCGTCCGGCGGGAGCAGTCCGAGGAGGCTCAGCCCGGTCAGCGTCTTGCCGGACCCCGACTCACCGACCAGCCCGACCAGCTCGCCGGACCGGATGTTCAGTGAGACCTCCGACAGCAGGCGGTTGCCGCCGATCGACACGGTGAGGTCGTCCACTTCGAGCAGCGCGGGAGCGGCGCCGCCGGGCGCCCCGTCCCGGGCATCGAGGCTCGTCGTGGCCATGGGGCCACCTCCGATCGTGGGAAATATGCATCGCCAGTGCATAAACTATTGTGGGCGCCGTCACAGGCTGTCAAGGGGTGGGCCGGACGTTTCTCCTCTTCATGGCCCCGAACCGGTGCACTCGCCTCGCGCTCGCCCCCGCACCGGGGAACTCAGATGGAGGGCACGATCGACCGCCGCCACCCCCGCCACGAGGACGGCCGCCACCGGCGCGATCACGGGCAGCGGCCGGACCGGCCGCAGGGGCGGCAAGAGCGCCCTCAGCCAGGGCGCAGGCGTTCCGAGCGTTCGCGACGGGGCCGCGCGGGGCCGGAGATCGCGCGTGCGGCACCCCGACCACTCCCCTCGCGGGAACGTGCACCTTCCATGCAGAAGACCATCTCGCCAGGTCACACGTCAAGGAGCTCTAGCAGATGTTTGGCAAGAGAACCTCTCCGAGGTTAATGTGCACTACCGATGCATATACTTTGGAGGATGCGGCCCAGCACCGCGTCGTCCCGCACGGACGAGTCGTCGACGGAAGGACTTCCATGGGCCGCAGGACGAGCATCGGCCGCCTCTTCGCCCACTTCGCCGCCACCAAGCCCGACGAGCCCGCCCTGGTGGCCGGTGACGGCTCCGGGCAGATCACCTGGGCCGGGCTGGACCGCCACACCAACCGGCTGGCACGCGCCTACGCCGCCGCGGGCGCCGGCAAGGACGACACGGTCGCGATCGCCCTGCCCAACTCGGTCGAGTTCTTCTGCGCGTGCATAGCCACCTGGAAGCTCGGCGGTTCCGTCCTGCCGCTGTCGCACAGGTTCCCGCCCGCCGAACGCCGGCGCGTGCTCGACCTGGCCCGCCCCGCACTGCTCGTGGGGGACGGCGAAACGCCCGGGGAGGAACCGCCCGGGGAACCCGCCACCCTGCCGCCCGGCTTCGTCCCCGACGACGGCCTCGACGACGGCGAGCTGCCCGACGTCGTCCCGGCGTACTGGAAGGCGCTCACCTCCGGCGGCAGCACCGGCAAGCCCAAGCTCATCGTCAGCCACGACGACCCGTACTACGACCCCCGGTCCTCCAACGTCGAGTACATGCACGCCGACGGCGTGCACCTCGTCTGCGGGCCGCTGTACCACAACGCGGCGTTCGTCTACTCCGCCCGCGGGCTCTTCTGCGGCAACCGGCTTGTGATCATGTCGAGCTTCGACCCCGAGCACGCCCTCGGCCTCATCGAAGAGCACGAGGTCACGTGGCTCCAGATGGTGCCCACCCACATGAACCGCCTCCGCCGCCTGCCCGCGGAGCGTCTCGCCGGCGCCGACGTCTCCTCGGTGCGCACGCTGCTGCACGTGGGCGGGCCGTGCCCGCCGCGGCTGAAGCTGGAGTACATCGACTGGCTGGGACCCGACCGTGTCGTCGAGGTCTACGCCGGTACCGAGAGCCAGGGCGTCACCTTCATCACGGGCCGGGAATGGCTCGAGCGCCGCGGGTCGGTCGGGCGCCCCATCCGCGGTTCCCGGTTCGAGGTCCAGGACGAGGAGGGCCGCGTCGTGCCGCCCGGCGTCGTGGGCGAGGTCTTCCTCATGCCCGCCGGCGGCCAGGGATCCACCTACCACTACGTCGGCGCGGAGCCCCGCAGCCGGAACGGGTGGGAGTCGCTCGGCGACCTGGGCTGGTACGACGAGGAGGGCTACCTCTACCTCGCCGACCGGTCCACCGACTGCATCGTCAGCGGCGGAGCCAACATCTACCCCGCCGAGGTCGAGGGCGCGCTGGAGGGGCACCCCGGCGTGCGCGCCTGCGCGGTGGTCGGCCTGCCGGACGAGGACCTCGGCCAGCGGGCCGTCGCCCTCGTGGAGCGGGCGCCCGGCGACGGGCCCCCGCCCGGGGCCGACGAACTGGACGCGCACCTGCGGCCGCTGCTCGCGCCGTTCAAGCGGCCGCGCGCCTACGAGTTCGTCGGCAGGCCGTTGCGCGACGAGGCCGGCAAGGTACGCCGCTCCGCGCTGCGCGCCGAGCGGCTACCGGGAGGGCCCGGCCACGGCCGGCTCGTCCTGCCGGGCCGGGACCGGTGGCGGGATCTGCGGACGGGGGCCGCGGCCGTCGACGGTCTTCTGCGGGTGCTCGACCTCGACCAGGTCGAGGACGGCACGTTCGTGGGGTCGAGCAACGACCGCCCCGCGCACCGGGTCTTCGGCGGGCAGATGCTCGCCCAGGCGGGCGTGGCGGCGTCGCGGACCGCCCCGGACGATGTGGTGCTGCACTCGCTGCACGGCTACTTCGCGCGCGCCGGCGACCCGGCCCGCCCCATCAGGTACGAGGTGACCCCCCTGCGCACGGGCCGCTCGTTCGTCCTGCAGCGGGTCGACGCCTGGCAGGACGAGGAGGTCATCGGAACGGTGACCTGCTCGATGCAGCGCAGCGAGCCCGACCACCTCGTCCATCAGCTGCCCGCGCCGCACTCACCGCCCCCGCCCGAGGACGCCGCCTCCCGCTATCCCTTCGCGGAGGGCGCCCCCGGCGACGGAGGGCTGCCCGGCCCGGTCGAGCTGCGCGAGGGCGCCCAGGGCACCGACCCGCTCGCCCCCTCCGGAGTCTGGCTGCGCGTGCCCGCGGGACTGCCCGACGACCCGCTGCTGCACCGCATCCTGACCGTGTACATGTCCGACTTCAGCATCATGCGCGCGGCGTTCCGCGGGACGCGCCTGCGGCGGGACGCGGTGTCGAGCGCCAGCCTCGACCACGCCGTGTGGCTGCACCGCGCCGGGCGCGCCGACCGGTGGCTGCACTACGTCAGCACGAGCCCGTCTGCCGGGGCCGCCCGCGCGCTCGGCCTCGGGTCGCTCTTCTCCGCGGACGGCGAGCTGATGGCGACCGGCGCCCAGGAGATGGTCATCCGCTTCCGCCCGGGGGCCGGTCCGGGCCCGGAGCCGGCCGTCCGGCGCGACACCGATTCCTCCACGGGCTCGGAAGCCGTGCCCACCTCCATCGACCAGATCCACGACGCAGGAGAGTCCTCACATGCCTGAAGCGGTCACCACCGGAACGGCCCGCACGGCCGTCGTCACCGGCGCCAGCCGGGGCATAGGGCTGGCCATCGCCCAGCGCCTCGTCGCCGACGGCGTCCGGGTGTGCGTCACCGGGCGCAAGCCCGATGCCCTGGCCGAGGCGGTCCAGGTCCTGGGCGGGCCCGGCCACGCGCTCGGCGTGGCGGGCAACATCGGCGACGCCGCGCACCGCGAGGAGGTCGTCGAGCGCGCCCTCGCCACGTTCGGGAGCCTGGACCTGCTCGTCAACAACACCGGGATCAATCCGGTGTACGGCCCGCTCATCGATCTCGACCTGGACGCCGCCCGCAAGATCACCGACGTCAACGTCATGGCCGCCCTGGCGATGGTGCAGCTGTGCCACCGGGCCTGGATGGGCGAGCACGGCGGCGCCGTGGTCAACGTCGCGTCGACCGCGGGGCTGAAGCCCTCGGCGGGCCTCGCCTTCTACGGCGCGAGCAAGGCGATGCTCATCCACCTCACCAAGGGCCTGGCGGCCGAGCTCGGCCCGGCGGTCCGGGTGAACGCGGTCGCCCCGGCCGTGGTCAAGACGCGGTTCGCGCGGGCGCTCTACGAGGACCGCGAGGAGGCCGCCGCCGCCCGCTACCCGCTGCGGCGGCTCGGCGTGCCGGAGGACGTCGGCAACGCGGTCGCCTTCCTGCTGTCCGAGGAGGCGTCGTGGATGACCGGCCACACGGTGGTCCTCGACGGAGGCGCGACCCTCGGAGGCGGCGCCTGATGACTCCCCCGGAGCCCGGTCCCCCGCCCGGGCTGGACCTCGAGCGGTTCGCCGCCTGGTACGCGCGCGAACGTCCCGGCGACCTCGGCCCCCGCCTGACCGCCCAGGTGGTGTCCGGGGGCAAGTCGAACCTCACCTACGCGGTGGCCGACGGCACCACCACCCGGATCGTGCGGCGCCCGCCGCTGGGCCACGTCCAGGCCACCGCCCATGACATGGGGCGGGAGTTCACGGTGATCAGCGCGCTGGCCGGCACCGCCGTGCCGGTACCGCGGACCTTCGCCCTCTGCGAGGACGACACCGTGCTGGGGGCTTCGTTCTACGTCATGGAGCAGGTGCCCGGCACGGCGTACCGGCGCCGCGAGCAGCTGGAACCGCTGGGAGCCGGCCTCACCCGGCAGGTGGCGCTGGAGATGATCGGGGTGCTGGCCGAACTGCACGCCGTGCCCCCCGCCGCCGTCGGGCTCACCGGCTTCGGACGGCCCGCCGGGTTCCTCGCCCGGCAGGTGCGCCGCTGGGGCCGCCAGCTGGACGGCTCCCGCACCCGCGACCTCCCGGACGCCGACGCGCTGCTGGTCCGGCTCCAGGCGGGCGTCTCCGCCGGCGCCGCGGGCGAGGAGGCCGCGATCGTCCACGGCGACTACCGCCTGGACAATCTGCTGGTACAGGGCGACCGGGTCGCCGCCGTCATCGACTGGGAGATGGCGACCCTGGGCGACCCGCTCACCGATCTGGCGCTGCTCCTCGTCTACGACAAGCTCTCCGCGATCTCGCAGGGCGCCAGCGACGCCACGGCGAGCCTGGCCCCCGGCTACCCGAGCGGGGAGGAGCAGCTCGCCCACTACGAACTGGTCAGCGGACGGCGGCTGGGCGACCTTGAGCTGCATCTGGGGCTGGCCCACCTCAAGCTCGCCGTCATCCTGGAGGGCATCCACTACCGCCATCTCCAGGGCGGGACGGTCGGCAGCGGGTTCGACACCGTCGGAGACTCGGTCGAGCCGCTGCTCGCGGCGGGCCTGGCCGCCACCCGGGGCCTGGAGAAGAAGGCGATCGGACTCCAGGACTGATACCGCGGGCGGGTGCCGGCACGCGGTCGCGCGTGCCGGCACGCGGTGCCTTTCCCCAATGGGCCCGGCGCCGGTGAGGGGGACGACGCGTCGTCCCCCTTCCGCCCGGTGCCCTCAGCCCTTCCGCGTCACGACGGGGCGGAACACCCGCTCCATGGACTCTCCCAGCGCCCCGGTGTCCCAGCGGGAGCTTCCGGAGAGCATGCGGACCGGCTCGGGGTTGCTGTAGAGGCTGACGTCGTAGCCGTTGGCGCCGATGACGCGTCCGGTCAGCCAGTCCGAGGCCTCGCCGGCGAGGTAGGCCGCCACCGGGGCGACGTTCTCGGCGGCCCGCTGGTCCTCGGTGACCGTACGGGCCTTCTTCCGGTCGCCGGGGATCGACGCGGTCATCCGGGTCGCGGCGACGGGCGCGATCGCGTTGGCCGTGACGCCGTACCGCGCCAGGCTGTTGGCGCAGGAGTAGGTCAGGCCGACCACGCCCATCTTCGCCGCGGCGTAGTTCGGCTGCCCGGGCGCGCCGTAGAGCCCCGAGGCCGAGGTGAAGTTGATGATGCGGAAGTGACCGTCCGGGTCGCGCCGGTCGCGCCAGTGGGCGGCCGCCGGCTTGATGGTGTTGAAGTGGCCTTTCAGGTGGACCCTGATGACGTCGTCCCACTCCTCCTCGGCCATGTTGAAGATCATCCGGTCGCGGAGGATGCCGGCCGCGTTGACCAGGACGTCGAGCCTGCCGAACCGCTCCACGGCCGTGCGCACCAGCCGCTCCCCGGTGGCGGGGGCGGAGACGTCGCCGTGGTCGGCCACCGCCGATCCGCCGGCGCGGGTGATCTCCTCGGCCACGTCCCCGGCCGGGCCCTCGTCCTCTCCGCCGCCGTCGAGTCCCACACCGAGGTCGTTCACCACGACCGCGGCGCCCTCCTGGGAGAACAACCGGGCGATTCCGGCACCGATGCCCCGCCCGCCGCCGGTGACGATCGCGACTCTTCCGTTCAGACCACTCATCCGCCTCGCAACCTCCGTTGATCCGTACTCGATCGTGCTCTGGTCGTCGTGCCGTCTCGTCTCCGTCAAGCCTCGTCAGGCGTGTCGCGGTGTCCGGACGTCCCCGTCACCACCAGGACGTCGAGCGCCTCCACCTGGGAGCCGTGCACCCACCAGGGGTTGACCTCGAGGGCGTTCAGTGACGCGCCGAGGGAGAGCGCGGCCTGGGTCAGGGCGCGGACGGCGCGAGCGACCCCGCCGACGTCCGCGGGCACTCCCCCGCGTACGCCGCGCAGGAGCGGGGCGCCGCGCAGTTCGCCGAGCATCTCCTCGACGTCGGCGGTGCTCACCGGCAGCGGGCGCAGGCTCACGTCGCCGAGCACCTCGACGAAGACGCCGCCGAGGCCGACGGCCAGGACCGGGCCGAAGACCGGGTCGACCGTCACCCCCGAGAACAGCTCGACACCGCCCTGGCGCATGGGCGTGACCAGGACGCCCTCGACGTCGTCGGCGTGCCTCCGGCCGGCGGCGTGCACGCGGTCGAAGGCGGCGGCCGCCTCCTCCGGCCCGTGGATCATCAACGCCACGCCGCCGATGTCGGACTTGTGGGTGATGTCGGCCGAGCACACCTTGAGCGCGACGGGACCGCCCAGGGCTTCGGCGGCCTGTCGAGCCTCCTCCCGCGTGCGCGCGAGCGTCGCCGGCACCAGGGGCACACCGTGCGAGGCGGCCAGCTCCCGGGAGTCCGCCTCCGACCACGGGCCGGTGCGTGCGGACGGCCGTGCGGCGCGGGAGCCCGGCAGGACGTCCACGGATTCGTCCTGCTTGCGCAGCAGGTGCTGCCGCGCCTTTCCCCAGCGCAGGGCGTGCCCGACCGCCGCCATGCCCAGCTCGATCCCCGGCAGTACCCGGAGGCCGTGCCGGTCGAGGGCCTCCCTGGCCGGCGGCGAGAGGTCGGTGCAGGTCGTCGAGTAGTGCACGACCGGCTTCGCGGAGGATCTCGCGGTCTCGGCGAGCGCCCCCAGCCGCCCGTGCAGCGCGTCGGGATCCGCGGGCTCCCGCGAGGGCACGCTCAGCGAGTTGAAGACGAAGTCGATCGACGGGTCTTCCAGCATCGCCTCCAGGCAGAGGTCGGCGAGGCCGCGGCCGCCGGACGGGGGGCGCGCCAGGACGAACCCCGTGACGTCCAGCGGGTTGCGGGCCACCGCGAACGACGGCAGCAGGCCGGTGAGCCGCTCGCTCGTCCCGGGCGCCAGCTCGGGCACCTCGATCCCCTCGTCGTCGGCCCGGTCGGCGATGATGTCGCAGGCACCGCCGGACGCGCTCACCACTCCCATGCGCGGCTCCGTGAGCGGCAGCCCCTGGGACAGCAGGTCCGCGGTCGCCAGCATCTCCTCGAGGCTCCGCACCCGCACCACGCCCGCGCTCCGGAAGACGGCGTCGACCACGGCGTCGTCGCCGGCGACCGCGCCGGTGTGCGCCAGCGCGCTGGCGCGGCCCGCGTCGCTGCGGCCGACCTTGAGCACGACGATCGGCTTGCCCGCGCGCAGCGCCCGGCGGGCGAGTGCCACGAACCCCTCCGGGTCGCGGACGGTTTCGAGGAACATCGCGATGGCGCGGGTGTTGTCGTCTTCGAGCAGGCGGGCCACGACGTCGGTGGCCGTGACGACCGCCTCGTTCCCCATGGAGGACAGCAGGCTCAGCCCGATGCCGTGGCGGGCGGAGAAGTCCAGCACGGCGCTGGCGAGGGCGCCGCTCTGCAGCACCACCCCGACGCCTCCCGGACGCAGCGGCTCGGTGACCGGAAGCCCGAACGGCGCCGCTTGGGCGTGCGGGTTGATGTAGCCCAGCGTGTTGGGGCCGAGCAGTGTCAGGTCGAGCTCGATCGCGCGGTCGAGCAGGGCCCGCTCGCGGCGGCGGCCGTCCGCGCCGCTCTCACCGTAGCCGGAGGCGAGCACGACGAGATGCTTCACGCCGGCCTCGGCCGCCTCCTGCATGACCGAGTCCACCCGCTCGGTGGCGACCTGGCAGAAGGCCAGGTCCACCGGCTCTTCCAGCGCGCGCAGGCTCGGCGCGGCGGGGAGGCCGAAGACCGATGCGTGGCGGGGGTTCACGGGCACGACGCGGCCGGGCAGCCGCCCGGCCCGCAGGCTCCCGACCACCATCCGGGACCACCCGGATGATTCCGTGGCACCGACGAGCGCGACGCTTCGCGGCGCGAAGAGGCCGTGCAGCCGCTCGGGCCGCGCGAGGCGGCGGCGCGCCGCCTCGCGCTCGTCGCCGCCGATCTGTGCGGCATCACCGACTGTGCTGGGCATCGAGCGTCCCTTCCTCGGCCGCCACCGCCCCGGCGCATCCCGACGGGCGGTCACTCAAATTAGAATTTCATTCCAAAATGGAGCCAACACCACCGGCACGTTGCCTGTCAACGGGTTGACAGGCCGACGGGCTGTCATTAGTTCTAGAACACGATTCCATGATGTTGTTCGGGGCCGAGCGCGCGGCGGCACCCGACGAACCGAACAAGGAGCCGAGAGATGGCGCTCGATCACGCGCTCGTCGGAGTCCCGGGCGAGCCGGCCGGCCGGACCTGGGACGGCACCGACGCGCTGCTGTACGCGCTCGGTGTCGGGGCCGGGGCCGAGGACCCGCGGCAGGAACTGGCGTTCACCACGGAGAACACCGGCGGGGTCGGCCAGCGGGTGCTGCCGACGTTCGCCGTCCTGGCCGCCCAGGCGCGCGGCGGCCCGCGCCGGAAGCTGGGCGACTTCGATCCCGCCCGGCTGGTGCACGCCGAGCAGTCGTTCCGGCTCCACCGGCCGCTTCCCGTGCAGGGCTCGGTCTCGGTGACCTCCATGGTCACCGACATGCTCGACAAGGGCCGTGGGGCGCTCGTGCGCACGGAGAGCGTCGCCACCGGCGAGGACGGGCAGCCTCTCGTCACCGCCCGCAGCGGCGCCTTCATCATGGGCGAGGGGGGCGCCGGCTCGACATCCGCAGAGCGCTCCGGCGACCAGCCCTCGCCCGGCGAGGAGCCCTGGACGCGGCCCGAACGCGAACCCGACCACAGCATCGTCTACCGCACGCGGCCCGACCAGGCGCTGCTCTACCGGCTCAGCGGCGACCGCAACCCGCTGCACTCCGATCCCGCCTTCGCCGCCCGCGGCGGCTTCGAGCGTCCGATCTTGCACGGTCTGTGCACCTACGGCTTCACCGGCCGGGCGCTGCTGCACACGCTGTGCGGCTCCGACCCGGCGCGGTTCCACGCCATGTACGGCCGCTTCACCCGGCCCGTCCTCCCCGGTGACGTGCTGGTGGTGGACCTCTGGCGCGACGGCGCGGGCCGCGCCCTGTTCCAGACTCGGACCGAGGACGGCACGGTCGTCGTCGACCGCGGCGTCGCCCACCACTCCTGACATCACCCCCGCCCGCCGCCGGTAGGATCGGACCGGCCGTCGCCGTCCCCTTCCCGGCCCGGCACCGAGTTCCGGCGGCGGGCGGCCCCGGGCCGGGACTCCGTCCCGCGGCCCGCACCACGCCCTTCTTGAGGCCACGACCGACCCGAAACGGGGCCGTCCCCATGCCGCGACAGACCTCATCAGGTACCTCACCGAGCGGTGGCAACCGGAAATGGCGCTCGACCGAGATCGTGCGCACCGAGATCCTCGACGCCGCCCGGGAGGTCTTCGCCTTGCGAGGCTTCGCCGAGGCCGGCGTCAACGAGGTCGTGGACCGGTCGGGGGCGAGCGTCGGCAGCATCTACCACCATTTCGGCAGCAAGACCGATCTCTTCATGGCGTTGTGGGAGCGTCACCACGAGGAGCAGATCGCGATCGCCCGCCAGGGCGTGCTCGAAGCCCAGGCCGCCGGCGTCACCGACCCCTTCGACCTGCTCGTCGCCGGCTCGCGCGCCTACCTGGAGGCGGCCTGGCCGCGCCGCGACCTCGTGCGCATCTTCCAGGTCGGCGACACTCCCCCAGGCTTCTTCGAGGAGCAGCGCCGCAGCGGCCGGACGTGGCTCAACCGCAACTTCCGGCTCCTCGGCGCCACCGACGAGCCGGTGAACCGCATCCTGGTGTGGCTGGTCACCAGCTACGTCGGCGAGGCCCGCCGCGAGATCTGCAGGCAGCGCACGCCCCGGGCCGCCCGCGAGCAGGTGGAGGCGATGCTGGAGGTACTGGAGCGGATGCGGCCGCTCCTGGCCAGCGCCGCCGGCATGCGGCTCGTCGTCCGCGACGACGAGGACCGCTGACGCGGATCGCCGCGCCGCCCGGACCGGGCGGCGCGGCGCCCCTCACAGGCCCAGCTGGTCGGCCAACCGCAGCCGGAAGGCCGTGGTGTCGCCGAACAGCACCTGGCACGCTTTGGCGCGCTTGAGGAACAGGTGCGCGTCGTGCTCCCAGGTGAAGCCGGTGCCGCCGTGGATCTGCAGGTTCTCCGCGGCGGCGCGGAAGAACGCCTCGGCGGCCGCCGCCTTCGCCAGACCGGCCACCACGGGCACCTCCTCCGGGGCTCCGCCGCACGCCCAGGCCGCGTACCGGGCGCAGGAACGCGCGCCCTCGACCTCGACCAGCACCTCGGCGCACTTGTGCTTGACGGCCTGGAAGGAGCCGATCGGACGGCCGAACTGCTCGCGCTGCTTCGCGTAGGCCACGGAGGCGTCCAGGCAGGCCTGAGCCGCGCCCACCATCTCCGAGGCCAGCAGCACGCACGCGCGGTCGCGGGCGGCCGCGAGCAGGGCGTGCCCGGCGCCCTCCTCGCCCACCAGGGAGCACGGCGCGCCGTCCAGGGTGAGGTCGGCGAGCCCCCGGGTCGGATCGAGTGCGCGTATCCGCTGCCGGTCCACACCGGGCCCCGTCGTGTCGACGGCGAACACCGACGGCCCCGCGGGCGTCGCGGCCACCACCAGGCACAGGTCCGCCGCGAGCCCGTCGAGCACGAGCGTCACCCGGCCGTCGATCGTCCACCCGGCGTCCGGGCGGCGGACCGCCGCCGCGGCGCCTCCGGCGTCGTTCCACGCCCCGCCGGGGGCGAGCCAGCCGACCGTGGCGGCGGTGTCCCCGCGCGCGATGCCCGGCAGGTACCGGGACTGGGCGTCGCCGTCTCCGCTGGCCAGCAGGAGTGGGACCGCCAGGCCGAGGGTCGACAGCAGGGGACCGGGGAGGAGGACACGGCCGGCCTCCTCGAAGACGTGGGCGAGCGTCTGCATGTCGGTCCCGCTGCCCCCGTGCTCCTCGGGCACGCCGATCCCCTGCACACCGAGCTCGGCGGCCAGGGCCCGCCAGACGTCCCCGTCATGGGGCACCGGCTGCGCCATCAGCTCGCGGGTGCGCGCCAGCGGTGAGCGAGCGTCGAGGAACCGGCCGACGGCGGCACGCAGATCCTCCTGCTCGATGGTGACTGCCAGGCTCATCGGCCGGCCCCCTTGTGCTCCTTGGGGAGCCCCAGGACGCGCTCCGCGATGATGTTGCGCTGTACCTCCGCAGTCCCGCCCCAGATCGTCCCGGACCGGGACGAGAGGAACTGCTCCTGCCAATGGCCCAGCCCCTCTTCACCCGCGCCGCCGGCGGTGAGGGCCTCGGGCCCCAGCAGGTCCAGGGAGATCTCGCCGAACCGGCGCGCGTACTCCGACCAGCGGATCTTGGTCACCGAGCCGTTCTCGGCGCGTGCGGCCGGATCCTGCCCCGCGGCCAGCGCCGCCAGCAGCTGGAGACCGGAGAACCGCATGGTCTCGATCTGGGTCCAGGCCCAGGCCAGCTTCTCCCGCACGGCCGGGTCCCCGATCAGTCCACGGGCCCGCACCTCCTCGACCAGGGCCCAGAAGTCGCGCGCGTAGCCGACGTGCGCGATCGTCGCCCGGTTGCCCCGCTCGTGCCCGAGCGTGGTCACCGTGACGCGCCACCCCTGGTGGAGACCGCCGATGACGTTGAACAGCGGTACCCGTGCCCCGTCGAGGAAGGTCTCGGCGAAGCCGCTGCGGCCGGTGAGCTGGCGGATCGGCCGGAACTCGATGCCGGTCCCCGGCCCGTTCTCGGCGACGGGGAGCAGGACGTAGCTGATGCCGGCGTGCTTGGGGGCGTCCGGGTCGGTCCGGACCAGGCAGAACATCATGGTGGACTCGTAGTAGCCGGAGGTCCACACCTTCTGGCCGCTGATGACGAGGTCGTCACCGTCGACCACGCCCGCCGTCCGCAGTCCGGCGAGGTCCGATCCGGCCTCCGGCTCGGAGAAGCCCTGGCAGTACACGTGCTCTCCGGAGATGATCCGCGGGAGGAAGTACGCCTTCTGCTCCTCGGTGCCGTGCGCGATGATGGCGGGCCCGACGGTCGTCTCGGCCCGGCCCCTGGTCACGCGCGGGACACCCGCCCGGTCGAACTCCTCGTTCATGATCGCGACCTCGACGGGGCCCAGGCCCCGGCCGCCGTACTCCCGAGGCCAGGAGACGCACATGTACCCGGCCTCGCACAGCACCTCCCCCCACGCTTTGAGCGCCTCGGTGTGCGGACTGCCGGGCGGCGCAGGCCAGCCGACGCCGCGCAGTTCCGGGGGCGCGTGCTCGCTCAGCCAGGCGCGGAACCCGCGCCGGAAGTCCTCGGCTCCGGGGCCGGGGGCGACGGCGCCGGCCGTCGTCTCCGGATCCCGGTGAGCCTTCTGGCGGGTGGTCATCAAGGCACCTTTCCTGAGTGGGGGATCAACGGGGTCCTCCTCGGGTGGAGTCGGCGGCCTCGCCGCGCACCCGGCGCGGGCCCCGGCTCGGCGGATCGTCCGCCACGGGTTCGTCGGCCACCGTCCCGTTCGCGCGCAGTTCGGCGATCTCCCCGGCGGTCAGCCCGAGCAGGCCGGCCAGCACTTCCTCGTTGTGCTGCCCGAAGAGGGGCGCGGGCCGCCGCATCCCGCCGGGAGTGCGGTCGAGCCGGAACCCCAGGCCGGGGTAGACGTGGGTACCGGCCTCGGGATGGGTCATGGTGGACAGGAAGCCGCAGGCGTGCAGCGCGGGGTCGGCGGCCACCTCGGTCCCGTCGTTCACGGGGGCCGCCGGGACGCCGGCGGCCTGCAGCGCATCGGCCGCCTCGCGCTTGGAGCGCGTCCGCGTCCAGGCCGCCACCGCCTCTTCGAGCTCATCCTGGTGGGCGAGCCGCCCCTCCAGCGTCGCGTAACGTTCGGCGGCGGCGAGGCCGGGACGGCCGAGGACGCCGCAGAGCGCCCGCCACTCCTCGTCGCCGCGCACCGCGACCACGACCCAGTCGTCGTCGCCCGCCGCCGGGAACGCCTGGTGCGGCGCGGCGTCGGGCACGTGGTTGCCCTCGGGGGCCGGCGTCCGGTCCGACTCGAGCCGCTCGAGCACGAACTCGCCGATCCAGTGCGCCGCGGCCTCGGTCTGCGGCACCTCCACATGGCAGCCGGCGCCGTCGTGCGCGCGCAACTCCAGGGCCGTGAGCACGGCCGCGGCCGCGTTCAGCCCGCCGATCGGGTCGAGGATCGCCGGGCCCGTCAGCACGGGTTCCTCGTCGTCGCCGTAGCCGATCAGCGCGGCCATGCCGCACGCCGCCTCCATCGTCTTGCCCATGCCCTGGTGCGTCGACATGGGACCGGTCGACCCGAACGCCGGCATCTCCACGACGATGATCTGGTCGTTGAGCGCGGCCAGGTCCTCGTAGCCGATGCCCAGGCGGTCGAGGACGCCCGGCGTGAAGTTGGCGACCAGGACGTCGCTCAGCACGGCGAGGCGCAGCAGGACGTCCAGCCCGCCGGGCCTTTTCAGGTCCAGGGACAGCGAGAGCTTGTCGTGTCCCTGGGTGTTGAAGAGGAGGTCGCGGTTGTACGGCTTCTCGCCCGGGTCGAAGTCGGGGTAGTGATGGGGAGGCCCACCGGTCAGGAATCCGCGCCAGCCGTCGGGGCGGCGCGGCGGCTCCACCTTGATGACCTCGGCCCCGAGCCACGCCAGGCTGCGCGTCGCCATCGGCCCCGCCCACGCCGTGGTCAGGTCGATCACCCGTATCCCCGCCAGCGGCCCGCCTTCTTCCGGAGGGGCCCCTTCCGGTGGGGCGCCCGTCTCCGTGCTCATCGGTCCTTCCCCTCGATCTCGGTGCCTGGCAGGCCGGGGCTGGGTGTGTCGGCGAGGTAGGCGGAGCCGGAGACGCGGAAGACCGGCCCGAGGGCCCGCTCCTCGGCACCGGTGCGCGCCGGCCGCAGGGTGCGCACGAACTCCCGGCCGCGCCACTGCTCCGACGACACCAGTTCCCCCGGCGTCCAGACCCGCTCGCAGCTGATCCGCAGCTCCTGGGCCCGGGTCACCGCCTCCTCGGTCGTCATCCGCAGCGCACGGCCCTGGAAGACCTTCACCAGTTCGTCCCAGTTGCGGATGAACGAGCCGGGCCGGTCGAACCGGGGGTCGTCGACGAGGTGCTCGGCGTCGAACAGCCGGCACACCGCCGCCGGGTCCCTGATCGCGAACATCACGATGTAGCCGTCGGCGCAGCGCAGCGTGGCCAGCAGTCCCGTGTAGCGCGCCCGGCTCTCGGTCGTGCCGTTGTAGCTGTGCTGGGTCACGAAGTTCTGCCCCATGGCGGCCATCGACTCGAAGACCGAGGCGCGGACCCGTTGCCCGCGTCCCGAGCGGCGCCTCTCGTGCACCGCCGCCAGCACCGACACGAAGGCCGTGGTGCCGCAGGCGTAGTACGCCCGCCGTCCGACGCCGTACAGGGGCTCCCGGTCGCTGCGGCCGGTCGCGTTCATGTAGCCCGACAGTGCCTGGTGGACCATCTCGTCAGCGCCCCAGCCGGCGTACGGGCCGTTCTCCGGGAAGTCGCTCACCACGCATTCCACGACCGTGGGAGCGAGCGGGGGCGGGACGGTCGCGGCGTCCCGGACGACCACGTCCGCCCCGGCGACGAGCGCTCCCAGCCGCTCGTCCCGGTCCGGCTCCCCGCCGGGCAGCACCACGGACGCCTTGCCCTGGTTGAGGTGGCGGAAGAGGAGCGAACCCGTCCCGCCGTCCCCGGCGAAGGGCGGCATGCGGCGCGTCGGCGCGCCCCCGGCCGCCTCCACGAGGGTGACTTCGGCGCCGTAGCCCGCCAGCAGCTTCCCGCAGTACTGGCCCGCCACGCCCGAACTGAGATCCACGACTCTCAGGTGCCCCAGCGCGGCGGGCCGGGGCGTGTCGCGCCGCGGCCCGCTCATGAGTAGTGGTCCGAGGACGCCTTCATCACCCGGCTCATCATCAGCACCGAGATCACCGGGGTGCCGCCGCGGCCGGCGATGGTCTCGGTCCACATGTACTCCGTCTTGGGGGTGCACCCGAGCGCCCGCACCGTGCTCACGACCTCGTAGGTCTCGTCCAGCAGCAGCGGGCCGGCCAGGTGGCGGATCTCGATCGCCCCGTAGAGCCCCACCGCGGGCCCGCGCCGCCGCACGATGACCTGCTTCACCGACTCGAAGGTGAACGACACCTCGGTGGGCGGTGACGCGATGGCCGGCCCCCACGGCGAAGAGTCGCCGTACCAGTCCAGGGGCTCGGTCATCAGGCCCCTGCGCAGCCGTTCACGCTGGCGATCGCCGTCCAGCCGGAGCTCGCCCAGTTCGATCACCTCGCCGACCTCCAGGAAGGAGAGGATGCGGACCTGGTCGGCGTCCCGGCTCACCATCCGGTCGGCGAGGCCACCGGGTCCGTCGGGGTTCCCGGCGGTGGCCGAGCCCTCCCAGACGCGCCGGCCTTCCGCCGTGTCCATCCACAGCTCCGCCGTTCCCCGTTCGCCGGGGGCGGGGCGGCGCGCGAACGCCTGCACGGCTTCGCCGTCGACGGTGGCATTGCGGAAGTACGCGGCCATGGTCCCGCTGTCGAACCACTCCCGGCCGTAGAGGTCGAGCAGCAGCGGCACCGCCTGCTCCATGTGGTAGCTGCCGGCGATCGTGCCGCCGCGGAAGCCGAGCCGCTGCGCGGTCGCGTCGTCGTGGATGCTGCCGGCCGCCGTCAGGTGGAGGTTGTGCGGGCGCCGCACCTCCCCGGCGACCGTCCCGCCGCCCGTACCCGTCCTGTTCACCATGCGCGCCGGCCTCCCTCGTCCGCCATCGCCGCCGTCCTCGCCTGCCCGGTCACCGGTTCAGCCCCAGATACGCGAGGTTCACGTTCCCCTGGATCGATCTGCTGTCCCGCCCTCCGGTCACGTCGTCGCGCCAGGCCAGCTCCTCGGGGATGAAGTACAGGCCGATGAAGGGGACATCGTCGGCGGCCACGGCGTTGATCTCCTTCATGACCTTCTTCTGCTGCTCCTCGCCATGAGTGGTGAGCAGCTTCTGCACGAGGGGGGTCGTGGCCGTCTCGACCCGGCCCACGTTCGCGCTGGACTCCCGGCCGTAGAACTTCGGGTAGACGTACATGGGCGAGGTCCCGCCCATCGCCGAGATCAGCATCAGGTTGTCGGTGCCCGGGTAGTAGTCCTTCGTCGCCTCCGCCGTGGGCGCGGTCTTGACCTGCAGGTCGATGCCCGCCTTCTTCAGCTGCTCCTTGAGGACGACGGCGTTGTCGGCGTAGGGGAAGGTGTTGAGGGCCACGGCCTTGATCGTGAGCCCGTCGCCGTGGCCCGCCTGCCGCAGCAGTTCCTTGGCCTTCGCGAGGTCGTAGGGCTGGGCGTTCTCGACGCTGCCGTCGTGGAAGGGGCTGCCGGACGGATACGGTCCCCAGGTGGGCGTATCCCACGCTCCGCCGGACACGGCCTCGGCCATGGCCTTCCGGTCGATCGCATGGCTGATGGCCTGGCGCACGCGCACGTCGTCGAGCGGCGGCTTGGACCGGTTGAGGTTGATGGAGGTCCAGCCGGCCGAGATGTCGTCGCCGTCGAGAGTGATACCGGACTGGTCCTTCAGCTGCTCGATGAGCGTGGTGCTGAAGCCCCACGCGTAGTCGACGTTGCCCGCGAGGATCTCACTGGCCATGGCCGAGTTGTCGCTGAGGATCCGCCACTCGATCTTCTTGACCTTCGCGGCGGGGGTTCCGGCCTGGGTGTAGCCGTCCCAGCGGGTCAGCTCGGCCGAGATCTCCGGCTTGTAACCGGTGAGCTTGTACGGGCCCGCGCCAACGGGCTGGCTCGCGAACCGCTCGCCCTTCTCCTCCCGCGCGGTCGGCGAGGCGATCATGCCCAGCCGCCCGGAGAACAGGTCGGGCAGTGCCGCGTACGGCTCGCTGAGCTTGACGAGGACGGTCCGGTCGCCCTCGGCGGTGATGCCGGTGACCTGCTCGGGGACCTGGTTCCCCATCTCCTTGCACTGCGTGAGGCTCTTGGCGACGGCCGCGGCGTCCATCGCGGTGCCGTCCTGGAATTCGAGATCCGGCCTGAGCCGCAGGCTGAAGCCCAGTTCGTCGTCGGAGTAGCTCCAGCTCTCCGCGAGACCGGGGCCGAGCTTTCCGGTCTTGTCGTCGGCCTTGATGAGGGGTGCGTACAGGACGTTGTGGTACGCGAGCTCGGATCCGTTGCTGGGTCCGCACGAGTCGAGCTGGACCGGCTTCTGCTGTGTGGCGACCCGCAGGACGTCCGCGGAGGCCGCGCCGCCGCCCGTCCCTCCGCCGCACGCGGTCGCGGACGAGGCCAGCAGGACCCCGGCGACGGTCCAGCGCGCCGCGCGCCGCCGCCCCCCGCTGTCGTTACGCACAAGTTGCACTATGACTCCCGTTGACAGGGGTCGCGATAATGCGTGATCAACACGCTCTTACCGGCAACGCCGCACGGTTTTTGCACTCTGGATGCTAAAAGATTTGTGACGCCGGACACAAGACCCCGCGACCCGCCGGCCGCATCACTCCGCCCTGAAGCCCGCGGAGGCTAATTTTAGAACCTGATTCTAAAATGTCGCCGTCACCACCTGCCGGCAGCGCACCCGTCGACCTGACGACCCCCTGCCCCGCTCGCCAAGCTCACCGCACCCCGCCGCGACCGCCTGCACGGACCCTCCCTGTCACGGGGCCCGCACCACGCCCGGCCGTTCACCCCACCCCCTTGACAGGCGAACGAATCCGGGGACAGGCTGTGCAGCAACCTAGAACGACACTCTAGAATGTGGCTCCAAAATCGGAGGGACCATGCGAAAGGCCGGGATCGTCGGCGTCGCCGAGTCGGACCTCGGTAAGACCCCGCACCTGACCGTGCTCTCCCAGCAGGCGCTGGCCGCCAAGGCCGCGCTGGACGAGGCGGGCCTGACCAAGCAGGACGTGGACGGCCTGCTCACCGCGGGCGGCTGGGGCTGGGCCCCGACGATGATGCTCGCCGAGTACATGGGGATCCAGCCCTCCTTCACCGACAGCACCAACATCGGCGGCGCCTCCTTCGAAGCGCATGTCGGCCATGCCGCGGCCGCGATCGAGGCCGGCCTCATCGACGTCGCGCTGATCACCTACGGCAGCACCCAGAAGACCGGCGGAGGCCGTGCGGGCCGGCGCGTCGCCGCGCTGACCGGCCAGTACGACCAGCCCTACGGCGTGCTGACCCCGGTCACCTCCTACGCGCTGGCCGCGATGCGGCACATGCACGAGTACGGGACCACCGCCGAGCAGATGGCCGAGGTCGCGGTCGCCGCACGCGAGTGGGCCGCGCTCAACCCCAAGGCGTACCGCCGGGAACCCCTCACCGTCGCCGACGTGCTCGCCTCGCCGATGGTCAGCGACCCGCTGCACAAGCTGGACTGCTGCCTGGTCACCGACGGCGGCGGCGCGGTCGTGATCGCGGCCGAGGACCGCTTCCCCGACGTCGCGACCAAGCCGGTCCGGGTACTGGGCCACGGCGAGACCCACACCCACAACTCCATCATGAGCATGCCCGATCTCACCGTGACCGGCGCCGCGCAGTCCGGCCCGGCCGCGCTGCGCCGGGCCGGGGTGGAACTCGCGGACCTCGACCTGGTGGAGATCTACGACTCGTTCACCATCACCGTGCTGCTGACGCTGGAGTCGCTCGGATTCTGCAAGCCGGGAGAGTCCGGCGACTTCGTGTCCGGCGGCAGGATCGCCCCGGGCGGCGAGTTCCCCCTGAACACCAACGGGGGCGGCCTGTCCTACACCCATCCGGGCATGTACGGGATCTTCCTGCTGATCGAGGCCGTCCGGCAGTTGCGCGGCGAGTGCGGTGACCGACAGGTGCCGGACGCGGAACTCGCCCTCGTGCACGGCACCGGCGGCGTCCTGTCGGCCAGCGCGACCTGCGTCCTGTCCTCCTAGCAGTCCCCGTCCAAACCAGCGTCCGGGAGCCGCCCGATGTTCGAACCGATGATCGACGCCGATTCACGGCCCTACTGGGAAGGCGTCGCCCGCGGCGAACTGCTGCTGCAGCACTGCCAGAACTGCGAGCGAGCCGTCTTCTACCCGCGCGTCGTGTGCCCGCTGTGCTTCTCGACCGATCTGGAGTGGCGGGCCGCGTCGGGCACCGGCACCGTCTACTCCTACACCGTCATGCGCAAGGCGTCCGGGCGCTTCGCCACCGACCCGCCCACGGTGGTCGCGCTTGTCGACCTGGACGAAGGCGTGCGGATGATGAGCCACCTGGTCGGGGTGGACCCTCCGGAAGCGCGGATCGGGGCCCGGGTCAGGGTCACCGTGCAGGCCGTCGAGGGCGACCTGTCCCTTCCCTGCTTCACCCCGGTCCCATGAGCATCCACAGCCAGGGCACCCCGGCCGTCCGGCGTCAGGCGAGCGAGGAGAACTGAAATGGCCATCGGCCTGACCCCCGAACACGAAGAACTGGCCGCATCGGTCCGCGGCTTCACCGAGCGGCACCTGAGCCCGCCGTCCGCCGAGTCCGCTCCCGAGGGACGCCCGCAGTGGTGGCAGGCCCTGGCCGAACAGGGGCTGCCTGGACTGCACCTGCCCGAAGAACACGGCGGGCAGGGATTCGGCCTGCTCGACCTCGCGGTCGTGCTGGAGGAACTCGGCCTCGCCTGCGCGCCCGGCCCCTACCTGCCGACCGCCCTGGCCGCGGCGGTGATCAGCGTCACGGGCGGCGCCGAGGTGCGCGGCGAGGTGCTGCCCTGGATCGCCGACGGCACCGGCACCGCGGCGGTCGCGCTCGGCGACGCGCTCACAGCCGAGCGGGACGGTGCCGGGCTGATCGTGTCCGGCCGGACCGGGCCGGTGCTCGGCGGCGCCACGGCCGATCTGCTGCTGCTGCCGGCCGGCCCGGGCTACGTGGCCGTCCCGGCCTCCGAGGTCACGGTGACGCCGCTGCGCAGTTTGGACCCGCTCCGCCCGGTCGCCAGGGTCGAGGCCGCCGGCGTCCGGGTTCCGCCCGAGCGGGTCCTGACCGTCCGGACCGGGGAACAGGTCCGCGACCTGGCGGCCACCTTGTTCGCGGCCGAAGCGTGCGGCATAGCCGCCTGGTGCGTGCGGACCGCGGTCGAGCACGCCAAGATGCGCGAACAGTTCGGCCGTCCGATCGGGCAGTTCCAGGCCGTCAAGCACAAGTGCGCACGGATGCTGGTCGAGCTCGAGCAGGCCACCGCGTCGGTCTGGGACGCGGCGCGCGCGCTGGACGACGGCTCGGACGACGCCGCCTTCGCCGCCCGGGTGGCCGGGGTGGTGGCACTGGACGCCGCGGTTTCGGCCGCCAAGAACTGCATCCAGGTGCTCGGCGGCATCGGCTACACCTGGGAGCACGACGCGCACCGGTACCTGCGCCGGGCGCTGTCGCTGCGCGCGCTGGCCGGGGAGTCGGCCGACTGGGCCGCCCGCGTCGCCGGCACCGGGCCGCGTCCCGTCCGCATCGACCTGGCCGAACCGGCCGCCAGGGAGCGCATCCGCGCCCAGGTGGCCGAGCTGGCCGCGATCACGGACGATGCCGAGCGCTGGGACCGGATGGGCGGCGCGGGCTGGACCGTGCCGCATCTCCATGAGCCCTGGGGACTCGGCGCCACGCCCCTGGAGCAGATCCTCATCCAGGAGGAAATGGCCGCCGCGGGGGTGTCAGGACCACAGCTCGGGCTCGCGACATGGCTCGTCCCTTCCCTGGCGATCTACGGGACCGAGCGGCAGAAGGAGGAGTTCCTCGCGCCCACGCTGCGCGGGCGCATGGTGTGGTGCCAGTTGTTCAGCGAGCCCGGCGCCGGATCGGACCTGGCCTCGCTGGGCACCAAGGCCCAGCGGGTCGAGGGCGGCTGGCGCCTGACCGGACAGAAGATCTGGACCTCCGGCGCGCACCGGGCCTCGTGGGGCTACTGCCTGGCCAGAACCGACCCGTCCGCCCCCAAGCACGACGGCATCTCCTACTTCCTGGTGGACATGGCCTCGCCTGGCGTCGACGTCCGGCCGCTGCGCGAGATCACCGGCGGCGCGATGTTCAACGAGGTGTTCCTCGACGACGTGTTCGTGCCCGACGAGCGGGTCGTCGGTGAGGTCAATCGCGGCTGGCAGGTGGCCCGGAACACCCTCGGCAACGAGCGCGTCGCGATGGGCGGCGGGCGCGGCCGCGGACTGCCGGAACTGTTCGCCGCGGCGAACGAGCGCACGGCCGATCCGGTGGAGCTGGGACGGCTGATCTGCGAAGGCCAGGCGATCGAGCTTCTCGGGCTGCGCAGCACGCTCAAGCAGGTGCTGGGCATCAGGCCGGGAGGCGAGGCGAGCGTGCGCAAGCTGCTCGGCATGCGGTTCGCCCAGAACGTCGCCGATCGCCTGCACGCCTGGCAGGGTCCCGAGGCCGCGGTCGCCGAACCGGACGAGCCGTCGGGCCGGCGGGCCCTGTCCATGCTGGCGGGACGCGCAGGGACGATCTACGGCGGCACCACCGAAGTGCAGCTCAACATCATCGGCGAGCGCCTCCTGGGCCTGCCCAGGGACCCCTGACCCCCGCTGGGCGCCGGCCCCGGGCCGGCGGTCCACAGACCTGCGGGCACATCAGCGGACGGCCGGGCCGGTGACGGTGCGGCCGATGACGAGGCGCCGGATCTCGCTGGCGCCTTCGAACTCGGCGGCGTCGGGCAGCGCCAGGATCGCGGCGCACATGTCGTAGGTGAGGCCCCACCCGATGGAGTACTTCAGGCGGCGGGCGGCGACCCAGTCCAGGACTCGCTTGCGGAAAGAACACCTGGCCTATGGTCGTGGCGAGGTAGGGCGCAGAGCGAGAAGTCGAACCATTCTACGAAGTTGCCGATCGCGGCGGCGGTCACGGCGCGGCTGATTCGGCCGGATGGCTTTCGGAAGATGTGTTGTCTTTTTGGGGACACGTGCGGCTTCCCTGGGGTCCGATTTCACCGTGGGGTCCGGGAGCAGTGCAGCCCCTTCGGTCACTCGGCGACGAGCGTGTGAGCGTCCGCCTGGGAAACGCTCCGCGGCTGACGGCGCACACGTCGATCTTGTTGTCGTTGCCCAGGACGGGTGATCTGCACGCCACAGATTGCTCAACAATCTGAGGCAACCACTGCAACCGATGGAAGGCGCTGGACTGCAACTACGCCATATGCCCCAGGTTGGAGGAACATCAGACTTAAGTATCTGCGGCTTGATTGTTGAGCAGTCTGTGCTTAGCATGCCCGTATGCCGTCCGAGGAACCTGCGGCTCCAGAAGCCTCGAGTACGACCGAGCGAGTCGTGGACGTGCTGCGGACCCGCATCCTTGAGGGAGGGTTCGCGCCGAGTTCGCCGCTGCGTGAGATCTCAGTGGCGGCGGAGTTGGAAATCTCCCGCAACACTTTGCGGGAGGCGCTCCGGCTGCTGGCCTCCGAGGGGTTGGTGAGCCAGCCGCCGAACAAAGGCGCGTCGGTGAAGACCTTCACCGCGTCCGAGGTTCGAGACATCTACCGCACTCGCCGAGTACTGGAAGTGCAGGCGGCCACGGAAAGCGCCGTGGCCGGCGACGAGCAGTTCGCCGCCATGGAGGCGGCGGTGGTGGCCAAGGAGCGTGCCGAGCAGGCCCGACTCTGGCGGGAGGCCGGCACGGCGAGCCTGCGATTCCACCAGGCTCTGGTCGCGGTGCTGGGCAGCTGCCGGATCAACGAGTTCTTCCGGACCGTGCTCGCCCAGTTGCGACTCGCCTGGGCGACGTCGTGCGACGAGGAGCAGTTCCAGCACGGCTGGGCCGCGCGTGACAGGGAGTTGTACGAACTGCTGCACCGCGGGCGCCGGACACAGAGCGTCGGTGTTCTCCTTGTTTATCTGGAGGACTCCGAACGGCAGGTGCTCGACGGTCTCCGGCAGACGGCCACGCAGTCGTAACACGAAGAGAAGAAGCGCTTCACCGGCGCTTCCACAAACGGAAGGAGAGAACGAAGATGGCGTCGACCTCCGCTTTTTACCAGCCCGAGCCTGGCAGCATCCTTGAAGTCGACAAGGCCTTTTACGACCGGCTGGCCGCCGACACCGAGAGCCGTGAGCTGGTCGAGTCCTTCGTGATCCCGATCCGGTCGGGCCAGGCCTGGGAAGTCCCCGCTGGTTGCCTTTGCCGAGTGGTCACCACGCCTGAAGGACCGCAATGCGGCGATCTCAACGTCTGGAACCTGCACAACCCGCGCGAGCGCCTGTGGACCTCGCGTACACGCCAGTTGCAGGGCACCCACGTGACACGCTACGACCGGCTCTGGTCGACCCTGCCCTATCTGCGCCCGCTGCTGACGATCACCAACGACACCTTGGAAGGGTATGGCGTCGACGAGGACGGGGGCCGCGTCCATGACCTGCTGGGCTCCCGATGCGACCCCTACGTCAACCGCATCCTCACCGGCAAGGACGCCGACTTCCACTGCCACTCCAACCTCACGCGCGCCGTGCTGCCGTACGGCCTCACCGAATTCGACGTGCACGACGTGCTGAACATCTTCACCGTCACCGGAATCAGTGATCAGGGCGAGTACTTCATGAAGCCCTCGCCGGCCGAGGCGGGCGACTTCTTCGAGTTCTTCGCCGAGCAGAACCTGCTGTGCGCCCTGTCGACCTGCCCGGCCGGCGACCTGTCGATCCCGCTGTGGGGGCCCGACGCCCGCGGCCCCATCGAGGCCTGTCGCCCCTTGGCGATCGAGGTCTACCGTCCTCGCGCCGAGCTGACAGCGCGTTGGACCCCGCCCGCCACCGCCGCGTATCAGGGCCTTCATGGCCTCGCCTTCCCGTCCTGTACAGAAACGAGCGCGCACTGAGAAGACAGGATGTGACGGTCATGTCCTCCGTTGCGTCCGACGGGGTGATCCACCGCCGCACCTGGCGCACCCGCGACCAGGACGAATACGCCATCGTCGAATGGGTCGGCTGGTACGACCATCGCCGGCTCCACACCGCGATCGGCGACGTCCCACCCGTCGAACACGAGACCGCCCACTGCCGTTCCATCTACACACCAGCGCCAACCGGCGCCGGGTAAACCACGGGCTTCACCGAACTCGGTGGACTCCGGTATGGCCCGCCAGCCCGTAGCACCCGATCTCGGGCAGCGCCGCCGTCATGCCGTTCCCTTCCGCGCCTGGGCGCGCTGCCTGTCGATGAACCGCGTGGTCGTCCTGTTGACGAACGTCGGCGAGAGCCTGCCGACGCGCCACGCGAGCCGCGCACGGCGCGGCTCCACGACCATTGCCTCGTTCGCCTCGACGGCCGCCAGGACCCGCCGTGCGAGCACGCCCGCATCGAGCGGGCGCTTGATCCCCTGCCCGTCGAGGTAGAAGTCGCGACCGCGGTAGGGGCCGATCTCGCCCTTGTCGAGGATCGGGGTGTCCACGGCCGCGGGGCAGGCAACGGTGACGCCGACACCGTGCGCGGCGGCCTCGGTCCGCAGCGCGAGGGACAGCCCGACGACGGCATGCTTGGTGGCGACGTACGACGTCATCAGGCCCGCGGCCATGAGACCGCCCATCGAGGCCGTGTTGACGATGTGCCCGCCGCGCTGGCGGACCATCCGCGGATACGCCGCGTGCACCCCATGCACAACGCCACGGATGTTGACGTCGATGATCGAGTTCCACTGGTCCAGCGTCAGGTCCTCCGTGTCGCCGAAATAGGTGATGCCCGCGTTGTTGAACATCAGGTCGATCCGTCCGTGGGCCTCCACGACCTCGTCGACGACCTGCTGCACCTGGGCGGCCTGCGTCACGTCGACGGCCGCCGCACGTACCGATCCCGGTCCGCCGAGGCCGGCGACGGTCTTCTCTGCGGCGCCCAGGTCCAGGTCCGTGCACACCACGTCGGCGCCTGCACCGACGAGTGCCGCGGTAAGCGAGGCTCCGATGCCCGAGCCGCCGCCCGTGACGATCGCGGATCTGCTCGCGAGGCTCATGCGAACGCCTTCTCCACGAGTCCGGCGAGATCCGGGTAGCGCATCAGGCGGGCACCGCCGTTGATGTCAAGGGTCTCGCCGGTGATCCACGCCGCGTCGTCCGACAGCAGGTAGCGCACGGATGCGGCGATCTCCTCCGGGCTTCCCGGCCGGCCGAGCGGCGTGTTGGCGACGTACTCGTCCTTGACCCCGGGTATCTCCATCGCCGGCGCCGTCAGCGGCGTGACGACCAGTCCGGGCGCCACTGCGTTGACGCGCACACGGCGCGGCGCGAGCTCGAGCGCAGCGACCTCCGTGAGCGCCACGAGGCCGGCCTTCGCGGCGCAGTAGGCAGCCAGGCCGGTGCCGGGCTGGCGGGCGTTGAGGGAGGTCAGCGACACCAGTGCGCCTCCGTCGGCGACCCGGAGTCCGGCGTGCTTGAGCACGAGGAACGCGCCGGTGAGGCAGACGTCGACGATCCGGCGCCACTCCGCGGCGTCGTGGTCGACGACTCGCGAGAGCGTGCTCGTGCCGGCACAGTTGACCACGCCGTGGAAGCGCCCGTGCTCGGCGACGACGCCCTCGAAGAGCGCCTCCACTCCCCCCTCGTCGGTCACGTCGACCTCGGCGTCGGCGGCCGTGCCGGGGAGGTCGGCGACCACCACGATGTCGCCCTGCGACCGCAGCAGCGCGGCCGTCGCCGCTCCGAGGCCGGACCCGCCCCCGACCACCACGACCGTGCGCTGCTCACTCATCCGCCACCATCCTGACGCTCGTCTGTATCTGTTGACACGTGTCAAATGCAGTCCTAACGTGACGGGCGTCACGCCAGCTTGTCAAGCAGATGCCGAGGAGTAGCCGATGAGTGGTCCGACGGTCGCCGTGATCGGTGCCGGCATCAGCGGGCTGACGATGAGCAAGATGCTGGAGGACTACGGGCTGGAGTACGCCACGTTCGAGTCCTCGGACCGCGTCGGCGGCAACTGGGCGTTCGGCAACCCCAACGGGCACAGCAGCGCCTACCGCTCGCTGCACATCGACACCTCGAAGCACCAGCTGTCCTTCAAAGACTTCCCGATGCCCGAGGAGTATCCCGACTTCCCGCACCACACCCAGATCAAGGACTACCTCGACAGCTACGCCGACGCGTTCGACATCCGGCGCCGGATCGAGTTCGAGAACGGCGTCGTGCACGCCGAGCGGCACCCCGACGGCGGCTGGCTGCTGGAGACCGAGCGCACCGGCGTACGCCGCTTCGACGTGCTCCTGGTGGCCAACGGCCACCACTGGGACCCGCGCTTCGCCGACAAGCCGGGAGAGTTCACCGGCCTGACGATGCACTCGCACGCCTACATCGACCCTCAGACGCCCTACGACCTGACGGGTAAGCGGATCCTGATCATCGGGCTGGGCAACAGCGCCGCCGACATCGCGGTCGAGCTCTCCAGCAAGACACTCGACAACGAGGTCGTCATCTCGACGCGGTCCAGTGCGTGGATCGTGCCGAAGTACTTCGCCGGAACGCCCGCCGACAAGTACTACAGGACCTCCCCGCACATCCCGTTCGCGTGGCAGCGCAAGTTCGTGCAGGTGATGCAGCCGCTGACCGCCGGCCGCCCGACCGACTACGGCCTGCCCGAGCCCAACCACAAGTTCTTCGAGGCGCACCCGACGCAGTCGGTCGAGCTGCCGCTGCGGCTCGGCTCCGGCGACCTGCGGGCCAAGGGCGACATCGAGCGCTGGGACGGTCCTACCGTGCACTTCACCGACGGCACCGCCGAGGACTTCGACGTCGTCGTCCACGCCACCGGCTACAACATCACCTTCCCGTTCTTCGACCCCGACTTCCTCAGCGCGCCCGAGAACCACATCCGCCTCTACAAGCGGATCTTCAAGCCGGGCGTGGACGACCTCGCGTTCATCGGGTTCGCCCAGGCGACGCCGACACTGTTCCCGTTCGTCGAGTGCCAGACCCGGCTTGTCGCGGCCTGGCTCGTCGGCCGCTACGCGCCGCCGCCGGTCGCCGAGATGGAGCGGGTGATCGACGAGGACCAGCAGAAGTACACCGCCCACATGGTGCAGCGGCCGCGGCACACCCAGCAGCTCGACTACTTCCTCTACGAGCACGACCTGCGCACCCGCGAGATCCCCGCGGGCATGGAGCGAGCTGGGCGGCGGCAGGCGCGGCGGCCCGTGGAGGCGCGCGGGTGAGCGAGGAGCGCACCTGGGCGCGGCTGGTCGACCGCCGCAGCGCCAACCGCGGCGACCAGCGCCGCTCGGCCCTGCTCCAGTCCCTCGACGACCTGCTGCGCGAGCAGACCCTCGACCAGGTCAACGTCGCGGAGATCTCGCGGCGGGCCGGCGTCACCCGCTCGGCGTTCTACTTCTACTTCGAGAGCAAGGCCACCGCGGTGCTCGCCCTGATGGCCGACCTGTACGACGCCGCGTCCGACGCGACCGACCTGCTGGTCAAGGCGGAGGGTGATCCCGGGGAGCGGATCCGGCAGGTCCTCGACTCGCTTTTCGACTCCGTCGACGCCTCGCCGCACACCTACCGCGCCCTGCTCGAAGCGAGGGCCGCGAACCCGCAGGTCCAGGAGGGCTGGGACGCGGGCCGCGCCGAGTTCGCGGGCATGGTCGCGGAGATGATCGAGCGGGAGCGGGCCGCCGGGCACGCGACCGACGGCCCGGACGCGGCGGGCCTGGCCGCCGTGCTCCTCGACCTGAACGACCACGCCCTCGAGCGCCATGCGCTCGGCGGTGAGCCGCCGCGCGAGCAACACGTCGACGCGCTCACGCACATCTGGATGACCAGCATCTACGGAGGCATCGCATGACCACCTTCGACTTCGCCTCGGCCGGTGTGCGCTGCGCCGCCACGCATCACGCCGGCGCGGATGGTGCGCCCGTCGTGGTGCTCGGCCACGGCCTCGCCGGCACCCAGGACTCCGGCCTCCGGCCGTTCGCCGAGGCGTTCGCGGCGGCGGGCTTCCACGCCGTCACCTTCGATTACCGCGGCTTCGGCGCGAGCGACGCCGGCGACGGTGGTCCGCGCCAGTGCGTGTCCGTCACCGGCCAGGTCGCCGACTGGCACGCCGCCGTCGAGGCGGCGAAGCGCCTGCCGGGCGTCGACGCCGAACAGGTCGTGCTCTGGGGCATCTCGCTCGCGGGCGGCCACGTCGTCTCCGTAGCCGCCGCGCGTGACGACGTCGCGGCGGTCGTCTCCGCGGTGCCGCTCGTCGACGGGCTCGCCGCCGCGCGGCTCGCCGCGAAGCACCACCGCCCGGCCCGGCTGCTCGCCTCCACCGGCCGCGGCATCGCTTCGGCCGTACGACGCAAGGCCGGCCGCGCGCCGACGATGATCCCGGTCGTGGCTCGTCCCGGGGAGCTCGGCGCCCTGACTCTGCCCGGCGCCTACGAGGACTACCTCGCGCTCGCGGGCCCGACCTGGCGCAACGAGATCGCCGCCGACGTCGTGATGGAGCTCGGCGGCCGGACGCCCGCCAAGGACGCGAAGTCGCTGCGGGTCCCGTGGCTGGTGCAGATCTGCGACTTCGACAGGAGCGCGCCGCCGTACGCCGCGGCGAAGGCGGCCTTCGCCGGTCGCGCCGAGGTGCGGCACTACCCCGGCGACCACTTCGACCTCTTCGCCGGCAAGCCCTTCCACGAGGCCGCCACCCGCCACGTCGTGGCGTTCCTGAGCCGCCACCTGGCTGTTCCCTCCGCCGCCGCCTCGCCCACCGCGCCCGCATCGGAGCCGTCCCGTGTCTGACACCGTCCAGGCCCTCCTCCTCCGGCATGCCGAGCGGGACACGCCCGGCCTGAAGTACGGCGACCAGGTGCGGAGCTGGCGCGACTACCTCGGCGAGAGCGCCGCCCGTGCGCACGTGCTGCGCGCGATGGCCGACCCGGGCCGGCCGGTCCACGTCGGCGTGCTGATGCACAACAGCCCCGAAATGGCGATGGCGATCGCGGCGGGTGCGCTCGGCGGGCACGTGACCGTCGGCATCAACACCACCCGGCGCGGCGAGAGTCTCGCGGCCGACGTACGCCGGGCCGACTGCCAGATCCTGCTGACCGATCATCAGCACCTGGCCCTGCTCGGCGGGCTCGACCTCGGTGGCGCGACGGTGGTCGACACCGACGACGTCGACTGGCCCGAGCGGGTGGCCGACGCACCGCGTGGAACCGCCGGGTTCCCGACGGCCGACGCGACGGACACCTTCATGCTGATCTTCACCTCCGGCACCAGCGGGGAGCCGAAGGCCGTGCGGGTCGCCAACTTCATGGCGGTGATGTCGGGGGCGACGCTCGCCGACAAGTTCGACCTGACGACCGAGGACATCGTCTATTCCTCGATGCCCATGTTCCACAGCAACGCCATTCTCGCCGGATACGCCGTGCACGCCCACGCCGGTGCCGCTCTGGCGCCGGCCAAGTTCAGCGCTGGCCGGTTCCTCAGCGACCTGCGCCACTACGGTGCGACCTACCTCAACTACGTCGGCAAGCCGCTCGCCTACCTGCTCGCGACGCCGGAACAGCCCGACGACCGGGACAACCCGCTACGTGTCGCGTTCGGCAACGAGGCGAGCGACCGCGACATCGAGGAGTTCGCCCGTCGCTTCGACTGCACCGTGTGGGACGGCTTCGGCTCCACCGAGACCGCGGTCATCATCACCCGCACTGACGACACGCCGTCCGGCTCCATCGGGCAGCCGTTCGACGGCGTCGCCGTCTACGACCGAGACACCCGCACCGAGTGCCCGCGCGCCGTCTTCGACGACCTGGGCCGGGTGACCAACCTGGACGAGGCGGTCGGCGAGCTGGTCAACACCACCGGGGCCGGGTTCTTCGCCGGCTACTACAACGACGAACAGGCGACCTCCGAGCGGCTCGACGGGGGCATGTACTGGTCCGGCGATCTCGCCTATCGGGACGAAGCGGGCTTCGTGTACCTGGCGGGTCGCACCGACGACTGGCTGCGCGTCGACGGCGAGAACCTCGCGGCGGCGCCGATCGAGCGGGTGCTGCTGCGCAACGACGCGGTCAGCCAGGCCGCGGTGTACGGCGTACCGGACGCCGACGCCCCGGGCGACCAGCTCATGTGCGCGCTGGTGCTGCGCGACGGCGCGACCCTCACGCCCGTCGATCTCCAGGAGTTCCTGAACGCCCAGCCGGACCTGTCGCCGAAGGCATGGCCGAAGTTCGTCCGGATCGCCACCGACCTGCCGAGTACAGCGACGAACAAGGTCCTCAAGCGCGTGCTCCGGGCCCAGGGCACCGAGACCACGGACACCCTATTCGCGCGAAGCGAGCGGGGCCACGTCTACCGCCCTGAGCCCTAGTGCGGCGTGTCTGGCGACCTCAGTTCCGATGAGCTTCAGCCACGCCACTCCCGGCGCCCCCATTCGCGCTCGACCGCCTGGCCATGGAGACCGGCACGAGCGATCGTCACCGGCACCGCCTTGATCGCTGCCGCGAGCACGTTGCTCCTGCCGAAACCTCGTCCGCGCAGGTCACGCGAGCGCGCGGTGTAGATGTTCTTCAGTTCGGCGGCGACGGCCGCGCGGTGCTTGCGCGGGACCGGCCGGAGGCTGATTCTGATCAGGTGCACCACGCACGATCGGACGATGGTGTCCGGGAACCCCGTCCGCCTCGAATACCCAGGTATGGCTCCGGGAGCCGAGGTGGTGGATCTCAGCGACGGCGTCCTGCGCCCGCCGGCGAGCTCCACCCCTCCACCCCCTGGTCATGGTGGCCGGAGGCCGCGGCTGGCCGCCATCGGTGGGACGGAAGTGGTGATGGCGGTGCCGCTGGCCTGCGCGGACGTCAGCGGACGGGGAGGCCGGTCACGGTGCGGCCGATGACGAGGCGCTGGATCTCCGAGGTGCCCTCGAAGATCGTGAAGATCTTGGCGTCGCGGTGCATGCGCTCGACCGGGTACTCGCGGGTGTAGCCGTTGCCGCCGAGGATCTGGATGGCCTCCTCGGTGACGTTCACGGCCATCTCGCTCGCCATGAGCTTGGCCATCGAGCCCTCGGCGTTCTCGAAGTCCTTGCCGGTGCGCGCCATCCACCCGGCCCGCCACACCATGAGGCGGGCGGCGTCGAGGCGGCACTTCATGTCGGCGAGCTTGAACGCGATCGCCTGGAAGTCGCCGATCTTCTTGCCGAACTGCTCGCGCTCGCGCGCGTACTGGAGCGCGTAGTCGTAGGCGGCGCGGCCGACGCCGAGCGCCATCGCGCCGACCGACGGGCGAGTGGTCTCGAACGTCTTCAGCGCCGCCTGGCCCTTGGATCTCTTGCCCTCGCGGGTCCGCGCGATGCGCTCGTCGAACCTGTCCTTGCCGCCGATGATCAGGTGGCTCGGGATGCGCACGTCCTCCAGGATCACCTCGGCGGTGTGCGAGGCGCGGATGCCGTGCTTCTTGAACTTCTGGCCCTGCCGCAGCCCCGGCGTGCCCGGCGGGACGATGAAGCTGCCCTGGCCGCGGCTGCCGAGGTCGGGGTGCACGGACGCGACGATGATGTGGACGTCGGCGATGCCGCCGTTGGTGGCCCAGGTCTTGGTGCCGTTCAGCACCCACTCGTCCTTCGCCTCGTCGAAGACGGCGCGGGCGCGGATGGCGCCGACGTCGCTGCCCGCGTCGGGCTCGGAGGAGCAGAACGCGCCGAGCTTGACGTCGTCGGGGGTGCCGAACATCTGCGGCACCCACTCGTTGATCTGCTCCTCGGTGCCGACGGCGGCGATGGACGCGGCGGCGAGGCCGGTGCCCACGATGGACAGCCCGATGCCGGCGTCGCCCCAGAAGATCTCCTCGAAGGCCACCGGGATGCCGAGGCCGGTCGGCTCCAGCCACTGGGTGGCGAAGAAGTCGAGCGAGTAGAGACCGACCTTGGACGCCTCCTGGATCAGCGGCCAGGGCGTCTCCTCGCGTTCGTCCCACTCCTCGGCCGCGGGACGGATGACGTCCCTGGCGAACTCGTGCACCCAGTCCCTGACCTCGCGAACGTCCTCACTGGGCTCCAGCGAGAACGGCGCCGGCTCCGCGCTCGTCATGATTAATAGACCCTTTCTCCAATATCGCTGTTACCAACGGTAGCACCTCTTGGCGTTACCGCGGGTAACACCGTGGCCGGAGTCACAGCGCACCGGGCGTCACCTGCGGCCGGGCGAGAACGAGCGCGCGGCGGCGTAGCCGGGGACCTCGATCATCGGGGGCCGCTCCCCCACCGCGACGTCCGCGGTGTGGGGGTCATGCCCGTCCGCGCCGCGGCGGAACCGGGTCAGCGCGGTGGACGGGGCCTCCAGCGGCACCATCCGGCCGTGCCGCTCCAGCCGCGACCAGCCGGTCAGCATGATCTGGCCCGACATCGCGCCGAGGGCCTCGGTCGACTGGTGCGCGTGCAGCCGCCGGCCGAGGTCGACCTGCGCGATCGCGTCCAGCCCGGAGTCCTGGTAGACGTCCAGCAGGAGGCCGAGCTCCACGCCGTAGCCGGTGACGAACGGCAGCCGCTCCAGCAGCGCGCGGCGGCCGGCGTACTCGCCGCCGAGCGGCTGGATGACGCCGGCGAGCAGCGGCCAGTGCAGGTTGATCAGGGGGCGCGCGACCAGTTCGGTCACCCGGCCCCCGCCGCCCTCGACGCGCCGTTCGCCCTCGACGAGCGGGCGGTCGTAGCAGCCCTTGACGTAGCCGACGGACGGGTCGGTCAGCAGCGGCCCCAGCAGCCCGGTCACGTAGGACGAGGTGAACTCGCGCAGATCGGCGTCCACGAACACGATCAGGTCCCCCGACGTCGCGGCCAGGGACTTCCACAGCGCCTCGCCCTTGCCGGACATGCGGCCCTGTCCGGGAAGGACGGCGTCCTGATGGACCACCTCGGCGCCCGCCGCGGCGGCCACGGCGGCGGTCCGGTCGGCGGAGCGGGAGTCGACCACAACGATCTCGTCGACCAGCGGGATCCGCTCGACCAGGTCCGCCCGGATGGCGGCCACGATCGCGCCGACCGTCGCCTCCTCGTCGCGCGCGGGCAGCACGACGCTGATCCTGGTGTCGCCCTTGGCGGCGAGCACCAGGCGCGGCGGCCAGTCCTCCGCCGCGCTCGTGCGGCGGCGCAACCACGAAGCCACCTCAGGCAGCACGCGCTCTCCCTCCGTGCGGACCGTCCCGGACGGCGTCCGGACGGGACGTCCCAGACCGGGGCGTCCCTCACCACTGGTCCCTCACCACTAGGAAACGCCAGATCCTCCCAGATCATTCACCGCCGCCACGGAACGGGACGGACCGCCCCGGAGAGTTGACCTGGGCGCAACGCACCGGTCATACGGCGGCGTGCCGGTCCAGGAACTCGTAGACGTCCGCGTCGTCCACCCCGGGGAAGGCTCCGGGCGGCAGGACCGACAGGACGTGCGAGTGCGCGCGCGCCGACGGCCAGGCCATGCCCTCCCACCGGTCCGACAGCGCCTTCGGGGGCCGCTGGCAGCATTCGCCGTCCGGGCAGGACGACTTGCGCCGCCGGGACGTCTCCCGGCCGCGGAACCAGCGCGAGTCCTCGAACCGGACGCCGAGCGTGATGGCGAAGTCGCGCTCGTGGGTGGGGTCGATGTGCGACAGGCACCAGTACGTGCCCTTGGGGGTGTCGGTGTACTGGTAGTAGACCGAGAAGCGGTCGTTCGCGCCGAACACGTGCCGCCCGGCCCACTCGCGGCACATCCGCTGGCCCTCGATCGCGCCGTCCTCGTCCTGCGGGAAGAGCAGGCCGTCGTTGGCGTAGGCCTTGTAGATGGTGCCGTTCTCGTCGTTCTTGGTGAAGTGCAGCTCCAGGTCGAGATGGTGGGTCGCGACGTTGGTGAAGCGGTGCGCGGCCATCTCGTAGGAGACGGAGAAGACGTCCGCGAGGTCCTCCACCGACAGTTCCCGCGCCGCCTTCGCCTCCTGCAGGAAGGGGACGACGCTGCGCTCGGGCATCATGATCGCGGCGCCGAAGTAGTTGGCCTCGACGCGCTGGCGCAGGAAGTCGGCGAAGTCGCGCGGCTGGTCGTGGTCCAGCGCGATGTGGCCGAGGGTCTGCAGCAGGATCGTCCGCGGCGTGTGCATGCCGAGCTGCTCGCGCTCCAGGTAGATCCGCCGGTTGCGCAGGTCGGTGACCGACCGCACGGAGCGCGGCAGGTCCTGGACGTACTGCAGGCTGAAGCCGAAGTGGCCGACCAGCGTCATCAGCAGGCCCGGCGACACCGCGCCGCGCCGGTACCCGACCGCGTCGAGGGTCTGGGAGGCGATCGACTCGATCTCGGCGAAGTGGTTGCCGCGCTCGTGCATCTGGCGGCGCAGCTCGGCGTTGGCCTTGCGCGCCTCCTCGGGGCTCGCGGTCGGCTTGGTCCGGCTGCGCTTGAGCTCCCCGTACAGCGCGAGGATGTGCTCGATCACCTCGTTCGGCATCCGCTTGCCGACCTTGAGGTGCGACAGCCCGAGCGTCCGGTAGAGCGGGTCGCGCTGCGCCTCCTCCAGCTCGATCTCCAGCTGCGCGCGGCGGCTGGGCGGCTGGCGCCGCAGCAGTTCCTCCACCGGGCACTCCAGCGCAGCGGCGAGGGCCTGCAGCAGCGACAGCTTGGGCTCGCGCCGGCCGTTCTCCAGCAGGGACAGCTGGGACGGGGCGCGCCCGACGCGCTCGCCGAGGTCCGACAGCGTCATGCCGCGCCCGCGCCGCAGATGGCGGAGCCGCTGCCCGAACGTCACGAGGTCTACGTCGCTCGTCAAGTTGAGGGGTTCTTCTGTCCGCAAGGTCGTCACGGGTTCATGGTAGCGGAAATTTCGCAGTTCTTCTGTTACTCGCGAGTTCATTAAGGGGTTGCGAGCGGGGCATAGTCGGATCCAGGCACCCAGGGGACGACACGGAAGGGCAAGATGATGAGCAGCGAAAGTCGCCTCAAGGGCGCAGCCGAAGAGCTGCAGCGACAGTGGGACACCGACCCCCGCTGGAAGGGCATCGAGCGGACCTACACGGCCGAGGACGTCGTGCGGATCCGCGGTTCGGTCCAGGAGGAGCACACCCTCGCGCGCCTCGGCGCCGAGCGGCTCTGGAAGCTCCTGCACGAGGAGGACTACGTCCACTCCCTCGGCGCGCTGACCGGGCTGCAGGCCGTCCAGCAGGTGAAGGCGGGTCTCAAGGCCATCTACCTGTCGGGCTGGCAGGTCGCGGCGGACGCCAACCTGGCGGGCCAGACCTACCCCGACCAGAGCATCTACCCGGCGAACTCGGTCCCGGCCGTCGTGCGCCGCATCAACAACGCGCTGCTGCGCGCCGACCAGGTCCAGTGGGCCGAGGGTGAGGGCGACACGCACTTCCTCGCCCCCATCGTGGCCGACGCCGAGGCCGGCTTCGGCGGCGTCCTGAACGCCTTCGAGCTGATGAAGGGCATGATCGCCGCGGGCGCCGCGGGCGTGCACTGGGAGGACCAGCTGGCCTCCGAGAAGAAGTGCGGCCACCTCGGCGGCAAGGTCCTGATCCCGACCTCGCAGCACATCAAGACCCTCAGCACCGCCCGCCTCGCCGCGGACATCTCGAACGTGCCCTCACTGATCATCGCGCGGACCGACGCCGAGGCCGCGACACTGATCACGACGGACGTGGACGAGCGCGACCGCGAGTTCATCACCGGCGAGCGCACCGCCGAGGGCTTCTACCGGGTCCGCAACGGCATCGAGCCCTGCATCGCCCGCGCGAAGGCCTACGCGCCGCACTCCGACCTCATCTGGATGGAGACCGGCACGCCGGACCTGGAGGAGGCCCGCAAGTTCGCCGAGGCGGTCAAGGCCGAGTACCCCGACCAGATGCTGGCGTACAACTGCTCGCCGTCCTTCAACTGGAAGGCGCACCTGGACGACTCGACCATCGCCAAGTTCCAGCGCGAGCTCGGCCACATGGGCTTCAAGTTCCAGTTCATCACCCTGGCCGGCTTCCACGCGCTCAACTACGGCATGTTCGACCTGGCGCACGGCTACGCCCGCGAGGGCATGACCGCCTACGTCGACCTGCAGGAGCGCGAGTTCGCGGCGGCCGAGAAGGGCTTCACCGCGGTCAAGCACCAGCGCGAGGCCGGCACCGGCTACTTCGACATGGTCAGCACCGCGATCAACCCGGACTCGTCCACCACGGCGCTGAAGGGCTCGACGGAAGAGGGCCAGTTCCACTGAGCCGACCCTGCTCGCCGGTCTGACCGCCTTCCGGCCCGCTCCCCCGGAACCCCGGAGGCCCCCGCGTCCCTACACCCGCGGGGGCCTTCTGGCGTCTGCGGGCGGGCCGCGCCACCGCTCTGTGCGAAATTACGTGGTGGCGCGCCGCCCGCTTGCTTAGGCTCCGGGCAAGTGGGCGTTCTTCCGTGGGTCTGGTGGTACGGCTTCCGCCGTCACACCGCGTATCCGCTCGGTTCCCTGACCGAGTCCGTCACCAACACCGCCTTCGGGTTCATGCGCGCGTACGTCCTGCTGGCGCTCTGGGAGGTGCGCCCCTCCCTCGGCGGGTACGACGCGGCCGACGCGGTCACCTTCTGCTTCATCACCCAGGCGCTCATCGGGCCCGTCCAGATCTTCGGCGGGATGGACCTCACCGACCGCATCCGCAACGGCGACGTCGCGATCGACCTGCACCGGCCGGCCGGGCTCCAGGGCTGGTGGCTGGCCGACGACCTCGGCCGCGCCGCGGCCTCGCTGGTGCTGCGCGCCGGGCCGCCGCTGCTGGCCGGGGCGCTGGTCTTCCCGTTCCGCTGGCCGGGCCCGGCGGGCCTCGCCGCGTTCGCGGCGGCCGTGCCGCTCGCCGCGGCCGTGAGCTTCGGGCTGCGCTACCTCGTCGCGATGGGCATGTTCTGGCTGCACGACGACCGCGGCCTGCAGGCCGTCACGCTCGTGATGTCGCTGTTCTTCTCCGGGATGATCCTGCCGCTGGTCGTGTTCCCCGGGGCGCTCGGCACGGTCGCGCGGGCACTGCCGTGGGCGGCCCAGATCCAGGTGCCCGCGGACGTGTTCCTCGGCCGGTACACCGGTGCGGAGCTGATCGGCGCACTCGGCTTCCAGGCGGCGTGGGCCGCCGTCCTGCTCGGGGCCGGCGCCCTCCTGACGCGGGCGGCGCGGCGGAAGCTGGTGGTGCACGGTGGGTGACCCGCCGGCCGGCGCCGTGCGCATGTACGGCCTGCTCGCCTGGACGTGGATCCGGGCGGCGGCGCAGTACCCGGTGTCGATGGCGCTGCTGTCCCTCGCCACGGCGGTCGTCACCGGGCTGGACGCCGCCGCGATCGGGCTCCTGTTCTCCCAGGCCCCGCGCATCGCCGGGTTCGGCGCATGGGAGGTCCTGTTCCTGTACGGGACGTCGGCGCTGTCCTTCGGGATCTCCGACATCGTGCTCGGCACCACCGAGCGGCTCGGCCGGCATGTGCGGCACGGGACGCTGGACGCGATGCTCGTGCGTCCCGTGAGCCCGCTCGTCCAGGTCGCGACGGAGGAGTTCTCGCCCCGCCGCTTCGGCAAGCTCGTCCCGGCGGGAACGATGCTGGCGCTCGCGCTGCCCCGGGCCGAGGTGGCCTGGACGCCGGGCCGGGCCGCGATGATCCCGGTCATGGTGCTGTCCGGGACGGTGATCTTCGGGGCGCTGTGGGTGCTGGCGGGCGCGGTGCAGTTCGTGCTGGTCGACAGCCACGGCGCGAGCAAGTCGGTCACCTACGGGGGCGCGTTCCTGACGCAGTACCCGATGACCATGTTCGGGCGGGACTTCGTCCGCGGGGTGACGTTCGTCGTCCCGCTGGCGTTCGTCAACTGGCAGCCCGCGCTGTACGTCCTGAACCGCCCCGACCCGCTCGGGCTGCCGGCCGCGGCGCGGTTCGCGTCCCCGGCCGTGGCGGCCGTGCTGTGCGCGGCCGCCGCGCTGGCGTGGCGGGCCGGGCTGCGCCACTACCGATCGACGGGGAGCTGAGGCCGGTGCCGATGATCGAGGCCGGGAACGTCGTCAAGTCCTTCACCGTCCGGAAGCGCTCCGGCGGCCTGCGGCGCACGCGGACGACCCTGCGCGCGGTGGACGGGGTGTCGTTCACCGTCGAGCCGGGCGAGTTCGTCGGCTACCTGGGCCCGAACGGCGCCGGCAAGTCCACGACGATCAAGATGCTGACCGGGATCCTCACCGCGTCGTCCGGCTCGCTGCGCGTGTGCGGGCTGGACCCGTCACGGCGGCGCACGTCCCTCGCCCGCCGGCTCGGCGTCGTGTTCGGGCAGCGGACGACGCTGTGGTGGGACCTGCCGCTGCGCGACAGCCTGGCCCTCGTCCGGCGGCTCTACCGGGTCGGCGCGGCCGCGCACCGGACGCGGCTCGCCGAGCTGACCGCGCTGCTGGAGCTGGAGCCGTTCCTGGACACCCCGGTCCGCCAGCTCAGCCTCGGCCAGCGCATGCGCGGCGACCTGGCCGCCGCGCTCCTGCACGATCCCGAGCTGCTCGTCCTTGACGAGCCGACGATCGGCCTGGACGTGGTGAGCAAGGCGACCGTCCGCGAGTTCCTGGCGCGGATCAACACCGAGCGCGGCACCACGATCCTGCTGACCACGCACGATCTCGGCGACATCGAGCGGCTCTGCCGCCGCGTCATGATCATCGACCATGGGCGGCTGGCCTACGACGGCGGGCTGGCCGAGCTGCGCCGGACGGTGGACGCGGGCCGGGTGCTCGTCGTGGAGCTGGCGCGCCCGGCGCCGCCGATCAGGCTGGGCGGGATCGAGGCGGAGCGGGTGGAGGGGCCGCGGCAGTGGCTGCGGCTGCCCGGCGAGGCGAACGCGGCGGCGGTGGTGGCCGGGCTGGCGCGCGACCATGAGGTCCGCGACATCTCCCTGCGGGAGGCCGGCATCGAGGAGGTGCTCGCCGGCCTCTACCGGGGCGAGCACGCGTACCGGCGGCCGGACCGCCCGGTCGTCCCCTAGGGGCCGTTCCGGGAGGGGCGGCGTTCCATGCCGGAGTAGAAGTCCATGTCGGCGGAGTCGTCGTCGCGGGCCGAGCTCCAGCGGCGCGGGGCCCACGTCGGCATCAGCAGCGCGAACCCCATCAGCCCGTACACGCCGGAGCCGAGGAGCATGCGCAGCCCGAAGTCCATGTCCCCGGCCGGCGGCACCCTGCCCGGCAGGTCCAGGGCGCGGCCGGGGTCGATCAGGAAGTAGGCCGAGAAGCCGAGCAGCGCCAGCGCCGGGACGAGCGAGACCAGCGGCGACGCCCAGCGGGCGACGATGATCACGCCCATCACCAGGCCCACGGCGGCGAGCAGGGCGAATGCGCCGTAGATGCGGGTGCGGTCGGTGATCTCCTGTCCGGTGCCGTCGAAGGACTGGCCGGCCTGGACGTATCCCCAGGCCGCGCCGTACACCAGCGCCGGTGTCAGCACGACGCCGAGGAAGAAGCCGAACGCATGGCGCACCGCGCATCACATCCATTCACGCGCGCCCGCCGGGGCGCGGGGTTCCGACAGCGCATCAATCAGAACATGCACATCGGGCATAGCGCAGTAAATCAGTACTGATAACCGGGAGCGACGATCTTCCACGACGACACGGCGCACCCGCACATCCGGCGGCTGGATGTGTGAACTCTGGGTATGGGCACGGCGTCCAACACACAACAAAATCGTTCACGTTCAGGGCATCGGCCTTCCGACCTCGGCTCCCCCGCCGGCAGAGCAGAACGGTGGCGTGCCCGAATGCGCTCAAGGGGGACCCAGGTGATCCAGGTGCTGGACCGCGCCGCCGGCACGAGCAGCGGCCGCCTTGCAGGGGAGACGCGGACGACCCGGTTCATGGACGGGGTCACCGACTGGGCGGTACTCCTCTTCGCGGCATGGACCGTCGTCTACCACCTCGGGCTGCTGCTCCACCCGCCCACCTGGGTCCTGCTGCTCGGGTGGCTCGCCGCCTCGGCCGCGCTCGCCGCGCTCTACGCCGCCCGCCGCGGATGGTGGGAGGGCGGGCCGCTGTGGCGGGAGCGCTCCGCGCCCGCCGCGAAGCCTCCCCCGCGCTCCCTGGCCGTGATCGCGGTGGTGGCGGGGGTCGTGGCGGGGACGTGCGCGGGGCTGAAC
>NZ_SMKK01000440.1 GCF_004348425.1 Actinomadura sp. 7K507
CGTGGAACCCCGCCCACCCGACGCGACAGTCAGGCCCCACGGCTGACCCGCCACCGAAAGCCAAGAGTCGGTTGGGTCGCTCCGCGACCCAACCGACCTCACGAAAAATCGAGGTTAGCTTCTCCATCGGCGGCAGCGTCTCCCCCACGCAGCTGCATCAATACGCCGCAGCAAGTCATCGGCGATCTCGAAGTAACGCGCTAAACCCATGTGATCGCCCCATTAGGCCGGACGAATTCATTGACTTACGAGCCGAATGTTTCGCCAATTAGGTGGGTGCCGTCATGGTGGCGCACCGCAGGCGAGGTCAGCGGATCAGCCATTGCATCCAGGACACGAACGGCGAAGGCCTCGGTCGCCAGGGCCCTGACTTCTTCAAGGCCCATCCATCGAAGGTCCTGAGCTTCGTTGGTCTCCCGAACACTTCCACCGAGGACTCGACAGCGGAAGACCAGTGCGACGATGCCGCGTTTCATATTTTTATAGACGCCCGTCAGATGCTCCACATGCACCTGAAGGCCCGTCTCTTCGAGAACCTCCCGCTTGAGTCCGGCGCGGATGTCCTCATCCACCTCCAGGATGCCCCCGGGTGCTTCCCAGTGACTGTTGTCACGGCGCTGGATAAGCAGAGCACGGCCGGCATCATCCAAGATGACGCCTGCGACGCTCACCGAGTGCCGATCGCCCTCATTCATCTCGGTGCGCGGTTCAAGCGGCTTCGAGGACGCGGTGGAGGTCTCCGGCCAAATCCGCGACTGCCGAAGGCGCGTCCGCTCGCATGATCCTTTCGGTGACCCTGCTCAGCAGGTTCGTCGTCCGCCCCGAGCCGACATCGCCCGCATCCCCGGCGACCTCCGTCAGGACCGGCTCGGCCTCGCCCCAGTCCCCGACGTGCACCAAGGCGTTCAGCAGATGCGTAAGGTCGTTATAGCGGGCCCGCCGGTATCCGCTCCGCAGCTTCGCTGACTCTCGCAGCAGCGGCACTGCCGCTCCCCAGTCACCGAGTTCGGCGTGCGCCATGCCGGTGTGCCACAGCACCTCAGCATCGGTAACCCACCAGGTCCACGCCGCATCCCGCGCCCCCGGCCCGTCCAGCAGAGCTGACCGCGCCCGGCCCAGGGTGGCCAGCGCGTCACCGGCATGCCCTAGTTGGGCGAGCGCCCGGCCCCGGCGGATGTCCATGAGGGCCGCAGCTCGGGGCGGCAGCCCGCCGTCCAGCAGGCCGGTGGTGACCCGCATGGCCTCGGCGGGCCGATGCAGGTGCACCGACTGCATCGCCAGGTGCGTCAACTCGAACAGCTCCATGCCGAAATCCCCGGCCTGCCTCGACAGCATCAGCGCCTCGTGGATGACCTGTCGCGAGACGTCCTGCCGGTCGGCGTCGTAGGCCAGCCACGCGGCAACCTGGGCGGCCTCACCAGCGGCGGCCATCAGGTCCCGTTCGGCGGACGGGACATACGCGCCCGATCCGAGCCTGTGATTGACGGCGCGGAACGCCCGCAGCGCCAACGGCAGGACGTCGTCGCCGCCGTGCGCGGTGTCCAGCCGCACCAGCGCCTGGCTGGTGCGGCGGACGTCGGCAACATAGTCCGCGTCGGCGGGCCGTCCGGTCGCGGCGGGCGCTTGGACACCGATCAGGTAAGGCGATCTGCCGCTCACCTGTGCTCAGCTCCTCATGCACGGAGGATTTACAGGACAAGCGCGTTCAGGAGGTGCGCCAGGTCCCAGTAGCGAGCCCGGGAGTAAACCGCACACGGCAGAGCCCCCGAACGTCATTGGGCCGGGGTCTGCACGCCGGGGTCAGAGGTTCAGTTCGTCGCGCTTCATGCGGGTCACGAGCCGGGCGAAGCTCTCGGCTGAGAGGGTCAGGTGGCCGGCGTCAGGGGCCTTGCTGTCCCTGATAGCGCGCCCCTCGGGGAGGTTCGCGACCTCTACACACTCGTTGCCGGATGTGTTGCCGGCTGGACTTGCGCCATCCGATCACTGCATGGCCTCCATGATCCGTTCGATGTGCCCACGTGAGGCGGACGCGGACAACGCCTCCGAGCCGATGAGGTCGAAGCGCCGTTCAAAGTCGTCCAGGCTCGTCGGGTCAGTCTGCCACCTGTGATTGGTTTCCATGGAGGCCGCAGACTTGTTTTCGCAGGTGAGGAGGGTGAACGACCGTTGAGGGCAAGGACCTCTCACCTCCCGGCGGTGAAGTGCTCACCGGATAGCGTCAGGGCCATGACAGATGACGAGGAGAAGACTCGTTGGATCACGCATGGCGGGAGAACCGTCTATGACAATCGCTGGATCAAGCTCAGTCTGGTCGATGTAGAACTTCCTGACGGACACAGGTTCGAGCACCATGTGGCCAGCCTGAAGGCCGCCGCCGTGGTGGTGATCCTGGACTCCGAGAACCGCGTGCTCCTGCTGTGGCGGCACCGCTTCGTCGCGGATCGATGGGGTTGGGAACTGCCCGGCGGGCTTGTGGATGAGGGCGAAGCTCCATTGTCCACTGCTTCTCGGGAGATCGAAGAGGAAACCGGGCTCCGCCCGAAGTCATTGACACATCTGGTCTCCTTCCAGCCGATGGTCGGGATGGTGGACTCCGAACATCACGTTTACCTCACTCGGGACCCCGAGTACGTCAGCGCCCCGATGGAGACGACGGAAGCCTCCCGGATGGAGTGGGTGCCACTCACGGACGTACCGGCCATGATCACCTCGGGTAAGATCTGGAGTTCTGGGACGCTGGTGGGCCTGCTCCACGTTTTGGCGGATGTCTAGTCGCTGCTCGCCCCCAGTTGCACTTCAATAGCCGCCACCCTCCTGCGCTGCCTGACCGACCCCGTCAGCTTGGCCAACTCGGCGGCGCGGGTTGCATGGCGCCGCGCTTCATCTCGTTCTCCGCACGCGAGGAGCGCGGTCGCCAGATCACATCGGAGCCCGGCTTCCGCCCGGTTGAAGGCACCCGGCTTCAACTCGCCGAGGGCGGCTTTTAGGCTCTTGACTGCTTCTGGGTCCTCGAAGCGGACGAGGCAGTTCGCCCGCCAGCGCATCAGGTGACAGCGGCCGTGACAAGCTCCCCGTAGGCGGCCAGATACCGCCTCACTTGTTTTGTTCCAGGACATGTTGGACGTAGCAGATCCGGGTGATCTTTGACGGTTCCGGCACATCGTTGACATTGGATGCTCGATGATCTTCCGGTGGCGGATGAGGTCGAGGGGTTCGACGATCGGG
>NZ_SMKK01000441.1 GCF_004348425.1 Actinomadura sp. 7K507
GCGGAGCGGCCCCCGGGGCGTCGTCGAACCTTGCCGTGGACGGCGCCGCGGCGCGGGGTTAACGTGCAGGAAGAACTTGATCAACAGGAAGTCCGGGGGCCGGAGGGAGCCGTCATGTACCGTCCGCGCACGCGCCACCGCCGGTGGCTCGCCGGCCTCACCGCGGGAACGCTCGCCGTCGCCGGCCTCACCGCCATGACGGCCCCCGCCGCCGGGGCCGCCCCGCCCGGCGGCGGCCCCGGCACCGGCCCCGGCACCGGACACGGCAAGGAGCCCGAACTCATGCGCATCCTGCGGTCGATGACGCTCGAGGAGAAGGCCGCCCAGCTGTTCGTCCTGCAGATCCACGGCACCAGCGCCGACACCGCCGACCCCGGGGCCGTCGCCGCCAACCGCAGGCTCTACGGGGCCGACAACGCCGCGCAGGTCACGGCCCGCTACCGGCCCGGCGGGTTCATCTACTACGGCGAGAACATCCGGGACCCGCAGCAGGTCGCCGCGTTCTCCAACGGCATCCAGCGCGCCGCGGCGGCCGGGCCCCACCGGATCCCCGCCACGATCGCCACCGACCAGGAGGGCGGCATCGTCGCCCGCCTCCAGCCGCCCGCGACCCAGTCGCCCGGCGCGATGGCCCTGGCCGCCGGACGGCGCACCGCCGACGCCCGCGCCCTGGCCCGCATCACCGGGCGGGAACTGCGCGCCGTCGGCGTCAACCAGGACTACGCCCCCGACGCGGACGTCAACGTCAATCCCGCCAACCCCGTCATCGGCGTCCGGTCCTTCGGCTCCGACCCCGGCCTGGTGTCGTCCATGGTCACCGCGCAGATCCGCGGATACCGGTCCGGCGGCGTCACCGCCACCGCCAAGCACTTCCCCGGCCACGGCGACACCACCACCGACAGCCACACCGGCGTCCCCGAGATCGACCACACCCGCCAGGAGTGGGAACGCCTCGACCTGCCGCCGTTCCGCGCCGCCATCGCCGCCGGCGTCGACTCGATCATGACCGCGCACATCGTCGTGCCGTCGCTGGACCCCTCCGGCGACCCCGCCACCCTGTCGCGGCCCATCCTCACCGGCATCCTGCGCGACCGGCTCGGCTACGACGGCGTCGTCGTCACCGACGCCCTCGACATGGAAGGGGTCCGCGACAAGTACGGCGACGAGCGCGTCCCCGTCCTGGCCCTCAAGGCCGGCGCCGACGTTCTGCTCAAACCGCCCGCCGACGACGACGGCACCGGCGTGTTCCCCCGGCAGCTCGCCGCCGTCGTCGCCGCCGTCGAGTCCGGCGAGCTGACCGAGGAGCGCATCGACGCCTCGGTGTACCGGATCCTGAAGCTCAAGCACGAACGCGGCCTGTTCCGCGACCCCTACGCCGACGAGTCCGAGGTCGCCGAGCGGGTGGGGACGCCCCCGCACCTGGCCGCCGCGCAGCGCGCCACCGACCGCACCAGCACCCTGGTCAAGAACGACCCCGCCGGGAACGGGGCCCCCGTCCTGCCGATGCGGCCCGGCGAACGCGACGTCCTGGTCACCGGATGGGGCGTGTCCGCCACCGCGGCCCTCGGCACCGAGATCGCCCGGCGCGGCGCCCGGACCACCATCAGGCAGACCGGCGTCAGCCCCACCCGGGCCCAGATCGACGAGGCCGTCGCCGCCGCCCGCGACCAGGACCTCGTCGTCGCCGTCACCAACCGCGCCTGGGACGTCGAGGACGGGCCCGGGCACAACGGCCCCGGGCAGATGAACCTCGTCAAGGCGCTGGCCGCCACCGGCACCCCCGTCGCCGTCATCGCCGTCCGCGACCCCTACGACATCGCCTGGTTCCCCGAGGTCACGACCTACCTGGCCACCTACTCCCACACCGCCGAGGCGCTGCGGTCGGCCGCCAAGACCCTGTTCGGCGAGCTGGACCCGCGCGGGCGGCTGCCCGTCACCATTCCCGTCCGCGACGAGCCCGGCGCCGCGCTGTACCCCTTCGGCCACGGGCTGGGCTACCGCCGCTGAACCGGCCCCGCACCGTGCCGCGCGGGCGTCACGCCTTCCGGGCGCCGATCGAGTTCATCAGCGCCGGCCAGACCGACTTCGCCTCGCGGATCCACGCCGCCCAGTTGTGCCGGCCGTCCTTGTAGATGTGCGCCGTGTGGGGGATGCCCAGCTCGTCGAGCCGCTTCTTGAACTCCTTGTTGTTGGCGCCGATCGCGATCTCGCTGAGCAGCCCGATGTCCCACGGCGCCACGTTCGGGTCGCCCGGGCCGGGCCTGCCCGTCGTGCCGGAGGAGAAGAAGATGCCGGTGCCGCGCAGCTTGGGGGCCAGCGTGTACGGGTCGTGCGCCTTCCAGTTGGCGTCGTCGACCCACGGGATGCCCCAGATCGCGAACGGGTCCTGCCAGTTGCTCGCGTTGGTGAACATCAGCAGCGCGGGGATCCCGGGCGACCGCATCGACAGGATGCCGCTCAGCGACGCCGCGTACTTGAACAGCCCCGGGTGCCGCGCCGCGTAGGTCAGCGCGCCCGAACCGCCCGAGGAGTTGCCGATGGCCGCGCGCATCGCGCCCGCGCCGTAGTTGCGCTCCACCAGCTGGCGCACCTCGGCGGTGTGGAACCTCTCCCACTGCGGCGTACCGCCCATGCCGTAGTTGTAAAAGTCGGTGTAGCCGCTGTTCTCGGCCTCGGGCATGACGACGATGACGTTGTACTGGGCCGCCCATGCCTCGATGTCGGTGTTGCGGGGCCAGGACGTGTAGTCGTCCTGCCCGCCGTGGAAGGCGTACAGCACCGGCCACGTCGCCTGCGCGCCCCGCTGCCAGTTCTTCGGCAGCAGGATCCGCGTCTTCACCGACTTTCCGAGCGAGGGGGAGTCGATCGTGATGTCGACCGCGTTCGCGCCGACCTTCTTCTCGGCGGTGATGCGCGCCCCGGTGTCGGCCGCGACCGGCGCCGCCGCCAGGCCCCGGGCCGGCGCGGCGTGCGCCGCGCCGATGCCCGCCCCGCCGATCCCCGCGACCAGCACGACGGCGACCGACCCCGCCGCCAGCGAGCGCCTCCACGGAGCCTGCGGTGACCGGTGGGGAACCGAGCGTGTCATCTGCTCACCTCGCGGTAGCTGGCCCGACCCCCGTGGCCGCGCGCGACTCCGCCGAGTTTCCTCGCCTCGCCGGGAACGATCTACAAGGACCTTTGACAAGAAAAACGCGACGTGCTGTGGAGAAG
>NZ_SMKK01000442.1 GCF_004348425.1 Actinomadura sp. 7K507
GGACGGCCGCCACGCCCTCGGAGAAGACCGCCGCGTCTTCCCTGCGGGGCGGGCCCGAGTCCGCGAAACCCAAGGGCGGCGGGCAGGACTGGAAGGCCCGCAAGGAGCTCGACAGGCTCGAACGCCGCCTGGAGAAGCTCGCCCGGCAGGAGGCCGAGCTGCACGAGCGGCTGGCGGCGCACGCGACCGACTACGCCAAGCTGCAGGAGCTGGACGGCCGGCTGAAGGAGATCCAGGCCGAGGCCGCCGGTATCGAGGAGGAGTGGCTGATGCTCGCCGAGGACCTCGGCTGACGGGCGTCTCGGCCGGCGGGCGGCTCACGGCATCTCTGCTGATAGGACGGTGACCTCGGATGACGACATGGATCATCAGGACGGACGAGCCCGGTGACGGTCCGCGGCTCGCCGTCAAGGACGCCATGGACGTCGCTGGGCTGCCCACCACCGCGGGCTGCCAGGCCGTCGCCGAACGCGCCGAACCGGCCGCCGCCGACGCGTCCGTCGTCGCCTCCGCCCGCGCGCAGGGCGCCCGCGTCGCCGGGAAGGCCAACCTCAACGAGCTGTGCATGGCCGCCGACGGCGTGAACCCGTGGGCGGGCACGCCGGTGAACCCGCTCGACCCGTCCCGCGTGCCCGGCGGCTCGTCCAGCGGCTCCGCCGTCGCCGTCGCCACGAGGGAGGCCGATGTCGCGTTCGGCACCGACACGTCCGGGTCGATCCGCATTCCCGCCGCGTGCTGCGGCATCGCGGGACTGAAGACCACCAACGGGCGCGTCCCCCTCGACGGCGTGTATCCGCTGTCGCCGACCCTGGACGTCGTCGGGCCGATCGGACGCGACGTCGCCGGCGTCGTGCTCGGCATGAGCCTGATCGAGCCCGGGTTCGCGCCCGTCCCGTTCGACCCGTCCGCGACGATCGCCCGTCTCCGCGTGGACGGCGTGGACCCATCGATCGACGCGGCCGTCGACGACGCGCTGCGCCGCCTCGGCCCGATCACCGACGTGACGTCCGCGCACTACGCGGACGCCGCCACGGCCAACGGCATCATCGTCAGCGACGAGGGATTCCGGCAGAACGGGCACCTTCTCGACGACCCGTCCAAGCTCAGCGGGCGCATCCTCCGCCGCATCCAGACCATGGGCGACGTGTCCGGAGCAGGGATGCTCGACTGGGCCGTCGGCGTCCAGAAGTCGATCCGGGCCGAGCTGGGCGGCATCCTCGCCCGCCACGCGGTGATCGCGCTGCCCGTGCTGACCTGCGTTCCCCCCGAACCCGATGAGGCGGACGAATCAGACCTCGCCCTCACCGCGCTCGCCGGGCAGATCAACGTCGCCGGACTGCCGGCGTTCGCGCTGCCGGTCCCGCTGCCGGGGTCGCATCTGCCGGCGTCCGTCCAGCTCATCGGCCCCGCGGGCGGCGAGGAGCGCCTCTGCGGCGTCGCCGCCGCCCTGGAGGCGGCCCTGTCCTAGGACCGCTCGGGCGGCTAGTGCCGTTCGGTGTCGCTGTCGAACGGGATCAGGAGCGTGCGCAGCAGGCCGGCGAGCACGTCGCGCTGGTCGGAGCTGAGGCTGTCCAGGATGGCCTGCTCCCGCTCCAGCAGGTCGGCGAACGCGGCGTCCACGCGGGTCCGGCCCGCGCCGGTCAGGCGGACCAGGACGCCGCGCTTGTCCTGCGGGTCGGGATGCCGCTCGACGAGCCCCGCCGCCGCGAGCCGGTCGATGCGGTTCGTCATGGTGCCGGACGTCACCAGCGTCGCCCGCAGCAGCCGTCCCGGGCTCAGCTCGTACGGGCTCCCGGCCCGGCGCAGCGCGGTCAGCACGTCGAACTCCCACGACTCCAGGTCGTGGTCGACGAACACCGCGCGCCGGGCGCGGTCGAGGTGCCGGGCCAGCCGTGAGACGCGGCTCAGGACCTGCAGCGGCCGGACGTCCAGGTCCGGCCGCTCGTTGTTCCACGCCTCGACCAGCCGGTCGACCTCATCCTGCATGGCGTCACCCTACCTGTCTTGATATCGAGACACACCGGCCGCCCTGATCCGCTCCGCCGCCTCTGCGGCCTGCCGGATCCCCTCCCGGTAGACGGGAGCCCAGCGCGCCAGATCGCCGACGTTCTCCCCGAACGCCTCCAGGGCCCCCTCATCAGGGACGATCCGGACATCCGCCCCCGTGCCGTCGGACATGTGCGCCAGCGGCTCGATCAGGACGACCGTCTCCGCCCCCTTCGCCAGGCCCGCGTTGGACCCGCCGCCGAACGCGCCGTCCATATAGCGGCGGCCCCCGATGGTGAGCGGCTCCGCGAAGCCCGGCGCCGCACTGCTCGCCGCCACGGCGGCCGCCAGCGGGACGCCGCTCGTCCCGTCCCACACGACCGGCTTGCCCGACTCGACGTCCACGGCGGTGACGAGCAGCCGTCCCTCCGGCCACACGCCCTTCTCCACCAGGAACTCCATGCGTGCCAGATGGCGCTCCTCGGGCAGCGCCTCCGCCTCCAGCGCCAGCCGGCCGATCCGCCGCCTGGCCTCGTCCGGGTCCAGGCCGCCGGTGCGGAGGATCTCGAACACGCGGGCCATCACCGATCCGTCCGCCGCCGTTCCTTCCACCACGGGGTCCGGGCCACCCGAGGGCGGAAGCTCCGCCAGCGCCGCCAGGTCCCGGCCGGTGGCGATCATGGCCCCGGCGATCGCGCCCGCCGACGTCCCGACAGTCAGGTCCGCCGCGGCCAGATCCACGCCCGCCCGCCGCAGCCCCTCCGCGAGCCCGGTCAGCCACGCCGTCCCGACCGGGCCGCCGGGCCCGAGCACCAGGGCCCATCCGCCTTCACCGAGTTCCATGGCACAGACCTTATGGACGCCCCGGCCAGCGCGACATCCGTCAACTGACCTAGGCCGTGTTTAAGAAGTGGTCTTGGTGACTGATCGGAGCCAGATGTCGATCACAGCGACCTCGATGGTGGCCTGGTATCGGACGGCGAGCTTGTCATAGCGGGTCGCCACCGCCCGGTGCTGTTTCAGCAGGTTGATGCCGCACTCGACTGCGTGGCGGAGCCGGTAGGCGTCCGGGTCGAACACCGGTGGGCGTCCTCCGGTCGAGCCCTTGGCCTTGCGGTTGGCCTGCTGATCGGCCTTCACGGGAATGGTGGCCGCGATCCCGCGACGGCGCAGATGGGCGCGGTTGGCCT
>NZ_SMKK01000443.1 GCF_004348425.1 Actinomadura sp. 7K507
GGCGTGGATCGTCTGGTGGCACGGCGCGGTAGGTGTAGCGGCCGTCGGCGTGTCGGGTGATGTGGGTCCGTGTGGGGTTGGCGGCTTTCCAGCGATTGTGCCAGCCGCAGGCGAGGGCGAGTTTGTCGATGTCGGTGGGGTTGCGGCCGAGGGCCCAGCCGTGGACGTGGTCGACTTCGCACAACATTCCGGGGACTTCGCAGCCTTCGACCGCGCAGGTCGGATAGAGGGTTTCCAGGACGCGGCGTTGACCGGGTGTGGCGAAGCGCTCTCGGTGGCCGAGGAAGAGGGGGATGTTCCCGCGTCCCAGGATGAGCGGCGACACGCCCGCGTTCAGGGCGATGCGGCGGGCTTGTTCGGGCGGGATCGGGGTGCCGTCGGTGAGGCGGGCGGGGGCGGCGCCGCCGGTGAGGGTGTCCAGGTCGATGATGACGGTGACCTTGGTGGCGGTGTGGCCGCCTGCCAGCACGCCGGTGAGGGCGGCTGCCGTGCGCTCGGACAGGTCGCGGCGGTCGTCGGTGCCTGCGGGTTTGGCCAGCGGTCCCAGGGTGCCGTCCCAGAGGGCGGCGTCCTCGGCGTTCAGCCACCCTTTGATGTAGCGGCCGCCGTCCAGGGAGCGGGTGGAGTCGATCCAGGAGCGTTCGTAGCCGCGGCGGGAGTCCTCATCGGGGACGCCGGTGCCGTCGCGTTCGGCGATCAGGTCGGTGATCCGGGTGCCGAACGCAGCCACCTTTCCGGCGGAGAACCCCTGTCCGGTCAGGTCCAGGAGGATCTTCTCGGCGGCGGCGCAGTCCTCGTCGTTCAGGCGGGCGACGGCTGTGGCGATGGTGGCGGCGTAGCCGTAGGGCAACCGGCCGCGGGCGAGGTTTTCGGTCACGGTGGGCAAGCGGCGGCGCTGGCGAGCCAGGGCAACGCGCTCCTTGGCGCGGGCCTCGCGCATGCCCAGGCGGGAGCGCAGCCAGCTCAGGGCGGACGGGTATCCCCAGCGGTGCATCTCCCGAGCGGCGTCCACCCGGCAGACCAGCCCGGCCAGGGCGCTTTCGTGCAGGTCGGTGGTCCGGGCCAGAGTCTCGGCATCCCGCATGCACACGGCCGCGGAGTCGGGCGCCTCCCGGAGAGCGAGCTCGGCCGCGATGGCCGCCGCCGCGTCCACCAGCTCACTGGTGGACATCGACGCCGCATCGATCACCCCGGTCGAACACATGACTCAATGCTATCGAACAGTCGCGCTATGTGTCGGGGGTGAATGAGATTTCTAGGTGAGAGTAGTAAGACCTCTCAGATAGTCGGAGCGGTGCAAGATCTCTAAAGCAGGCGTGTCATGAAGACGCTGTTCGGGTCTGGCTTGTAGTCCGCGAAGGGCTCGCAGTAGCCGAAGCCGAATCTCTCGTACAGCTTCCTCGCGGGTAGGAAGAACTCGGCGGATCCGGTCTCCAAGCTCAGCCGGGTGAAGCCCATGCCCTTGGTCTCGGTGAGGATGTGCTCCATCAGCGAGGAGGCGACCCCACTGCGTTTGCGCCTCGGTGCCGTCCGCATCGACTTCAGTTCGGCATGGACGGCGTCCAGCTTCTTGATGGCACCGCACCCCACCACCGAAGGACCGTCCAGCACCGACCAGAACGTGACCTCGGGTTCACGCAGGGCGTCGAGGTCGAGAGCGTGCTTGCTCTCGAGTGGCGTGATGGCTCGCATCTCTCGGACGTGCTCGCGGAGGAACTCGGCGATCTCCGGGCCGGACAGGTCGTCCACGACGATGTTCATATCGCCCCCTTCGCCAGCGCCCTGCGAACTCCGTCCCATTATCCCGTCGACCATCCTCGCGATTGAAAAGCCCCCTCCCGGAGAGGGGGCTGATGGAGGCGGTCGTCAGTTGAGTTCGCCCGTCCTGATGCGTCCGACGAGCCTGGCCATGGCGGGACGACCGAAGTCGAGGATCGGGCCGGTCGGGTCAGTGCTGTCCCGGACGGCGATGGCGGCGCCGAGGGCAGCCAGCTCGATGCACTGCCCGCCCTCCTGAGTGCTGTGGCTGCTCTTGCGCCAGGTGGCGCGCTTCCCATCGTTCACAAGCCCTCCATCACCTCGCGGATCAGAGCCTCCGAGGCCGTATCGGTCAGGGCGACTTTGCAGATCATGTCCCACAAGCGCCGGAGTTGCTCCACTTTCGAGCTTAGTTCGATTACCAGGCCGTTGCCGCCTGCGCCCTCCACGTAGCCGATATCGGGTTCGTCGCTCCTGGTCAGGAGAGTGAATCCGCTCGCGGGGTAGACCGGCGAATTGGCCGGAGCGATCAGAATGCTGATGTTGGGCTCCTGTCATAGATCGAGGAGCCTGCTGAGCTGCGCCTTCGTGATCTCCTTGTTGCCGACGACGGTCCTGATCGCCGTCTCCGTCAGGAGGACGACCACCCAGGGTGGCTTGTCCTGGCGCAGCACCTCCTGGCGTGCCATGCGCGTGGCGAGCGTCCGGTCCAGGTCGCATGGAAGCTGTCCGGGACGCATGACCTCGCGTGCATAGTCCTCGATCTGGAGCAGACCGGAGACGACGAGGTGGTCGTAGACGCGGAGGGCGTCGGCGGTGTTCTCCAGTTCGGCGTAGGGGCGGAAGAAGGTCGGGATGCCCTCCTTGGCGGCGAGGGGCTGGAGCTCCTGGAAGGTGTCGCCGGTGTTGAAGTGGGCGTCGAGGCGCGCGGCGAGTTCGGGGGACGGGGCCTGGGCTGCGGTCTCCACCTTGGAGATCGTGTCGTTCGAGTAGTTGACCGCTTCTGCGAGTTGGGCTTGGGAAAGTCCGGCTTTGTCCCGAAGATTTCGGAGCTTTGCCCCGAAAAGTGCGGCCACGGACTCGGTCGGGTCGAGTCGCTTCCGATTCACCATGAGTTGCCCTCCGGAAGTATCGAGTTGAGTAAAGCCGGTCCCACTTCTGAACGGTAGCCAGAAAGTCCCACGATGTGTGGCTGATTGCCCACAACGAGCGACGGGAGCGGTGAAGGGAATGATCTTCAGGCGGCGGTCCAGAAAGGGTGAGTTCGACATAACGGGCTCCCTGGTTCGAGCGGAAAGGACGATGGCGGGGCCTTGGGCCATGCGGCGGGGATTTCTCGCCACGCCGGACGTCGTTCGGCAGGGCGGCTGATCGTCGAGTCGCAGGCGCTCCAGTGGGGGCTGGCGGAGGGGGTGGTC
>NZ_SMKK01000444.1 GCF_004348425.1 Actinomadura sp. 7K507
CGCCGAGCCCCCGCCACCGGCGGAGCCGGCCGGGCCGCCGCCCGCGCCCGAGCCGGCCGGGATGCCGCTCGCCGCGCCCGTCCCGGCGGACGCGGCGCCGCCCGCCCCGGGGAGCGGACCGGCGGCGGAGAACCCGGACGACGACGCACGCTCACCTGAGACGATGCGATCGATGATGTCCGCCATGCAGCGTGGCTGGCAGCGTGGCAGGCAGGACGCGGCCGACGCCGAGGCGGAGACCGCGCGGAACCCAGCCGACCAGGAGGACGACACCCCATGACAGGAGCCCAGCACTCCGGCGCGGAGGCCCGGGGCCAAGCCGGCGGCGAGCTGAACTGGCTGCTCGACAGCCTGGTGCAGCGGGTCGCACCGGTGCAGAACGCGGTGGTGCTGTCGAGCGACGGCCTGAAGATGGCCGCTTCGAGCGGGCTGGCCCGTGAGGAGTCCGAGCACCTGGCCGCCGTGGCCGCCAGTTTCCAGAGCCTCGCCCGCGGGGCGGGGGAGACGTTCGGCGGCGGGCCCGTCCGGCAGACGATCGTGGAGATGGAGTCGTCGTTCCTGTTCGTCACCGCCGCGGGGCAGGGCGCCTGCCTGGCCGTCCTCGCCGCGGCCGACGCCGACCTCGGGATCATCGCCTACGAGATGGCGATGCTCGTCACCCGGGTCGGGCAGCACCTCTCGGCCAACCCGCGGGTCGCCGCGGCCGACCCGGGCGGCGTGTGAGGTGGACGGGCGAGGCGGTGGCGGCTGGTACGACGAGGCGGCGGGACCCGTCGTCCGCCCGTACGCGCTCACCGGGGGGCGGACGCACTACGACGGCGTCGAGTTCGATCTGGTGGCGCTGATCGCCGCGGTGGAGCCGCCGGCGCAGGACGGCGACTCCGCCGCTCTCGCGGCGTCCCCGTGGGCGCCGGACCCGGAACATCACATGATCTTGGAGCTTTGCCGCACCCCGTTGTCGGTCGCCGAGATAGCGTCGGATCTGGAACTTCCCCTCGGGGTCGTCCGTGTCCTGCTCGGTGACCTGCTCGACCACTCGCTGATCCAGGTCCGGCGCCCCGCGCCGGTGGCGCAGTTCCCCGGCGAGCGCGTACTCAAGGAAGTGATCGATGGAATCCGTGCGCTCTGACACGGCCGCCGCCCAAGGCGATTCCGCGCTGACGGTCAAGATTCTCGTGGCCGGTGGTTTCGGTGTCGGCAAGACGACCCTGGTGAGCGCGGTCAGCGAGATCCGCCCGCTGCGGACCGAGGAGGCCCTGACCGAGAAGAGCATCGGGATCGACGACACCAGCGCGGTCGCGGCGAAGACGACCACGACGGTCGCGATGGACTTCGGGCGGATCACCCTGCCGAACGGCCTGGTGCTGTTCGTGTTCGGGACGCCCGGCCAGGACCGGTTCTGGTTCATGTGGGACGAGCTGGCCAAGGGCGCGCTGGGCGCGGTCGTCCTGGTGGACACCCGCCGCCTCGCCGACTGCTTCGCCTCGGTCGACTACTTCGAGCGGCGCGGCGTCCCGTTCATCATCGGCGTCAACCGGTTCGAAGGGGCCGGCAACCACACGGCCCAGCAGGTCCGCGACGCCCTGGACCTGGCCCCCGACATCCCGGTGATCTCGTGCGACGTCCGTGACCGGGAGGACGCCAAGCGGGTGTTGATCACCCTCGTCGAGCACATCATGCGCACGATGAGCGGCCGCCAGCCGGTCAGCTACTAGCACCGGGTCCCTCCCGGGCACCACAGGCCCCTGTCCGCCGCCGTGCGGGCAGGGGCTTTTTGCTCGATCATCTTTGTCCTCTGAGTGGAGAAAGTTTGGTCACGATCACGAAAAGGTCTTCTCAAGGCGGCGAAAGCCGGTTACGTTTCTCGCCATGGGACCCGCCGTGAGACCGAGGTCACACGGCGCCGGTCCGGACCCGGAGAACCCCGAGAGGACGGCGTGATGCGCATGTCGGCTCGTCCGCAGAACGTGCATCAGGCACGCCTGCTGCGGCTGCTGCGCGATGAGGGGCCGCGCTCGCGGGCCGAGCTGGGCGACGTGGTCAGGCTGTCGCGGTCGAAGCTGGCCGTGGAGCTGGACCGGCTCGTCGAGCTGGGCCTCGTCGAGGGAGCGGGGCTGGCCGCGTCCCGCGGCGGGCGGCGCTCCGGGATCGTGCGGCTGTCGCCGAACCTGCGGTTCGTCGCCTTCGACGTCGGGGCCACCTCGATCGACGTCGCGGTGACGGACGGCGCCATGGAGGTGCTCGGGCACGTCAGCGAGGAGTGCGACGTCCGGCAGGGCGCCACCGTGGTCCTCGAACGAGCCCTCGACCTGCTCGGCAAGCTGCGCGACGAGGGCCTGATCCCGCAGGTGCACGGCACCGGGATCGGCGTCCCCGGGCCGGTCAGCTTCCGGGACGGTATGCCGGTCGTCCCGCCGATCATGCCCGGCTGGGACCGGTTCCCGGTGCGGGAGGCGATCGGCCAGGAACTCGGCTGCCCGGTGCTGGTCGACAACGACGTGAACCTGATGGCGCTCGGCGAGCTGCACGCCGGGCTGGCCCGCTCGGTGGACGACTTCCTGCTCGTCAAGATCGGCACCGGTATCGGCTGCGGCATCGTCGTGGACGGCGCCATCTACCGCGGCGTGTCCGGCAGCGCCGGGGACATCGGCCACATCCGCGTCGACGACGACGGCCCCATCTGCGCGTGCGGCAACGCCGGCTGCCTGGAGGCCTTCTTCGGCGGCGCGGCGCTCGCCAGGGACGCCGGGGCCGCGGCCCGGTCGGGGGAGTCGCCGCAGCTCGCCGCGCTGCTGGAGACCCACGGGGAGCTGTCGGGCGAGCACGTCGCCCAGGCCGCCGCCGCGGGCGACCCGGTCTCGGTGCAGATCATCCGCGCGGGCGGCCGGCACGTCGGGCAGGTGCTCGCCGGGCTGGTCAGCTTCTTCAACCCCGGGCTCGTCATCATCGCGGGCGGCGTCGCCGGCCTCGGCCACGCGCTGCTCGCCGAGATCCGCAGCGTCGTCTACCGCCGGTCCGCCCCCCTGGCGACCGGCAACCTCCCGATCGTGCTGTCCGAGCTCGCCGGGGCCGCCGGCGTGGTCGGCGGCGCCCGCCTCATCAGCGACCACGTCTTCTCCGCGTCCTGACCGTCCCCGTCCCTGCCCCTCCCCGTCCCAACC
>NZ_SMKK01000445.1 GCF_004348425.1 Actinomadura sp. 7K507
GTGGCGGTGTGGGTGCTGAGTTGGCGCAGGAGGGCTCGGGCGGTGTCGGGGGCTGCGATTACGGAGGCGTCGGCGGAGGTCGTCTGGTCGGGGGCGGTGGGGAAGTGGGTGGACAGTAGGTCCAGGCCGCAGCCGAGGGCGATGGATGCGGCGCGGAGTTTCTGGGCCAGGGCGGATTTTGGGGTTTGGGTGTCTGCGGGTGGGCCGAGGAGTTGTTCGGCTTGTTTGATGAGGGTGCTGGCGCGGTCGGCGGCGTCCCGCACGCCGGTGGTGTGTGGGTGCGGGAAGCCGAAGCCGGCGGCTATCTGGTCGTGGTAGCGGGCTAGGACGTGGGTGAGGCGGGCGAGTTCGGGTGGGGTGTTGGGGCTGCGGAGGTCGCGGATCAGGCGTTTGCTGTGGAGCTGGTTTTGCAGGTCGGTGAGGTGTTCGGTGGCGATCGCGGTCATGTCCCCGAAGGTGACCACGGCGGCTACCGCAGGGCTTCGCGGAGTCGGCCGGCGTGCAGGGCGGCTTGGAGGCAGGCCATTTTGTCGTCGGGGTCGCTGGCCAGTTCGGCGGCGCGGACGAGGCTCTGGGAGATCTTTCTGGCGAGTTCGAAGAGGGCGTCGGCGGTGGCGTTGACGGCGGTGTAGTCGGTGGGGGCGATGGTGTGCAGGGACGGTGCTTGGCGCAGGGCCTGGTGGGCTTGGGTGGCTTCGCCTTCGGCCATGCCCCAGGCGATGAATCCGTCGGGTTCCTGGGCGGCGTAGGAGGTGATGACTTGCTCGGCGTGGGCGAGGTCGTGCAGGGCGCTGTTGAGGATCTCGGTGAACCAGCCGCGCCGGACGTCGTCGTGCTCGCGTTCGTGGGTCATGAGTCGCTCCTCGGGTGCGCGGGGTCTGTGCTGCTCGGTCGGCTGGGGCGGATTCGGACGTGGGGGCGTTGGTGTGTACTGCTGTTCTGCATGGGGCCTCCTGGGTTGTCAGGCCTGCGGAGCTGAGTTCAGGACGGAGGAAAGCGACGGGCTCGGTTTCCGGTGTCCTCTTGTGGGGCGACGCGGCTTCGGTTCGTTGTGGTCGGCCAACACGAGGTGGCTGTCGCGCGGGGCGGAGGGGTGAGTGCCTCGTGGAGCTGGGTTGTTGAGATGCCGCTCCACGAGCTCAGTGCGTCCAGGAGCCTATGGCGGTCCTGGTCGAGGATTTCGTGAGTTGGCTCGGCTGTGGACAAGAGCTGGGCCGTGATGCTGGTGTAGGCCTGTTCGGCCTGGTTGGCGTGCGTGATGGTGCCCAGGCTTGTTTCCGTTGGCGGGAACGGTGGTGCTGGAGTCAGGTGGGCGGCCGTTTCGGCATAGACGAAGGGGACGCCCGGTACTTCGACGAGATAGTCCGGCTGGACGTCCGGAGCGGGGCTCGTCCAGCCGATGATGCTGCCGCAGCGGCCGGATTGGCGGGTCAGCCGGACCTGGTCGCCTACTTCGTAGGTGGTCTGATCGGTGGCTTCTTCGGTGTTGATCGAGTGGCCGGTGCTGATTGCGCTGGTGAAGTTGATGCCGTGGTGGTTGGCGTAGTGCTCCAGGTCGCAGAGCAGTGCCGTCAGGAGCGCTTCGGCGTAGAGCGGGTCGTGTTGCAGCAGTGAGGGTTCGCCGGGGAAGGCGGACTGTTCGTAGGTCTCCAGGGCGCGGGTGGCGCGGGTGATCTGCTTGGCGTTGCCGCGTATCACGGGCGCCTACCGAGCGCCGCGTGGATGTGGCCGGCGTGGTGGGCGGCGGTCAGGCAGGCCACTCGGTCGGCGGGGTCGGTGGTCTTGGACGCGGCGGTGAGGATCGCTTCGGCGACGGCCATGACGAATGCGGCGACGGCGTCGGCGAGGAGGCGGATGTCGGTGTCGGTCATGGAGCGTTCGGGCCAGCCGAGGGTTGGTGCTTCCGCCAGGGCCCACCAGGCGTCGGTGGCCTCGGCGAGTGCCGTTTGGTGAGCGTCCTTCGGTGCGGTTTGGGTGAGGACGGTCGTGGCGCGTTCGATGAGGTCGAGGCCGACGAAGGCGGATGTGAGGAGTGCGGGGGCGGTGTCGGCGGCTTTGATCTGGCGGGTGGCGTAGTCGAAGAAGTGCTTCATGGGACCTCCGTGGCGATGCGAGTCAGCCTTGATAGGCGACGTGAACGTGAGCTGTTAACTAAAAGTGATCAGTCGAGTGTGATTGATGGGTCGGTGGTGATCAACTGTGGTGGCCGTGTGTCGGTGCGAGTTTCTGCAGTTGAGAGGTGGTGAGCGCGCTCAGCGGCTGCGGCGGGGCCGTGGAGGTGTGGTGTCGGCCGGACGGCGTGAGGACGAGTCCTGCGGGTTGGTAAGGCCTTGCGGGAGTGGCGAGGGGAAGGCTTGGGCGGCGAGTTGGCCGGGGCTGAGCGGCGCGTCTGGTGCTGTCGGCGGGTGCTGGCTGTCGGTGGGGAGACGCGTCTCGATCTTGGCGAGGAGCAGGTCGGTGACGTTGCGTTTGTCCATGCCGTTCCAGGCCACCAGAGCGTTCAGCAGGGAACGTTGATCGTTGAGCTCGCCCTTCTGGGGTTGGACGCCTTGGCTTTCGGCGTTGGCGATGCGGGTCATCGTCTCGACCAGGGTTGCTTCTGCCCGTAGCGGGTCGTTGATGACGCCTTGGGTTGTGGTGGTGGCGGGGAAGGGCGGGGCCGGTTCCAGGTCGGCCGCGATGGTCTTGTGGTTGGTGGTTTGGCCGAGGAAGCCGACGTAGTACTCGGTGGGTCCGTGGTCGGGGACGAGGATTCCGGTGACGGTGCCTCGGGTCGGCTGGCCGAGGAGGATCGCTTCGTCGGCGGCTGGGCCTTCCCGTTGGACGGTTGATCCGATGGGGAAGACGCTGGAATTGGCCTGCTCGCTGAGGTAGTAGCCCTGGGCTTGGGCGAGGATGTCGTTGAATTCCAGGTCGCGGTGTTCGGCGTAGTGCATCAGGTCGATGAGCAGGTCGCCGAGGAGTTCGCGGGCGTGGTCGTCGTTGGTTCGGTGGTTGAGGTGCTCGGTCTGCTCGAAGAGGGCTTGGAAGGAGTCCAGCGCTGCGGCTCCGTACTCGGCGAACTCTTCGGCGCCGGCTTCGGCCATAGGACCTCCATACGGTCGGTGTGGGGGGACGGACGTTTCAGGGG
>NZ_SMKK01000446.1 GCF_004348425.1 Actinomadura sp. 7K507
GGGCGGGATGGGCACACTCCGCCACCTCGTCCTGCCCACGCTCGCGATGGGCACCGTGCTCCTCGCCTCGGCGACGCGGGTCACGCGGTCGGCGGTGATGGACGTGCTCGACTCCGACCACGTGACCTTCGCCCGGTCCCGGGGGCTGGCCTCCCGTCGCGTCCTGTGGAACGACGTCCTGCGCAACGCCGCCGTCCCCATCGTGACGCAGGCCGGAGGGCTGCTGATCGCACTCACCGGCGGCATGGTGGTCGTCGAATCCGTCTTCGCCTTCGAGGGCATCGGCTCACTGCTGACCCAGGCCATCAGCGCCCGCGACATCCCCGTGATCCAGGCGGTCACGCTGACCCTCGCCGCCGCCATCGTCCTGGTCAACCTCACGGTCGACGTCGCCGTCTTCGGCCTCGACCCGCGCGTCCGGAGGGGGAGCGGCCGTGGCTGAGCGGCTCGCCGTCCTGTCGCGGCGCACCGGGTGGCGGCTTCCGGCACGCCGCCGCAGGGCCCCGGTGCTGGTGATCGTCGCCGGGTGCGTCCTCGCCGCCGCGGCGGGCATGATGATCCTCCCGGGGGTCGCTCCCCACGATCCCGAGTTCATCGACGGCGCCGCCGCGCTCCAGGGCCCGAGCCCGCGGCACTGGCTCGGCACGGACGAACTCGGCCGGGACGTCTTCTCGCGGATCGTGGCCGGTGCGCGCACGGGCCTGCTCGGTCCGCTGATACTGGCACTCGGCACCACGGTCCTCGCGATCCTGGTCGCGGTCGTGGCCGGGTACGCGGGCGGCCGGACCGACGCGGTGATCGGCCGGGTCATCGACGTCCTCTATGCGGTGCCCCCGCTGGTGGTGGCCATCGTGGTGGTCGGCATCACCGGCGGCGGCTGGTGGACCGCGCTCGCGGTGCTGCTGGTCTTCGGCCTGCCGATGAACATGCGGCTGCTGCGCTCCGCGGTGATCGTCAGGGTGCGCCTGCCCTACGTCGAGGCTGCCCGCACCGCGGGCCTCTCCAGTGTCCGGATCATGGTGTTCCACCTGCTTCCCGCGGTCGCGTCGTTCGTCGTGGCCGTCTTCTTCCTGACGTTCACCTACGGGATCGTCGACCTCTCGGCGATGTCCTTCCTCGGCCTCGGAGTCCCGCCCGGATCGTCCGACTGGGGACGCATGATCGCCGAAAACCGGGCGTACCTGCTCCAGAACGCCTGGGCGACGATCGGCCCGACCGTGGCCGTGGTGCTCGTCGCGGTCTCCGCCAACGTCGTCGGCGACTGGATCCACTCCCGCTACGAGTCCCACGGGAGGACCCGATGAGCGACGACACCGCCCACCTCGATCCGGCCTCTCCCGCTCTCGCCGTCAGCGCGCTGACCGTGCGCGGCCCGCGTGCTGGAACGACGGTGCGGATCGCCGAGGACATCTCCCTGACCATCGCCCCCGGCGAGGCCGTCGCCATGGTGGGAGAATCCGGCAGCGGCAAGTCCGTCGCCGCCCGTGCGATCCTCGACCTGCTCCCGCACGGCCTGGAGAGCGAGGGCACCGTCGAGCTGGGGGGCGCGCGGACCTCCGGTCTCTCCCGCCGCCGGCTTCGCGCGCTTCGCGGCTCACGGATCGCGATGATCATGCAGGACCCGTTCACCATGCTCAACCCCCTGCACCGGGTCCGCGACATCGTGTGCGAGACCCTGCGCACCCCCGCAGGGAGAAGGCTCCGGCGGAGCGAGCGACGCCGCGAGGCCGTACGGCGCCTCGCCGAGGTCGGCATCGACGACCCGGCCGTCGCCGACGCCTACCCGTTCGAGCTCTCCGGCGGCATGCGGCAGCGGGTCGGCATCGCCGCCGCGATCGCCGAGGAGCCACTGGTGCTGATCGCCGACGAGCCGACCACGGCGCTGGACGTGACCACCCAGCGCGAGATCCTCGCCCTGCTGTACCGGCTGCGCGAGACGCATCGGATGGCGCTGCTGCTCATCACCCACGACCTCCGGGTCGCGGCCGAGGTCTGCGACCGCGTCTACGTCATGTACGCGGGCCAGGTGCTGGAGGAACTTCCGGCGGGCCGGCTCCTCAACGCCGCGCGGCACCCCTACACCGCCCGGCTGGCCAGGGCGGACCCGCCGCTGGACCACCGAGTCGAGGCGCTGCCCGGCATCCCCGGAACGGTGCCCGCCCCCGGCGGCCGGCCGAAGGGGTGCCGGTTCGCGCCGCGCTGCGATCTGGCCGCCCTGGCGTGCACCATCGATCCGATCGCGCTGAGCGAGGTCGAAACCGGCCACACGGTCCGCTGCGCACGCGTGGGCGAACCCATCGGACGCGCGCACACCGGAGTCCCGGCGGAGGCCGCGGACGGGCCGGCCCCCGCCGGCGAACCCATCATCGTCCTGCGCGGGGTGACGAAACGGTACGACCGCAAGCTCGCCGTCGCCGCGGTCGACCTGGAGGTCCGCGAGGGCGAGAGCATCGGCATCGTCGGCGAGTCCGGGTCGGGCAAGACGAGCCTGGCCCGGATGATGGTCGGCCTGGAGCCGGTGACGTCGGGGTCGCTCGAGGTGTGCGGCATCGACATCGCCTCCCGCAAGCTGGGACGCGAAGACCGGGCGACGTTGCGCTCGACGGTGCAGATGGCCTTCCAGGACCCGTCCTCGACGCTGAACCCCGCACGCACCGTCGGCGGCACCCTTCAAGAGACGCTCCGGCTGGCCGGCGTGCACGACCGGAAGGCCCGCGCCGTCGAACTGCTGCAGATGGTCGGCCTCGACGCCGGGTACGCGGCGCGCCGCCCCAGGCAGCTGTCCGGGGGAGAGCGGCAACGGGTCGCGATCGCCCGGGCGCTGGCACGCGAGCCGCGCGTGCTGCTGTGCGACGAGGTGGTCTCCGCCCTCGACGTGTCCGTCCAGGCACACGTGCTCAACCTCCTCAACGACCTGCGGCGCGGCCTCGGGATCTCGCTCGTCTTCATCACCCACGACCTCGGCGTCGTACGGCAGATCGCCGACCGGGTCCACGTCATGAAGTCGGGCGAAGTCGTGGAGCACGGGCTCACCGATGACGTCCTCTCCCGCCCGCAGCACCCCTACACC
>NZ_SMKK01000447.1 GCF_004348425.1 Actinomadura sp. 7K507
GAACACCCCCACACCCGCCACACCAACACCCACACCAACACCCACACCGAGCACACCGACATCCGGCGCGCCGACGAAGGCGGGTTCGGTGCAGGGTGGGGGCGCGGCTGCTCCACGGCCTGACGGGCCGAGCGGGGGCGGTGCGCGGTTGCAGGACGGGTCCGGTTCGCCGGGCGGGCATGCCGTGCCGCGGACGGCGGAGGGTGAGGGGGTGCCGTCGCGGACGGCCGATCCCGAGGTCATGCGCCGGATCCATGACAACGAGCAGATCCGGCAGGTGGTGGACGAGGCTCGCGCGACCGTGGTCGACGACCGGGGGAACCGGCTCGGCGATCTGCTGGCCGATGACCTACGGAACCGGCTGCCGAACCATCCCCATCTCGCCCGGATCGTCGAGGGCGGCGGTCCGCCGCCGCTGACGCCGGCCGAGGACTCGCTCCGGCGCTCGCTGCTGGCGCGGCCGAGGACGCTGCACAGCCTGCTGACCCATGCGGACGCCGTGCGCATCCTGGAGGACTCGGTCCGGGAGGTGAACGAGCGGGGCGCCGGTGCGGTGCTGCGCGAGGGCCAGGTGGAGCCCACGCCGACCCCGTTCGAGGACTGGCAGATCGACATCAGCGACCGGGCCATCGACGAGATCGGCCCCGGGAAGTCCCCGAAGCAGCCGGGGCTCGACGAGGAGGCGCTGAACGCCGAGCGCGAGCGCGCCGGGGACCGGCCGCTCTCGCCGGACAACGCGTTCATCAACCGGTACCTGGACGACCTGTACAGCAGGGCCGCGGAGGGCACGGGGCCGCTCCGGCAGGTCCTGGACGAGCTGGCGAACGAGCCCGGCGACGCCAAGATGCGTCCGGGCCCGAAGGACCGGGTCCGCGCCCTCGACAAGATCATCAACGAGAACGACGGGGACGCCGCGAAGCTCAACGACCTGCTCGGCGGCAAGGTCCAGTTCGACAGCGTCTCGGATCTCTACCGGGCGCTGGACCGGGTACGGGACGTCGCGCGGCGGCATGACGTCGAGGTCGTGTCGATCAAGGACCGGCTGCGCAACCCGCAGCCGAGCGGGTACCGCGACATCCGGATGACGGTCCGGATGCCGAACGGCCACATCGGGGAGCTGCGCCTCCACCTGCGGTCGTTCGACAACGTCGCCGACTACGAGCACTCGCTGTACGAGGTCTCTCGCGACCTGCCCAACGTCGCCGAGGAAAGGGCGGCGCGCGGCGAGCGCGACGCCCCGCTGACGCCGGAGGAGCGCGCCGTCCGCGAGGTGATCAACCGTCGCCTCAACGAGCGGTTCGACGCGGCGCTGGACGAGGCGCTGCCGCCTCACCTGCGGTCCACGCACGAGGACGGCGGCGGCCAGAGCTCCCGCGAGGCCGCACCGCCCCACGACGGGCACACCGACCACGGGCATACCGACCACGGGCGCACCGACCACGGGCGCACCGACCACGGGCGCACCGACCACGGGCAGGCCGACCACGGGCAGGCCCGCGACGACCAGGGCCCTGCCCGGCGGGAGGACGCCGAGACCCCCGAGAGCATCCCGGACGGTCTGCCACCGCACCTGCACGACGCCTTCCGGGACAGTGACGCCACACCGGCCGGCCGGTCGTTCCACGATCCGGCCGACCCGGCGATGCGGGACCTCGCCCGGCGCGTCCCCGCCGACCCCCAGCGGTACACGGTGGACGGGCACGGCGACCGGGATGGGCTGCGGCTCGGCGGCGGACGCCGGCTGGACGCCGACGACCTCGCGCACCTGATCCGCAACGACCCGAACTGGAACGGCCGCGACGTCCTGCTGCTGTCGTGCCGGACCGGCGACGGCGACTTCGCCATGCGGCTCGCCCAGCGGCTCGGCGTGCCCGTCACCGCCCCGAACGGGCTGGCCTGGTCGGACGGTGACGGCAACGTGTACGCCTCGTCCGGCCAGACCGGTCCCGACGGGCGGATCCGTCCAGGCTGGCCCCCGGACGGCGCCTGGCGGACCTCCAACCCAGACGGCACGACCTCGGCCGCCGGGAGCGACGGCCGTCCCCCGGGCCGGGAGGAACACCGCGGCCCGGACCCGGCGAGGCCACCGGACGACGCCGAAGCGCGGGGACTGCGCGACTGGTTCCGGCGCGAGGGCCACGTCGACCGGGACGGGCATCGCCGTTTCGACACCGACGAGCAGGGCGAGCGGTACGGCGAGAACCGGCTGGCCCATGTTCTCCACAACCTGCCGCACCAGTTGCAGCAGGCCCTGCACTGGTACACCGTGCAGTCGATGCCGAACCCCCACCTGCGGCCCGGCGCCGACGTGGGCCGCTACCTGACCCATCTGTTCACGGAGCAGAACTATGTGCGGCACCTCGCCCACCTGAACGGCGGGGCCATGCCGTCCCACCGGAACCAGCTGATGCAGATGTGGAACCGGCCCGACCTCACCGACTACCAGCGCCGGTTGGTCCAGCACGTCGTCACGCAAACGGACCCGGAGGCCCGCCTCCAGGAGATGTGGCAGAACCACGAGCAGCGCGAGTTCCTGCGCGGCTACCTCGGCGGTGAGCCCACCCCGGACGCCTTCTGGCGTCGGATCAACGAACTCGACCACGCCCTGCACCAGCCGCTGCCCGAGCCCGTCCAGACGATGCGCGGCCTGCACGATGTGAATTTCATGCTCGCCACGGACGGCATGCCGCTGGCCGGACGGAATCCGCTGCTCCTCATCGGGTCCATGCAGAACGAGCCGGGCTACATGTCGACCTCGCTGGGATCGGAGACGACGGAGGTCGACGGGCAGGGCTTCACCTACCAGTTGCGCCTCAACCTTCCCGAGGGCGCCCACGGGGTGTGGATGGGGCGTAGCAGCGCGTACCCTGACCAGCGCGAACTCGTTCTTCCACGCGACACCAGGTACTACATCAGGAGCGTCGTCCAGACCGGGTGGAACGGCACCCAGCCGGTCTTCTCCATCGAGGCGGACGTGATCCCGCCCGGTGCACCGCCGTGAGGGCGACGGCGAGTGCGGTAAAGGCGGGTGCGATAAGGGCGGGTGCGATAAGGGCGGGTG
>NZ_SMKK01000448.1 GCF_004348425.1 Actinomadura sp. 7K507
GGCCAGGACGATGCGTGGCCGGCGTGCGTCGCCCGGGGTCCTGCTCGGCTCGTCACCTCAAGGCGGCTGAGAGGCCGGATGACTGTTCGGACCTGGCGCACGAGCGCGCTGCCTACGAATACGTCGTGGTGCACCTCAGCGTCCAGACGGATGCGTGATCGGTCCGGCTCAGGACGCGGGATACGTGCCCTTGCCTTCGCTCACAGCCCGTTGATCCTTCTTTGCCGCTCGGAGTGCGACCTCCTTCCGTGACTCGTGGTCGCTCTCCCCGCCACCGGCTACAGGAGACCTCACCCACCGGCGACGTCCTCGGACCGGTGCCGGTGCGGGTGGGCTGTGGCGCAGTCAGGAGTCGTGAGGGCGGGGAGGATGTGGGAGTTCGTCTGCGAGACCTTTTTCTCGCAGCCAGGCGAGGCTTCGGTACGCACAGGCGACCGACGACTGGGCCTTGATGGTTCCCTCGGCGAGAAGGGCGGGGATCTTGTCGAGGTCGGCTTCGACGACCTCGAGGCCTGCGGCGCGTTCGGTGTCGTCGAGGTCCTGCGCCAGGCGTGGGGCCGCGTGCAGGGCGACCACGCAATGGACGCGGTTTGTGTTCTTGCTCGCGTCGTCGAAGAACTCACCGATGGAGACCACGTCGTCCGACCACCAGCCAGTCTCCTCCCGAAGTTCGCGGAGACCGGCGTCCTCTGCTCGCTCCGTGGTGAACGTGCCGGCCGGAAGTTCGAGCGTCACCGCGCCCGCACCGTGTTTGTACTGGCGCACGAGCGGCACACGCCGTGCGTCCGAGACGGCGAACACGACCGCGACCTCGGGCCGCACGGCGAGGAAATAGTCGTTCAGCACGCTGCCGTCGGGAAGCCGCACGGTTTCCCGGCGGATCTTGCACCAGGTCTCATCGAGGGCCATCTCCGAATCGAGCACTCGCCAGCGCTGCGGCTCGCGGGCATGGCCGTCGGCCGCGTCCCTTTCTGTCCGGCTCACAATTCTCTCCCGCCTGTCGCTGGGTCGGTGGTCAAGGTTGGTTGGCCCCGGCCAAGTCCAAGCCGAAGCGCTCGATCCAGGTGACACATGCTCCAGCGATGAAGTTAGGATCTATGCCGTCAAAGATGTCTGGTTTCGAGGACAAGATAACGTAACAAAGTCCTGGCACTGTTCCGGCGGTGCGGGCCTCGTGATCACGGCGGACCTGCTCGGCGATCGCGGTCAGCTCGGTGATAGAAATGTCGCTTTCGTTCACCTTTGTATATGCGGTGCAGTGCTCCGTGCGCCCTTCCCGCACCCAAGAGATGACACCACGCGAGTAGGCCACCGAGTTCGATGCCGTATCGGGTGACTCGTGGAGCAGGCGGACCGCCGTGGCGGCGAGCCTGCTGCGGGCGCTGTCCTGGAGGGAGACCGCCGCCTCCAGTGCCTTTTCACGCAGGTCTGTGCCGATATTTTCGATGAGCTGGACCTCGCGTTCGCTCCGGGCGCCGCGTGCCGACTCGGCCAGGGCGTAGTCCAGTATGGTCTGGAATTCGCTGTTGAATCGGTCTGAAAGAATATTGGTAGCGGACAGGTTCGACTCGATTCCCGACCTCAGGCTGAGGATCGCCTCCAGCGTCTCGCGATGCAACTGGCTCGCCCGCTGCTCCTGCCTGATGCCCACGGCGTAATTCACCGCGGTCAGTGCGAGTTGGCCGCAGAAGGAAATGACGGCCAGTGCCATGGCGGTGGCCGCCAGGGCTTCATCCGTCGCGGAGCGCAGCGAGACGACGAGAGATACCAGCAGCCCGACCGTGATCAGGGTCATCACGGTCAGCAACCAGTTCTTCGGAAGGCGGACGTAGTCGTCCCCCTTCGTCTGCTCACTCATCTCCTCCGCCTCCCTCACGGAGCACACGAATCCCCGTACGGGAGGGGACCACGGGCTCGCAGGTCCAGTCCTCCGCAGTCAGGCGGTGAAGGATCTCGTCGGGTACCGGCGGCAGCATGAGCCAGGCCGCACCCGGTCCGGCTCCGCCGAGCGGTTTGGCGACGACGGCGCCCGACTCAAGGAACGGCCACAACGGCGTGGCCTGGGCGGCCGTCCTGATGACCGGGTGCAGTCTGATCTGCTGCTCCAGTACTCGGCCGACGAGGTCACGGGCCGCCGCGAACTGGGAGGCGCCGCTGCACAACGTCTCGTACAGCCGGTCACCGATGCGCACCAGGGCGCGCAGCGCGGACCGCACCTCGTCTCCGTCAGGGCCGTGCATACCACCGAGGACGAGATCCACCATCCGGCCTGAGCCGACCCGTCGGTCCGGGGGGACCACGACACGGGCGCTATCGAGGAATCCCAGCGCCTGCGGCAGCGGTGTGCACTCCACCGTCACTCCGGTGAACCTGTAGCAGCACAAACCGCCGGCCGTCGCGGCGAGCTGGTCCTGGATACCACTGCTGTGCCCGGCCACGCACTCGACGAGCGCAGCGACATGCGGCAGGGAGAGGTCGGGGACCCGGGTACGGCCGCCTACGGCGAGCAGAGCGCGGCATACGGCGGTGAGCAGGGCGCCGGAGCTGCCAACTCCGATCCCGAGCGGCAGTTCCAGTTCTATGTCGAGCACCGCGTCCACATCGGTGATGACCATGGCACGGCCGAGCATGCCCGCCATTCCTGCCGCGCCCGCGAGTTCCAGGCGCGATGGCGCGGTAACGTCCAGTGCCTGGCCGCGCGGGTCACGCAGGCGAACTCCGACACCGCCGGACGCACCCGGGCACGTGCCGCGGCGCGGGCCCGGGCCGGCACTGCGGGCGCAGTGCACAATGACAGACGACCTGAGCGCGATACTGATCGCCCGCGACGGTCCGGAGGAGATCAAGGGTTCAACATCGGTGTACCCACCGGTGAGGTCCGCTCGCAGCGGAGCCCTGACCCGCACTGAGCTTCCCCCCGTTGCACGGACACCCGAGGTGAGGTCACTCGACGGCGTCTGAGGGCAGGTTGAGCCCTTCGAACGTGACGGGGCTATGCATCCCAATACTGGAATGCCGCCTGTATGGATTATA
>NZ_SMKK01000044.1 GCF_004348425.1 Actinomadura sp. 7K507
AACACAACAACCGCCATCGGCACCCTCCACCGCGACCACCCCACCTGGACCCAACTCCTCACCAACCTCGCCACCCTCCACACCCAAGGCACCCACCTCAACTGGACCCACATCCTCGAAGCCATCGCCGGCCCTCGCTCCACGCCGCCGGTGGACCTGCCCACCTACCCCTTCCAGAGGCGGCGGTACTGGCTCGATGGCGGCGGGGCGGCCCGTGGTGACGCCGAGGGACTCGGGCTGGAAGGAACCGGCCACCCGTTCCTGGGGGCGTCCATCGCCCTGGCCGACGACGAGGAAGTGGTGCTCACCGGGCGCATGTCGCCGTCGTCCCACCCATGGCTGGCCGATCACCGGGTGAGGGACACGCCGCTGGTCCCGGCCGCGGCGTTCACCGAGATGGCGTTGCGGGCGGGCCGCGGGCTCGGATGCGACCGGCTGGAGGAGATCACGCTGCGGGAGCCGCTCGTCCTGGACGAGCAGGCCGTGGTCGCGCTGCAGATCCGGGTCGGCGCTCCCGGCGACGGAGGCGCCCGGACGGTCGGTGTCTTCTCGCGGACGCTCGGGAATTCCGCTGACGCGCCGTGGACACGCCACGCCGAGGGACTGCTGGCGCCCGCAGCCACGGCGGACGAGGCGCCCGCCCCGCACGAGTGGCCACCCGCGGGCGCGAACCCGCTCGACACGACCGACTTCTATGACGGCCTGGCCGAGCGCGGCTACGTCTACGGCCCGGCGTTCCAAGGGGTCGAGCGGGCATGGCGGAGCGGCGAGGACCTGTACGCCGAGGTTGGCCTGGCCGAAGAACAGGCGGAGCAGGCGGACGCCTTCGAGATCCACCCGGCACTGCTGGACGCCGCTCTGCAGGTCGCGCTGCTGGACTTCACCGACGACGGGACCGACCGGCTCCGCCTGCCGTTCGCCTGGTCGGGCCTCCGGGTGCTCCAGCGAGGGGCCCGTTCGCTGCGCGTGCACGTCGCGCCGGCCGGTGAAGACGCCGTGTCACTGAGGATGACCGACCTCACAGGGCGCCCGGTGGCCTTGGCGGAGTCCGTCGCGGTTCGGCCGGTCGCAGCGCAGAGTCTGGTGGGCCGGATGGCGCGGCGGGACGACCGGTTGCTGAGGGTCGCCTGGCACCCGCTCAGCATGCCCGGCGGCTCGCCACCGGGGGAGTGGGCCCTGGCCGGCGACGATCCCCTGGGCTTGAGCGACGCGTTCCAGACCGCTCCTGTGAGGGTGCGGACCCATCCGGATCTGGCTGATCTGGCCCGCCGCACGGAAGCCGAGGTGCCCCGGTTCGTGCTGGCGTGCTGCCCGTCCGGGGCCGGGGCCGCGGACGACCCGGCGGGCGAGGCGCACCGGGCCGCCGCCGAGGCGTTGCGGCTGGTCCAGGAATGGTTGGCCGAACCGCGCTTCGAGGACGCTCGCCTCGTGGTGGTCACGTATGGCGCGGTGGCGTCCGGCACCGACGACGATGTGGCCGGTATGGCGCACGCCCCGGTCTGGGGCCTGCTCCGCTCGGCGCAGTCGGAGAACCCCGGCCGCTTCCTGCTCGCCGATCTCGACGGGGACGCGGATTCCCTCCGGTCGCTGCCGGCCGCGATCGCGACCGCCGTCGGAGAAGGAGAGGAGCAGATCGCGCTGCGCCGCGGCCAGGCGAGGATCCCGAGGCTGCTCCGCGGAACCGCCGCACAGCCGGGCACGCTGTCACTTCCGCAGGGCGCGGATGCCTGGACGCTGGCACCCGGCCCCGGCGGAACCCTGGAGAGGCTGACCCTCGTGCCGGCCCCGGAAGCGCTCCGGCCACTGGAACCGGGCGAGGTCCGGGTCTCCGTCCGGGCGGCGGGACTGAACTTCCGCGACGTGCTGATCGCGCTGGGCGCGCACCAGGACGGGGGCGCCATCGGCAGCGAGGCGGCCGGTGTGATCACCGAGGTGGGCCCGGAGGTCCGCGGCCTCGGTGTCGGCGACCGGGTCATGGGCCTGTTCCCGGGCACCTTCGGCCCGGTGGCGGTGGCCGATCACCGCGTCGTGGCGCCGATTCCGTCCGGCTGGTCGTTCGAGCAGGCCGCCGCCGTCCCGGCGGTGTTCCTGACCGCCTACTACGGGCTGGCCGACCTGGCGGGGCTGGAGTCCGGGCAGTCCGTCCTGGTGCACGCCGCGGCCGGCGGCGTCGGAATGGCCGCCGCGCAGCTCGCGCGGCATTGGGGCGCCCGCGTGTACGGGACGGCGAGCCCCCGCAAGTGGGACGTGCTGCGCGAGGCGGGAATCGGCGGCGCGTGCATCGCCTCGTCCCGCGACACCGCGTTCGAACAGCGGTTCATGGACGAGACGCGAGGCCGGGGCGTCGATGTCGTCCTCAACTCGCTGGTGCACGAGTTCGTCGACGCCTCACTCCGGCTGATGCCGCGGGGCGGGCGCTTCATCGAGATGGGGAAGCTCGACGTCCGCGACGCGGCGGAGGTCGCCGCCGCATGTCCGGGAGTCGCCTACCAGGCGTTCTCCCTGGCGGACGTACCGGCGGCCCGGATCGGCGAGATGCTGGCCGAACTCCGCGAGCTGTTCGAGAGCGGCACCCTGACCCCGTTGCCGGTGCGCGCCTGGGACGTGCGCAGGGCACCGGAGGCGTTCCGGTTCATGAGCCAGGCGCGGCACGTCGGAAAGATCGTCCTCACCGTGCCCGCGCCGCCCGCCCCGGACGGCACGGTGCTGGTCACCGGCGGCACCGGGGCGCTCGGCGCCCTTGCGGCACGGCACCTGGTGGCCGAGCACGGGGTGCGCCGCCTGCTCCTCGTCAGCCGGCGCGGACCCGGCAGCCCCGGGGCGGCCGAACTGCGGGCCGAGCTGGCCGGCGCGGGCGCTCAGGTCGAGATCGCGGCATGCGACGTCACCGACCGCGAGCGGCTCGCCCAGGTGCTCTCCGGCATACCGGGGGCCCATTCGCTGACCGCGGTGATCCACACCGCCGGGACGGTGGACGACGCCGTCGTCGGCTCGCTGACGCCGGACCGGCTGGCGCGGGTGCTGCGTCCCAAGGTGGACGCCGTCATGAACCTCCACGAACTGACCCGGGATCACGACCTGTCGGCCTTCGTGATGTTCTCGTCGAGCGCAGGCGTGCTGGGGGCACCGGGCCAGGCCAACTACGCGGCGGCCAACACCTTCGAGGACGCCTTCGCCGCCTGGCGCAGGGCCCGCGGACTGCCGGCCACATCGGTGGCCTGGGGACTGTGGGAGGACACCAGCGAGCTGACCCGGGACCTCGACCGGAAGGACCTGTCCAGGCTCGGCCGCTCGGGAATCCTGCCCCTGCCCACCCCGGAAGCGCTGGCGTTGTTCGACGCCGCCTTGGGCACGGATGAGGCGCTGCTGGTGGCGGTCCGCCTGGAGATGCGGGCGCTGCGCCGGCAGCCCAGGGGGACGCTGCCCAGGCTCTTCCACACGCTCGTCCGGCCCACCGGCGGGGCCGCGCAGCGGCCTGACGCCGCCTTCTCCGCTGGGCACCTGGCCGGTCTCACCGCGGAAGACCGCTTCGACCGCCTGCTGCAGGCGGTGCGGGACAACGCCGCCGCGGTGCTGGGCCACACGACACCGGAGAGCATCGACACCGAACGCGGGTTTCTGGACATCGGTTTCGACTCACTCACCGCGGTCGAACTCCGCAACAGGCTCAGCACCGTCGTCGACACGCGCCTGCCGTCCACGGTCGTGTTCGACCACCCCAACGCGACCGCGCTCGCCCGGTATCTGGCAGCGCGGCTTTCCCCGGAGGAGGCCGAGCCAAGCGCGGCCCTACTCGGCACGCTCGCCAGGCTCGAAGCCGACCTCACGCTCTCCGCCCTGGACGACGGGACACGCGCCACGGTCACCGCCAGGCTCCAGGAGGTGCTCGCCGGCCTGACCGGCGGGGACGGCGCCGAGGACGGGCGCACCCGGATCGAGTCGGCCACCGACGACGAGATGTTCTCCATGATCGACAGCGAGCTCGGCATCACCTGACCGGCCGGCCCGCGGGCCGCCCATGAAGATCGGAAACAGCGGAGGTCACCGATGGCGGACCGGCACCGGCTGCGGCGGTTCCTTGACCGGTTTCTGCACGACATCGGATGCGGATGGTGCGTCTACCTCGGGTATCCGTTGCCTCCGGTGGGGGCCGTGCCACCAGACCCGGCAGCGCCCACAGACCTTCCCCCGGGCCATCCGGAGTGCATGTGCAACACGCCGCCCTCCCCATCAGAACAGCGCCTGTGGGACCAGCTGTAACCGGCTTCCACCCGTGCGGGCCGGCTCCTGCACGGTGTCACGAGGTGACGTCGGGACAGTAACCGGTGGACTGATTACTGATCTCAGAGACCAGCAGGGCCGACGTAGTGGTACCGGTACACACAGAGAGAGCCTGCCTCATCCTCCACGGCGGTGCACGAACTCTTCCACCGTGTGGACGGTGACAACCCGGCCCCCGTCGCCGGGATCGGGATCGGGCACCACCGCTTCGGGGTCGACCAGGTACACCTCGTGGCCGTCGAGGGTGAGTCGCCGTACGACCTCCAGTAGCATCCTGCGGGCCACGTCGTCGATGGAGTGGACGTGTGTGAGTTCCAGAGCCACCCCGCGCTCACTGGGCGCGATGGACACGATCTCGCGCACGAACCGCTCTGCCCCGGCGAAGCGGATCGCGCCCTGGAGCTCCACGACCCTCCCCGCGGCTGCCCCCGTACCCACTACGCGTGTGCCGCGTACGACCGCGCGTGCCGGTGCCGGAACCTCCATCAGATGCAACCCCATGTCGGAGGAGAGGCGTTCGAAGAGCGAGACTCCGCGGACACTGTTTCCGTGTGAGTCGAGCCGTGGGGAGAACGTGGCTATACCGACCTGCCCCGGGAGGGATCCGATCAGCCCTCCGGCCACACCGCTCTTGGCGGGGATGCCTACCTGGGTCGCCCAGTCTCCGGCGGCGTCGTACATCCCGCAGGTGGACATCACGCTCAGGACCTGTCGCACCACCGGGCCCGGCACCACCCGCTGCCCGGAGACCGGGTGGACGCCGTTGTTGGCCAAGGTCGCCGCCATCACAGCGAGGTCGCGCACGGTGACCAGGACAGAGCACTGCCGGGTGTAGCCCTCGACCACTGTTTCGGGGTCCTCGGTGAGGATGTCGTGGGTTCGGAGCATGTGCGCGATCGCGAAGTTGCGATGGGCGTGTGCCATCTCCGAGGTGTACACCGACTCATCGGTCTCCAGGGTGCGCCCGGCGAATGCGGACAGCCCTTCGATCACCCGTTGCAGCCGGGCGCCGGGCCCCATCCGCTCGGTACCGGTGAGGGCGTGCGTGGCGATCGCGCCCGCGTTGATCATCGGGTTGAGCGGGCGGCCGGTCCCCGGTTCCAGGGAGATCTCGTTGAAGGCCTCTCCCGATGGTTCGACCCCGATCCTGTCCAGCACGGCGCCGAAACCGCGGTCTGCCAGCGCGAGCGCGTAGGCGAACGGCTTGGAGATCGATTGGATGCTGAACGCCTGATCGACGTCGCCGGCGGCGTAGACCGCGCCGTCCACCATCGCGAAGGCCACACCCAGTCGCTCCGGGTCGGCCGCTGCGAGCTCGGGGATGTAGTCCGCCGGCGCGCCGGAGCCGTCGGGTTCGACGGCTCCGCACGCCTCAGCGAGATAGTCAGGTATCGGTGATCGCATACCGCGCTCCTAGGGATCAGGACCCGGCGACGCGTGAGCGGCCTCCGCAGCGGCGGCCGTCCCTCTGCGCGTCACGGTTCCGACGTCGGTGAACCGGGAGGCCGAGGCCGAGCAGCCTCGGCGATGAGGCGGGCCATTGCGAAACAGCCCGCCCCCCGCGCTCATGCCCCATCCTTGATCGTCTGCTTCACGGTGGCGAGGTCGGCCGGCCTCGGCCGGCGGAACCGTCCGCCTTCGGCCTTGTAGTCCTCGCCGTGCTTGTCCAGGTGCTTGCTGAAGAGCGGGCACACGGGTACGACCGTGAGGCCCTTGCGGATGCTGTCCGCCAGCGCCTCGCGGACGAGAAGTCCCGCCAGGCCGCGACCGCCGAACTCCTCGGCGATCTCGGTGTGGAAGAAGACGCGCTCGCCGCCGGCCTCCGGCGGGTCGACGAAGTCCGCACGGCCGGCGATGGTTCCGTCGTCCAGGCTCACGGTGTAGGCGCTGATGGCGCGTGTCTCGTCGAGCGCGATATGTACGGGGGCGCCGGTTCTGTCGGTCCATTGTTCGGTCACTTCGGGTACCTCTCCGTGGGGATGGTGTCCAACTCGGTAAAGCGGGCACAGCGGTTCGCGGGGACGAGGCGGGGCAAGCAGCGGCCGGGCCGTCAGCCGTCGAACTGTGCGTGGGGTGCGGGGTTCTTCCTCGGCCGCAGCTGGACCTGGGGCAGCTCCGGGGCGGGTATCCTCGCCATCCCGTCGCGATTTTTTCCCGGGCCGCCGTGCCCCACGTAACCTTCGACGCGCCCGAACCGCTCGCCGTGGTTCTCCCACTCCTCCCGGTACTGCCTGATCTCCTCCGTCGAGCGGCCCAGGAAGTTCCACCACATGACGACCTCCTCGCCGAAAGGGGCGCCGCCCAGGAGCACGAGCCTGGCCGGTTCGCCACCACCGTTGGCGATGCGCAGTGTCTGCGACCCCACCCCGGTGTAGCCCACGGCGTCCTCGGGCACGTGGACGCCTTCGAGCGTGACGGACTCGCCCGTGTCCACCAGGAGACCGTGTTCGAACCCGGGATCGACCTGGAGATCGATCTCAGCGCCGGGGGCGAACCGGAGTTCGGCCCCCACCAGCGGCGTGTACACGCTCACCGGCGACCGCGACCCCAGAAGCGAACCTAGGAAGACCAGCGCGGACCCTCCGGCGAACTCGACGGGCTCGGGCACGAAACGCTCGAACCCGCGTCCCCCGCTGTGACGGAACTCCTCCGGCAGGGCGATCCAGAGCTGCACCCCGTGGAGCCGGCCGGTGGCCGGGGCAGAGGTCTCGGAGTGGCAGATGCCGGCCCCGGCCGTCATCAGGTTCATCTCCCCGGGAAGGACGTCCGCGCTGTTGCCGCCGGAGTCGATATGGGCGATGGCCCCTTCGAACAACCAACTGACCGTCTGCAGCCCGGTGTGCGGATGCGGTGCCATGTCCATCCCGCCGGTGGCGGCCACGTCGTCCGGCCCGTAATGGTCGACGAAGCACCACGCTCCGATCAGCGAACGCTGCCGTTGCGGCAGTGTGCGGCGCACGTTCATCGCGCGCTGCCCACCCAGCGGCACGGCACGGGCGCTGATGATCTCGACCGGGGCCCCGCCCTCGCATTCCGCCCACGGCCCCGGCAGGCCTCCCTCGGCGCACACGCGGGGAGCCGGGCGAGCCTCTGGGTTGGTCATTGCGGCATCCCTTGCCTTCCTCGTCGGCGCACGGCCCACGGCAGTCATAGATGATCAAACTCGGGGAGCGTTCTCGTGCTCGGGTCGTTCCGTGGGACGCAGCAGCTCAGCCCCACCGCAAGGGGGTGTCTTCCAGCGCCGAGCGGTCCCAGCGTCCGCGGTCCGCGGCGGCTTCGTAGGTGGTGTGGAGGAACTCGCTGACGGCGCGGTCGGGGTCGGGCGCGGCACGGGCGGCCTCGTAGGGCAGCAGGAACTGCTGGAACTCGGTGCTGAAGTACGCGCCTTCGGGGCCGACCGGCTGGTCGGCGAATCCGTCGGGTTCGGGGTAGGCGTAGGAGTAGAAGGCGCCTTCGTCTCCGCCGCCGGGCCAGAACCCGCAGCTGGACAGTTCCCGGGAGTAGCCCTCGACCATGACCCAGTCCCCGCAGTTGGGCACTCCGCCGGGGTGCGGCGGAGCCGACCGCCCGGAGAAGCGGGTGCAGGCGAGGTCCATCCCTCCCCAGAAGAAGTGCACCGGGCTGACCTTGCCGACGAAGTGCGAGCGGAACTCGCCGATCACCCGGTTCGCCTGCAGCAACTGTCGCCAGAACAGGTCGGCCGCCTCGCCGTCGTAGGAGGCGTGGTGGTGGTCCTCGGCGAAGGGGATCGCCGGCTCGACCTCGTTGGGGTGCGGCCGGATGGATGCCTCGATCCCGAGCTGATCGAGCATGGCCAGGACTCGGGTGTAGAACTCGGCGACGGGCATCGGCCGGAGCGGGAGGCTCCGAGCGCCGCCGTCGCTGCTGCGGATCTCGAGCCGGTGGCCGAGGAAGTCGAACTCGATCTCGAAGGCCCCCGCGCGGTGCGGGATGGCCGACGTCGTCAACCCGCGCGGGCTGACGTACAGGGTCACCTGCCACCAGTGGTTGAGCAGAGGAGTGTGCGCCATGCGGATCTTGCCCACGATCTGGGTCCACATGTGCAGGGTGTCGCGGGTGGGGGTCCAGTCCGAGACCCGCAGGCTCGGCCAGCTCGTCATCGGCGCGCCGGTCATCGGATCTCATGCCCTTCGCGGCGCGACGGGAGTGTGGCGGTCATCGTGCTCCTGTCCTGCGGACGGGCTCTTCGAGCCCGGTCGCGGTCGGTGGTGGACTGCAAGCTCGGTGTCGCCGCCCCCGATCGAGAAACTCCAGGAAGTCTCCCGTCTCGGAACCGGCCGGAGATGATCAGCGGTATTCGGGATTGGCGTTGCCGGGGCGGCGGCCGGCGTCCCAGGCCGTGCGCTGGTTGCCGTAGGCCGGGACCCCGCCGGCGCGCCGGATCATCGACGCGAGGTGGAGCAGGTTGTAGCTCATGAACGTGATGTTGCGGTTGGTGAAGTCGTTGTCCGGGCCGCCGGAGCCCTCGTCGAGATAGGAGGGGCCGGGGCCGACCTCGCCGAGCCAGCCCGCGTCGGCCTGGGGCGGGACGGTGAACCCGATGTGCTGCAGGCTGTAGAGGATGCTCATCGCGCAGTGCTTGAGGCCGTCCTCGTTGCCGGTGATCAGGCAGCCGCCGACCCGGCCGTAGTAGGCGTACTGGCCGCGCTCGTTGAGTACGCCGGAGTAACCGTAGAGCCGCTCGATCACCCGGCGGGTCACCGAGCTGTTGTCGCCGAGCCAGATCGGTCCCGCGATGACCAGGATGTCGGCGGCCAGGACCCGGGTCAGCAGTGCGGGCCATTCGTCGGTGTCCCACCCGTGTTCGGTCATGTCCGGGCGGACGCCGGTGGCGATGTCGTGATCGACGGCGCGGATCTGATCCACGCCGACCCCGTTCGCCTCCATGACGGCCACGCTGCGGTCGATCACACCCTGGGTGTGGCTGCGGCCGGGGGAACGGTTGAGGGTGCAGTTGATGTACATCGCGCGCAGCCCGGTGAAGTCCGGTTCCTCGGTCACCGATGCGGTCATGGGTCCCTGCCTTCTTCCTCGAGTGGACTGTCGTGTCCGACCGGTCAGTCGCTGACCTTGGACGGTGCCGCGTTGTAGAGCAGGTCGTGGTAGTCGGGGTGTTTGCGCAGCCAACTGATGATGTAGGGGCAGATCACCAGCGCTTTCAGTCCTCGTTCGCGGATCTCGTCGAGCGCGGCGCGGGCCAGGGCGCCGCCGACTCCTCGTCCCTCGAAGGCCGGGTCGACCTCGGTGTGAGTCAGGACGATCAGCTCGCTGGTCTCCTGGTAGTCGATGAATCCGGCGACCGCCGTCTCGTCGACCGAGGCTTCGTAGCGCAGCCGGTCCGGATTCCTGGTCACGTTGACGTCGATGGACATTGTTTGTTGAGCCTCCTGCTTCGGTGCTGCGACAGGTCGTCATCTCGGGTCGACCGCGGGTCGCCCGGTGGCCGGACGAATCGGATCGGCAGCGCTTGCCGATCGCCACGCGGAAGGGTCAGATCCCGCGTTGGGTGCGTCGACGTCGACGACGGGGCCGGCGAACACGGCGTTCCTTTCGCTTCAGAGCGTTGCGGTGTCCCCAGACTCGCGCAGCAGACGCTCGTTCGCGTCAGGAAGAATTACCTAGCCCGGTCATCCGGAGCTCTCTACCCGGAAACCCGAGAGGCCACGCTCCCGCGGGCGAAGGCCGGTCAGCTCCGCCCCTCGGGTGACTAGGTGGTTCTTACCTATGCGAACCACAACCCGCCAGGCGGGGGCTCGGCATGTGGGCGTGCCGGTCCGCCAAAGACAGCGGGGCTTCCACCGACGCGAAGGCACCGCGTCCGGCGCGAGTCTGATGACACGGTACGAACCGGCATCGACCGGCTCGTGGACACGACAGGAAAGGCTCCGGAAACCGAATTATCCCTCCACTGACCGAACCGTGGTCACCAGCCATCAAGGCCTTAGGCCAAGTGGCCGAAGAAATTTGAGAACTCGACTCGTCGGTGGCCGGTCAGCGCGAGAGCCATGTGCCCATAACCGGGCCCGGCTCTCGCCCGGCCCTCGACCCGGAAGGATTCCCGATGACAATTCCGCTCCTACCCGAACTGCCCCGGTCGGACGAACCACCCGTCACCGAGCGGCGGAACCCGGCGACCTACGACATCGACACACGCAACACCCTCGCCATCCTCAAACTGATCAACGACGCGGACATGGGCGTGGCGCCGGCGGTGCGGGACCTGTTGCCGGCACTGGCCGGCGTGGTCGACCAGACGCTCCGCGCCCTGCGAGACGGGGGACGCGTGCACTACTTCGGCGCCGGGACCTCCGGACGGCTCGGCCTCCTGGACGTGGCCGAACTGACCACCGGATACGGCTTGCAACCCGGGCGGTTCGCGGCCAACATCGCCGGTGGCATGCCCGCCCTGCGCGGGCAGGTGACCGACCTGGAACGCTCCGAACGGGCCGGCGCACGCGATGCCTCCAGCGTGCAACCCGGCGACGTGGCCATCGGTATCTCCGCCGGCGGGAGCACCCCCTATGTCGCGGGCGCCCTCGAGTACGCCCAGCGGGTCCGCGCCTACACGGTCCTGATCTCCTCCGACCCACGGGCACCGCTGACCCGGCACGCCGACGTCCACCTGTGCGCGGACACCGGCCCCGAAGTGATCGCCGGATCCACCAGGCTGAAGGCGGCGACGGCCGCCAAACTCGTCCTCAACGCCTTCTCCACCGCCGTGATGATCCGCTCCGGGCGGACCTACTCCAACCTCATGGTGAACCAGGCCCCCGTCACCGCGAAATCGCGCGCCCGAGCCAACCACATCCTCGCTCAGATCACGGGACGGTCCGACCATCAGATCGACGCCGCGCTCGCCGCGTCCGGCCATGACATCCGGGCCGCCCTGCTGATGCTCGAGGAAGGCCTCGACGCGTAGCACCGTGTGGCCCCCCGGTCGGCAATCCGGTCACGGCGCCTCGACCCGGAGCGCCGCGCTTCCACGTGATCAGTCGTCGTGGGCGCGTGGCCCCGGTCGCCGGGCCCGACTACCGCTGGACGAAGGTCCCGTCTCGCGCGCGAGCATGAACAGGCTGGGAATCTGGCTCCACCCCACCAGATCCATGAGCTTGACCAGATGGGGCGCGACCGAGCGCAGCACCAGCCGCCGGTCCTGAATGTGCAGCCGGCACGCGGCGGCGGCCAGGGCACGGAGTCCGCCGACGTCGATGAAGCTCAATTTCTCCACGTCGATCCACACGTCACCGTATCCGTGTTCGAGCATGCTCGACAGCGCGGTGGTGAAGGGGGCGAGCGTGCTGATGTCGATCTCCCCGTCGACGACCAGGTACGGCGGTTCGAAGACGCCGTCCAGGCGCAGCAGCGCGCTGCGCACCCGCACGCCCTCGACCACGAAGCCCGAGTCGTCCCCGCCCGGTGAACGGCCACCGCCGCTGTTCACCGGAACGACGGCGCACTCGACGCCCCGCTCGGTCATGTCACCTCCTTGATCGGCCAGACGAGCACGTCGCCGCCCGCCGAGCCGCGGGTGACGCGGGGGCCGCGATCCCGGACGACGAAGCGCAAGATCTTTTCGGCGAGTCCCGCCCGTGCGGTGTTGGTGATGATGATCGCCGACGGTTCTCGGTGGTTCATGGGTGTCTCGATTCAGGCGTCGGGTGATTGGACGGTCCCGTCGGCGGTCATCGCGGGCGACGGATTCGCGTTCAGCGCGCCTCTACTCCACGAGCTTTCCGTCGGAGGAGAAATGGCGCATAAGCGAGACGAAGGGCCCGGGGGTCGACGGAATCTCCTGCCGTTCGACAGATACTCGTCGGGCCGGAGGTCGTTAAAGCCCGCGTTGGCTTCATCGACGTCGATGATGGGCTGGCGAACACGGCGGTCCTTTTCGCCTCGGAGCGTTGCGGTGTCCCCAGACTCGCGCAGCAGACGCTCGTTCGCGTCAGGGAGAATTACCTAGCCCGGTCGAACTTGACGATTGTCATCCGGAGCTTCTGACCGTGGTCTTCCTGTCCGCTCAGGGAAGCGGCAGTTCTCTGAGCTGCCGGCGGGAGGTGATGCCCAGCTTGCGGAAGATGTTGCGGAGGTGGGCTTCCACCGTGCGCGGGCTGAGGAACAGCTGCGCAGCCACCTCCCGGGAGGTAGCCCCGGTGGCCACCAGCCGTGCGATGTGCAGCTCGTGGGCGGTGAGGGAGTCGGTCGGCTGGGCGGTCCGTTTGCGGGGGTGCTCACCAGTGGCGCGCAACTCGCGCGCGGCCCGCTCGGCGAACGCCTCCATGCCCATGTCCGAAAGCTGCCGGTGGGCGGTGCGGAGCTGTTCACGGGCGTCCTGGCGACGGCCCTCACGGCGCAGCCACTCGCCGTAGACCAGGTGGGTGCGGGCGAGGAAGACGGCCCACCGGCAGTTGGTGAGCCGTACGATCGCCTCGCGGTAGTGCTCCTCGGCGGCAGGACCAGTGATGGTCAGCGCACGCGATCGCGCGGCCAGCCCCAGCGCGAAGTCCGTCCCACTGGCGCGGGCCCGGGAGCTGAGCTGCTCCAGCGCGGCTGCCGCACGTTCCTGCTCACCGGCGCGGGCCGCCGCTTCGACGAGCTCGGGAAGGGCCAGGCTGCTGTACGCCAGGTCGTCGTGCTCGCAAGGCGGTGTCGCGGCGGCGAGGGCGTCGTCGTAGTTGCCGAGGCCGTTGTGCAGCGTTGCCAGTGTGGCCTGGGCCAGGTTGACCGGTGTGCCCTCACCCCGCTCCGTCGCCTCCTTGACCATGGCTGCGTACAGTTCCAACGCTTCGGGCTGTCGGCCACGCCAGGCGGCCAGCATGAGCCGGGCGTTCGGCAGCGGCGGGGCCCCGGTCGCCTGCGTGATCGCGGCCTCCTCGGCGGCCAGCTCGGTGGCACGGGCGAGCTCACCGGTGAGCACGCGTATCGAGGCGACGGCGTTGAGCGCGGCGGGCAGCGTGGACAGCGCGCCGGCCTCGCGGGCGAGCCGGACCGCGCGGCCGGCCAGTACGTAGAGCGCCTCGTCATCCCACAGCATCGACGCGACATGGCAGGCCAGCCACAGCCAGCGGCGGTCGTCGTCGTCGACTCGGGATTCGTGGTCGAGAAGCGTCGCCAGTGACCGCTGGAGGGTGGGAACACTCGCCTCGAACCCGTGCGTGAACCTCGTGGCCAGCCCGTCCAGCAGCAGATCGACCGGCCGCGGCGGCGTCGGTGGTGGGGGCGCGTCGTGGGCGGCTTCGGCAGCCTCCGCTATCCCGCAGCCGCGGGCGAGGTGACCGGCGTGGATCGCGGCATCGAGCGCGTGTAGGTAGGTTTCGCGGGCCAGCGCCGGGTCCAGTGGGGCCAGTGTCTTGGCGGCGTCGAGCAGCATCCCCGGCATGTCGCTGCCTCGCGTCAGGTGGAACGCGATCTGGGCGCGTAGCAACTCGAGCCGCGCGTGTTGCAGGGCGTCCAGTGGTCCGGTCGCGGCGCCCGCCAGTAGCTCCAAGGCGGCCTCGGATGCGCCGGCGTCGTGCTTGGCGTGCGCGGCTTCGAGTGCCCGCGTCGCACGGGCGGCGGGATCGGGGGTCAGCTCGGCCGCTTGCCGCAGGAACGCGGCCGCAGCGGCCAACCCGCCGCGGGCACGGGCCCGGTCGGCGGAGCGCTCCAGCTCCGCGGCGGCTTGCTCGTCGGCGCCCAGCACCGCCTGAGCGTGGTGCCAGGCTCGCCGGTCGGGGTCGGACACCGGGTCGGTGGCACTGGCCAGCGCGCCGTGCACGCGACGCAGGTCCGGGGGCGCGGCGGCCAGATAGACCGCCGAGCGCACCAGCGAATGACGAAACCGCACCAGGGTGTCGATCTGGAGCAGCCCGGCCGCTTCCGCCGGCGCGGCCGCCTCGGGGTCGATCCCAAGCCGTGCCGCGGCGCGCCACAGCAGCGCCGTATCGCCGGTCGGATCGGCCGCCGCGACCAGCAACAGCAGCCGCGCCTCGGCGGGCAGGCCGGCCGATCGGCGCCGGAAGCCGTCCTCGATGCGGCGAGGAACGCTCAGCACATCCGGCAGCTCGAACCCTCCGGCCAACTTCGCCGGGGGTGCGCCCCGGGGCAGTTCCAGCAGCGCCAACGGGTTGCCGCGCGCCTCGGCGAGGACACGCTCGCGCACGGCGTCATCCAGCGGTGCATGTACACCTGCGGTCAACAACGCCCGGGCGTCACTCTCTCCGAGCCTGTCCAGGCGCAGTTCCGGCAACCCGGCGAACCGCTCGACGTCACCCTCGCCGGAGCCGCGCGCCGCGACCACCAACGCCACCCGCTCGGCCTCCACCCGCCGCGCCACGAACGCCAGAACCTGAGCCGACGCCTCGTCCAGCCATTGCGCATCGTCGACCAGGCACAGCAAAGGCCCCTCCTCGGCCACCTCGGCCAGCAGGTTGAGGACGGCCAGCCCGACCAGGAAACGGTCCGGCGCGGTACCGGAACTCAGCCCGAACGCCACGCCCAGGGCGGCCTGCTGCGGGTCGGGCAGCGCGTCCGCGTGGCCCAGCAGCGGCGTGCACAACTGGTGCAGGCCGGCGAACACGAACTGCGACTCCGACTCCGCTCCGACCGAGCTCTCCACCCGGAAACCCGAGGGAGCCGCGCACTCGCGGGCGTACTCCAGCAAGGCGGTCTTGCCGATGCCGGCCTCCCCGCGCAGCACAAGCGTCCCGCTGCGCCCGGCCCGCGCCTGCGTGAGCAGTTGTTCGACCGCCTCGCGCTCCGCACGCCGGCCCAAGAGGTCGGTCAGCTTCGCTCCCCTCGAGTACGTACCGGACTAGGTGATTGTTACCTATGCGAACCACATTCCGCCAGGCCTGATCTCAGCATGTGGGCGTGCTGACCTGCGAAAGGCATCGCGGCTTCCACCGACGCGAAGGCACCGCGCCCGGCGCGAGACTGACGACACGGCACGAACCGGCATCGACCGGGTCAGCAGGACCCCCTCGGCCCGGGACCGGGCCTGACCGGTGACGCCACCGGCTCGTGGACGCGAAAGGAAGCACGATGCCCGCCACTCCCGTCATCGACGTCGAACGTCTGAACGTGACCTACGGTGATTTCGCCGCTGTCCGTGACCTGTCCTTCCACGTGCGGCGCGGCGAGTTCTACGCGTTGCTGGGCACGAACGGAGCCGGCAAGACGTCCACCCTGGAGGTGGTCGAGGGGCACCGCCGGGCCGCCTCCGGCACGGTGCGGATCTTCGGTGAGAGCCCGCAGGATCGGCGCGCGGTGCGTCCGCGGACGGGCATCATGCTGCAGGAGAGCGGCTTCTCCCCGGATCTGACGGTGCGGGAGTCGGTCGGCCTGATCGGCGCCCTGAGCGGGAGACGCGACGACGTTGACCGGGTGCTCGGCATCGCAGGCCTCACCCGCAAGGCCGGCACCAGGGTCTCCCAGCTGTCCGGTGGCGAGAAACGCCGCCTGGACTTCGCCACCGCCGTGTACGGCGGGCCCGAGCTGGTCATCCTCGACGAGCCCACCACCGGGCTGGACATCCAGTCCCGCGACGCCCTCTGGGCCGCTGTCGACAGGCTGCGCGATGAGGGGTCCACGATCGTGCTCACCACCCACTACCTGGAGGAGGCCCAGCAGCGCGCCGACCGCATCGGCATCATGCACGAGGGCACGCTCCATCGGGAAGGCACGGTCGCGGAGCTGACGCAGTCCCTGCCGTCGGTGATCAGTTTCGGGCTTGCACCCGGCGCTCCCGAGCCGCCGATCGTGGGTGCGGTCAACGGGGCCTTCCACATCGAGACCTTCAGGCTGCAGGACGACCTCCACCGGCTACTGGGCTGGGCGCATGACACCGGGGTTGAGTTGCGAGAGCTGCAGGCCGGCCCGACCCGCCTGGACGACATCTTCCGCGCCATCAGCCGCGACTGACCCCCACGGCACTTCGCCGCGAAAGGAACCGCCAGCATGTTGGAGATCGCTCGCAGTGAGATGATCCAGATTCTCCGGAACCGGCTGGTCCTGGTCACCGGTCTCGTCATCCCGGTCGTCGTCAGTGGCTACTTCGTTCACCAGCACGAGGTGTTCTCCGATCTCGGCAGCCTCGGCTACATCGCGGCGATCGTGATGTTCACCGTGCTGGCCTTCGGGCTGTACATCACGGCGGTGACCACGCTGGCCTCACGCCGGCAGAACCTCTTCCTCAAACGGTTGCGCGCCACCGCCGCGAGCGACGCGAGCATCCTCGCCGGGCTGGTCCTGCCGGTCACCGTCATCGCGCTCGTCCAAGCGGTCGTGATCCTGATCGTGCTGGGTGCGGTCGCCACCGGACCGGCTCAGATTCCGCTCCTGGCGGTCGCGATCCTGGCAACGACGGCCATGCTGGTCGCCCTGGCCCTGGCCACCGCAGGACTCACGAACTCTCCAGAGCACGCCCAGGTGACCACCCTGCCGGTGAGCCTGTCCGTGATCGCGGTGGCCAGCTGGGTGGGAATCACCGGCACCGAGGACCTCGCCCTGCTCAAGTTGCTGCTTCCCGGAGGCGCGGCCACCGAACTGGTCGTCAACGCCTGGAACGGCGGCGTCCCCCTCGCCGACTCCCTGGTCCTGCTGCCGATCACCATGGCCTGGGTCCTCGTCGCCGTCGCACTGGCCAACCGGTTCTTCCGCTGGGAGCCGCGCCGATGAGCCTGACGTCCACCGAACGGGCTCACCCGGTCTCGGCGACACGATCACCATCACGATCTCTATCGGACGGCGGAGAAAAGCTGATGAATGTGGATCGAGTCATTGGCGGTCGGTACGAAGTGGGTGACGTCATCGGCCGGGGTGCCACTGCCCACGTCCACCGCGGCCGCGACATCCGCTCGGGCCGTTCGGTCGCCCTCAAGATGCTCCGCCAGGACCTCGTGCGAGATCCGGCGTTCCAGGCCCGCTTCGAGCGCGAAGCGCTGACGGTGGCCGGTCTCAGCCATCCCGCCATCGTCTCCATCTACGACACCGGGCACGAGGAAGCCGGGGACGGCTCAGGGGGCAAGGTCCGAGTTCCCTTCATCGTCATGGAGTACGTCGAGGGGCGGTCCTTGCGGGATCTGCTCAGGACGCGCGGGCTCATGCTCAACGAAACCCTTCGGTATCAGGTCGGGATCCTCTCGGCGCTCGATTTCAGCCATCGGGCGGGCGTCGTCCATCGCGACATCAAGCCGGCCAACGTGATGATCACGCCGGAGGACGCTGTCAAGGTCGTGGACTTCGGAATCTCGCGTGCCACCGGCGATCTGGCCGCGACCCTGACCCAGGCCCAGGTGTTCGTCGGAACCCCTTCGTACCTCTCTCCCGAGCAGGCGCGCGGTGAAACCGTGGACGCCCGCAGCGACCTCTACTCCGCAGGCTGCGTGCTTTACGAACTTCTGACCGGGCGGCCACCGTTCGTCGGGGACAACCCCCTCTCCGTTGCCTACCAGCACATCCACGAGCCGCCCACGCAGGTCCGCACCGTCCGTCCGGCACTTGATGCCGTACTCGCGAAGGCTCTCGCCAAGGACCGGGAGGACCGTTTCCAGGACGCGCGCTCGTTCCAGGAGTCGCTCTTGTCCGCGGTGAAAGACACCAAACACGTCCATCACGGCGCTCTAGTCAGCACCTGACGGGCACAACAGAACCGAACAACGAGGAAAGGAACCCACCTCATGGGCCTCATCACCATCGGGAACGAGAACAGCACTCCCATCGAGCTCTACTACGAGGACCAGGGCGCGGGACAGCCCGTCGTCCTCATCCACGGGTATCCGCTGAACGGTCACAGCTGGGAGCGGCAGACGCGCGAGCTGCTCGCCGCCGGGTACCGCGTCATCACCTACGACCGTCGCGGCTTCGGCCGTTCGTCGAAGGTCGGGTCCGGCTACGACTACGACACCTTCGCCGCCGACCTCAACACGCTGCTGGAGACCCTCGACCTCAGCGACGTCGTCCTCGTCGGTTTCTCGATGGGCACAGGCGAGCTCGCCCGCTACGTCTCGCGGTACGGCCACCAGCGGGTCGCCAAGCTCGCGTTCCTCGCCTCGCTGGAACCCTTCCTCGTCGCCCGCGACGACAACCCAGAGGGCGTGCCGCAGAAGGTCTTCGACGGAATCGAGGCCGCGGCCAAGGGGGACCGCTACGCCTGGTACACGCAGTTCTTCTCCGACTTCTACAACCTTGAAGACAACCTCGGCAGCCGGATCAGCCAGGAAGCGGTCACCGGCAGCTGGAACACCGCCGTCTCCAGCGCTCCGGTGGCGGCCTACGCCGTCGTCTCCTCGTGGATCGAGGACTTCCGCGCCGACGTCGAGGCGGTTCGCGCGAGCGGCAAGCCGGCCCTGATCCTGCACGGCACCGCCGACAACATCCTGCCCATCGACGCCACCGCCCGCCGCTTCCGCAAACTCCTCCCAGACGCCGAGTACATCGAGATCGAGGGCGCCCCGCACGGGCTGCTCTGGACCCACGCCGACGACGTCAACGCCGCCCTGCGCTCCTTCCTCGGCTGAGCTGATGTGACGGGCGGCCACCGTCCTTTGCTGCGGGGCCGCGGTGCAGAAGACCGCACGGAGCGGCCCCACAGACGACGGCCCTACCAACAGAGGAGCTTCATGGACACCGGCACCCTGACCACGGAGGACCTCGAGTTTCTCGCCCGACCGCTGCACGGCTTCTTGACCGTGGCCGGGTCACCGCAACCCGCACAGCCCCGGCCGGTCTGGTTCGAGGCCACCGCGGACGGGACCATCCAACTGTTCACGCCGTCGGACTCGGTGAAACTGCGACGGCTGCGCCGCGATCCGCGCGCTTCGGTCGTCGTCGCCGCCCCGGTCGGCGAGCGTGAGCGCTGGGTATCGGTCACCGGCCATACCACCGCCGAAGACGACGGCGCACGGGAGCTCGCCGAGCGGCTCGCCGCCCGCTACTGGGATCTCGACGAGCGGGCGGACGACCTGACCGCGATGCTCGCCGACGAGCACGTCCGTGTCGTCCTCCACCCGGAGCGGGTGCGCCGCTTCGCATTCTGAACGGAAGTGCTGGGCGACCTGTTGCCCGGCCGGTCCGGTGAGGGGGCGGTACCCGGCACTCGATCCCGCGAGCCGGGGAAGTTCAATCGAGGAGCAATGCTGGAGACCTGTGGATCGGCCGGGAAGGGGCGGGCCTTCCCGGTGATTTGCTGAGGGTTGCACGCGATCCCGAAGAGCGGCGATCCGGCAGGCCCGAGCGCGGGACATGGCTATGCGGAACATGGCGGAACTGGTCAAGACCCCAAGGGAACGGCCGGGCGCCCGAGCCGGGTGCCGGGGCCGCCGACGCGGTGTTCGGTACGGGAAAGTCGGCATAGGCCGACCGGCGGTGGCTCCCCTTCGACCTTGAAGATCGAAAAAGGGCTCCGGAATGATCTCCGAAGCCCTCTGAGCTGGTGTTCCTGTGTCGGGACGGCGGGATTTGAACCCACGACCCCTTGACCCCCAGTGGCTTTGAGGTGTTCAACCTGCCGTCTTTGCGATCAGTCGAATCCATGAGAACATGCAGGTCAGCGACCTAAACTGGATGACACGCAGTCATCCTGGATGCCGCCCCGTAGGGCAGAGTCCACTAACGAGCCACTAACAAACGATCATTCGGGGGAGTGACGTTGGGGTACGCGTTCAAGCGGCTGGACCGGCACGGCAAGCCGCGCTACACCGCCTGCTACGAAGACCTCAAGGGCAAGATCACATCGGCGGGCACCTTCTCCTCCAAGAAGGAGGCCGACAAGGCCTGGCAACGCGCCGAGGCCGAGGTCGGCAAGGGCCGGGACCTCAACCTCAAGCGAGGACGACAGACCTTCAAGAAGTACGTCGAGGAGACCTGGCTGCCCAACCACGAGGTCGAGCCGACCACCATGCAGAGCTACCACTACTCCATCTACAAGCACGTCATGCCCGAGTTCGGTGCCATGCGGATGATGGACATCCTGCCCGAGCACGTCCGCGTCTGGATCAGGCGCATGAAGAAGAACGGTGTCTCCGCCGCCACCATCCGCTACAACAAGGTCGTCCTCAGCGCCATCTTCACCACCGCACTGAACGACCAGGTGACCTACATCCACCCCTGCAAAGGAGTCCGCACCCCCACCGTCCCCGAAAAGCCGCTGGAAATCATCAACCCAGAGCAGTTCGACGATCTCTACCACGCACTCCCGGACGCCGACTCCAAACTCCTGGTCGAAACCGCCATCGAAACAGGCCTGCGCTGGGGTGAGCTCACCGAACTCCGCGGCCGCGACCTCAAAACCCGTTCCCGCCTCCTGACGGTCAGCCGCGTCGTAGTGGAACTCAACCCGAAATTCCACCCCGAAGGCAAACGCTTCCTGGTCAAGGACTACCCCAAAGACAAAGAGTGGCGACGCTTCAAGCTCAGTGACCAGATCGTCGCCAAACTCGATGACCACATCATCGAAGAGAAACTCGGCACCGACGGACTCCTGTTCGTGTACCAGCCGGAAGCCGCGATCGAGCAGCAATCCGCCCCTCTCGCCCCGGAGGCACTCGGCTGGACCGAAGAGAACGCCAAGGGACGCCGATACCGACACGGCACACTAAGCGCCTACAACGCCGCCAAATGCCGCTGCGACCATTGCAGAAGAGCCTTCGCCGAATACCGGGCCCGCCGCCGCGCCGACGGCAAGGACAACCCCCGCGAACACCGCCGCCGTGAGACCGACGGTCACATGCCCGCCAACTGGTTCCGCAACCAGATCTGGAAGCCCGCCCTCAAGAAGGCCGACCTGGACGTCAAGGTCCGCATCCACGACCTCCGCCACGCCCACGCCTCCTGGCTCTTGGCCGGCGGCGCCGACCTCCAAGTCGTCAAGGAACGCCTCGGGCACGGGTCAATCTCGACCACCGAGCGCTACCTGCACACCCTCGACGACGCCGACGACACCGCCCTCGCCGCCTTCGACAAGATCCGCAGCCGCCGCCGCACCGATTGATGGATGTTCTGCTCGAAGCGGGTCAGGCAAGGAGATATGCCCGGGAAGTGATCACCTGATATGTCTGCGTCATCATGCGGTGATGCTGGGTTGCGCAACCTCCGGATTAAAAGTCGGCTGCTCTCGTATCAGAACAGTGCTCTCCCTGTCGGGCTGTACCGCTCTGTCCACATTCAGCACCATCCCGTGCCGGTGCCGCCGGTTCCCGACCTTCCGGGAAACATCATCCGGCTCCAGCGCGCGGGAGTCAGGAAAGAGGGTCGTACCGGCGAGCCGCGAGGCGGCCCATGGCGGGCAGGCCCGCCTGTGTTTCGCGGAGCACCCATCGGTGGAGGATCGGGAGTGCGGACGCCATGGACATCGTGCCTGCGCGCAGTGCTTCGGCGAGGTGGGCCTGGCCCGTTGCGACGTCGGCCGGGCGGGATCCGAGGACGGATTCGAGGTCGTCGAGTTCGCTGCGGTTCTTGGCGTCCGCGAGCCGCTCGCTCTCGCGGAGGTACTTCAGGATGCGCGCCAGGCCCTTGCTGCGCAGGACGACGAAGGGGTCCTCGCTGCGCGGGACGATGATGTCCTTGATCTGGGCGAGCGCCGCGTCGTAGTACCGCTCGTTGGCGCTGGGGGACGCCTCCAGCGGCGCCGGGGTTTCCAGGGTGGTGCCGGTGGCGTCCGCCAGTGCCTCGACGAACAGGCGGCGGTGCAGGATGCCGTACACCAGGCCGTTGCCCACCTCCCCCAAGGGGTCGGGACGTTCTGCACCCTGGTGGCCCAGGATCAGGATGCGCAGTTCGGCCAGGACGCGGTAGTAGCGGATGCGGTCGGGGTCCACGGTGTTTCCGGACGCCGTCGCGTAGTCGGCCAGCCGGTCGGGGATGTGCGTGAACGGCTCCTGGACCGCGCGGAGCGTGAGCCATGCCAGGTCGTCGTGCGGGTCGCCCAGGTGGGCGAGCTCCCAGTCGAGCACGGCGGTGACCCGGCCGTCCTGGTAGAGGAAGTTGCCCGGGCCGGTGTCGCCCTGCACGATCACCACAGGACCGGACGCGTTGGGGACGTTCTGGCGCACCCAGGCGAGGCCGAGCTCGACGAGCGGGTCGGCGGGAGCCCTGGAGGCCCGGTAGAGCGCTTCCCAGCGGTCGATCTCGGCGTGCACGAGGTCGCGCAGGTCCGTGTCCGGGGCGGTGGAGAGGATCCTGCGCGGGTCGACCGCGTGCAGGGCGGCGAGGATCTCCATGAACTCGCGCGCGATGCGGAGCCGCTGCTCCTCGTCCCGCAACTGGGAGAACCAGGTCTGGCCTGGGGCCCGCTCGGCGAGGATGGCCTGCTCGGTGGGGTGCACGGCGTGGATGCGCGGCACCGGGACGGGCGTGTCCTGGAGGGCGAGGAAGAAGCGTGCCTCGTCGTGAAGGGTGAAGGAGTCGTCCCCCTTGCCTCGGTCGTAGCGGAGGAACAGCTCCAGCCGCGTTCCGTCCGCCTTCTCCGCGTCGACGAACCAGGCCTCGCGGCGTCCCCCTCCCGGCCGCCGGTCAAAGGAGACGATCTTCCCTTGGACGGCGCCGGCCATCCAGTCGACGAGGTCCTGGCTGAGCCCGGTGGCCGGTTCCTTCCGGGGTGAGGCGGACGTGCCCATCACGCTCCTCCGTTCCAGGGCCGGGGCCAGTCCCGCAGCGGCCAGACGTCCTGGTCCTCGCCGGTCAGGGTCTGCCCCTCCACGGTCCAACGCAGGCAGGTGCACAGGCACAGCGAGGTGGCGCCCGGCAGGACCAGCCTGCTCGTGCCCTCCGCACGTGCCTGCGTGACGCGGCCGAGCTCGTCGCGGACCTCCACGGAGATCGCGGTCACCCAGTTCTCGGCGGGGTCGCGTTCGACCTCGCGGCGGCCGTCCACGATGCGTGCCACCTGGCCGTCCCGCCGCACGTAGCCGCTGTAGACGTGCTCGGCGCCGGGGCCCCTGGGCGCGGTGTAGGTCAGGAAGCTGAGATCGGGGGACGCGGCCCAGGTGTAGCCGACCCGGCGGTAGCCGCGCTCGTGCCGAGGCCCCCAGGAACGGTCGCGCATGGCGTGGCAGTCGACGTCGATCCGCTCACCGTCCAGGAGGATGTGACCGCTGATCCGTCCCGTCTGGTCGTAGTGGGACGCCTTGGGGTACGGCGGTTCGCCGGGGCGCAGCGGTACCGGTTCCTCGACCGCGTCGAAGCGGAACCGCACCTCGACCCGGTCGCGGTCGTCGTACCGGAGGTCGTAGGACATGCCGGGCTCCAGCGTCCGGACCGACAGGCCGGTGGGGAAGTCGAGGGCTCCCGGGCCGCGGGGGGTCGGCATCTTGAGGTGGCCGAAACTCTGGAAGAAGGGGACGCGCCACGGGACCGTCCCGGTACGGTCCCACATCCACATGCCGCCGCCCGTCGTCCCCGGGGTCCCGCGGATCGACGCGTACAGCCATCCGCCGAGATCGCGTTCCGGGACGAAGAAGGAGTACCAGAAGGTCTCCGTCTCGTAGAAGTCGTCGCTGGGGGTGTGCAGGTCGTCGTCGGCGGGCGAGAAGCGGTCCTCGGTCTCGATCACGGTCGGGTCCCTTCCGTCAGGGGGTGGCTTGCCAAGGGGAGCGGCGGGTTCAGCCGTCCGCACGCAGCAGCAGGGCGCCCGACGGGACGCCCCCGCCGGCGCTGACGACGGCGACGCGGGCGTCCGGCACCTGCCTGGCCCCGGCCTCACCCCGCAGTTGCAGCATCGCCTCGCGGACGAATCCGTAGCCGTGGGTGCGCCCGGCGGACAGCTGGCCGCCGTGGGTGTTGAGCGGCAGCCGTCCGTCGAGCGCGATGCCGCGGCCCTCGTCGATGAAGTCCCGGGCGCCGCCGAACTCGCAGAACCCGAGTGCCTCCAGCCACGACAGGGCGTTGAAGGAGAACCCGTCGTACAGTTCGGCGACGTCGACGTCGCGCGGGCGCAGCGACGTGCGGCTCCACAGGTGCGCCGAGGGGCCGAGCGACTGCGGGAGGTGGGTCAGGGTGTCCTGGTCCCAGCTCAGCCGCTCGGTGATCTGGGTGCCGACCGCCTCGACCAGCACGGAGGGCTTCGGCCGGTCCGCCGCGGTCTCCGCAGCGGACACGACGACGGCGACCGCGCCGTCCACGGGGACGTCGCAGTCGTACAGCCCGAATGGGGTCGAGACCATCCGGGCCGCGAGGTAGTCGTCCATGGTCAGCGGGTCGCGGTAGACGGCGTCGGGGTTGAGGGCGGCGTTGCGCCGCGTGTTGACCGCGATCCAGCCGAGCATCTTGCGGTCGCCGCCGTACCGGTGGAAGTAGTGGGACGCCTGGCAGGCGATCCAGTTCGCGGCCGACGCCGCGCCGAACGGCAGCCGCCACTCCATCATGCCGGTCGCCGGGCCCTCGGGGAGGTGCCACCGGCCGGAGCGGACCAGGGCCATGTGGGACGACTCCCACACCGTCCGGAAGCACAGCACGTGCCGGCACAGCCCGGCGGCGACGGCCAGCATCGCCGAGGTGATCGACCCGATCTGGCCGGGCGTCTCCGAGCCGCCGTTGACCCAGGTCGGGCGCAGCCGCAGGGCCTCCTCCAGGGCCATGACCCCGCCCTCCGACATGCCCCCGGGGGCCGGGCCGGGGTAGGTGGCCAGGCCGTCGATGTCGTCCGGGGTCAGGCCCGCGTCCTCGATCGCGTTCATGCAGGCGTCCGCGGTGAGTGCCAGCGGATCGACCATGAGGCGGCGGCCGACCGCCGACTGCCCGACGCCGGTCAGGGCCACCCTGTCCTCGAACTTGCGCGGGGCGGCCATCGGACGCGGCACGGGGCGGCGGGCCGGCGGGCCGGGGACGGGTCCTCCGGGACGGTCCGGGTCCGGCTCGAACAGCGGTACGTGGACCTCGCCGGCCTTCTCGAACAGCACCCGCACCCGCATGCCCACGTGCACGTCGCCGGGCTCGCAGTTGACGATGTTGGTGGTGAGGCGCGCCCCTTCGTCCTCGTCCAGGACGACGATCGCGATGACGTAGGGCGGCGGGAAGCCCGGCAGCCACTGCTGGTGGTTCACGGTGAACCCGGCGACCGTGGCCCCGCCGCCGACCGGCGTCATGGTCATCGCCGGGCTCCGGCAGGACCGGCAGCGCGGCAGCGGCGGATGCGTGTAGGCCGAGCAGTCGGCGCATCGCGCGATGCGCAGTTCCCCGTCCCCGCCCGCGGCCCAGAAGTCCGCGCTGGCGAGTGTCGGCTGCGGTACGGGCCGCGCCGTCGGCTGATCCATGAGACGGGATTATAGTGCTCACAATTTCGGGACATCAAGGCTAGAAGCCGGAGTATCTCTTATTATTGCGGTATTGAGTGCTCTCAAAACGGGACGATCAGAGGGACAGGTGGCGCCTCATCCGGTACTGAGCCAGGCTGACGTCGCCGTCCAGGATCGCGCCGAGGATCTCCAGATGCCGAGCGCCGGCCTGGTGCCCGCAGCCGCCGGACGCCCCGGTACGGCTTGACAGCTCCGTGATGATCCGCAGGAAGAGCGTCAGGACGGGGTTGCCGGCCAGTTCGGTGAGGTCGGCGTGGAAGTCCCGGTCAGGCCCGTCGCCCTGCGGCCGTCCCAGCCGGTCGCCCATGGTCGCAAGGCTCCGGGCGACGTCCGGTTCCTCCCGCCGTGCGGCCAGTTGCGCGACCAGGCCGACTTCGATCGCCTCGCGGACGACGAGCAGGTCGCCGGTGGCGGCGCGGCGGTAGGCCAGGTACAGCGCGGTGGCGTCGATGGCCGCCCGCGGCTGCTGGCGGGTGACGACGAGCCCGCCACCGGGGCCGCGCCGGGACGTGGCGACCGAATGGTGCTCCAGCAGCCGGACGGCCGCGCGCAGCACGGCCCGGCTGGTCTCGTACCGCTCCATCAGCTCGGACTCGGACCCGATGACCGTCCCGGCCGCCATGCTCTCCCGGACGACGTCCCCGTAGATGCGCATCGCGACCACCTCGGCCAGCGTGCGACCGGCGGCCAGGCCCACCGGCTCGGGCGCCAGCCGGACCGCCGGGCCTTCGCCGTTCCCGGCCCCGCCGATCGCGTCGCCGAACCATTCGGACACCTCGTCCAGGTGCTTGATCAGCTCGACCTGGGCGCGGGGCGCGTCCCCGGCGACGGTGGCGTCGAGGATGCCGGCGTGCCGGTGGTGGGTGGCCTTGGTGAAGCGGCGTACCTCGTCCGCGGGCATGGGCCTGGCCAGGGCCACGTAGCGGTAGGCGAGCTGCTCCAGGACCTCGATGAACACCTGGAGCACCGGGTTGCGGGTCATCTCGCTCAGAACGCTGTGGAAGAGTCCGCCCGCCCACTCGCCGGCCTGCGTGGGCGCCAGCTCCGCCGCGTGGGTCCCGCGCAGCCTCCCGATGCCTTCCTCATCGATGCGCTCCGCGGCGAGCTTGCCCAGGATCGGCTCGATGAGGCGGCGGGCGTGCAGCACGTCGCGCAGATCGGTGCCGACGTGCTCGATGTAGACGACCATCGCCGCCACCGTGGGTTCCGCGTCCGGTGCGCAGACCACCAGGCCGCCGCCGGGGCCGCGGCGCATCCGGGCGACCTGATGGTGTTCCAGCAGCCGTGCCGCCTCCCGCAGCACGGTGCGGCTCACCCCGTAGCGCTCCCGGAGCACGGGCTCGGAGTCGAGGACCTCCCCGACGGGCCAGCCCTGGGCGATCACCTCGGCCTCGATCCGCTGCGCCACCCGTGAGGCGAGCTTGTCCACGGAGCCGGTGGTGCCCAGCCTGTCCGATCCGGACGCGGGCGGCTCATCCCTGACTTCCGTGGCTTCCACGCTCCGATCTTAGGTAGTCGGCGATCCTGGACGGTCGGCCGGGAGGGGAGGTGTCACCAGGTGTGGCAGGCGGTGAGATCGCGGCGGACGCGATGCCGTGCCAGGCTCTCGTCCCCCGCGAGGATCGCGTCGGCCACGTCCCGGTGCGCCCGCTCCCGCCCGGCCGGGGCGTCCGCCTCCGGCGGCCGCGCGACGCCGGTGCCCGCCTGCCTGCGCCGCAGTTCGGAGAGTATCCGGACGAACAGCGTGAGCACAGGGTTCCCGGCGAGGTGGACCAGTTCGTCGTGGAAGGACGCCGCGGGCCCGCCGGACGCCGCCGCCTCCAGCCGCCCGGCAACCCCGGGCTCCCGCCGCCGCGCCGTGACCGGGCCCAGCGCGCCCAGCTCGAACGCCTCACGGACCGCGCGCAGGTGCCCCGCCGTGGCGCGCCGGTGGCCGAGGTAGAGGGCCATGGAGTCGATGCTGGCGGCCGGGTCCGGCGCGGTGACCAGCAGGCCGCCGCCGGGGCCGCGCCGCATCCGGGCGACGCCGTGGTGCTCCAGTAGCCGGACGGCCTCGCGCAGCACCGCGCGGCTGATGTCGTACCGCTCCAGCAGGTCGGCCTCGGAGCCGAGCAGTGTCCCGACCGGCCAGCCGCCGGCGGCGATCGTGTCCTGGATCCGGGCGGCGATCAGCTCGCTGAGCTTGGCGCCCGGGGCCTCCAGCAGCTGCCATGCGACCGGGCCGTCCGCGCCGGGACGGTTTTGCTTCAGCCATCCGGCGGCATCGCGCAGATGCTCGGTGAGCACGGCGTGGGCCTGCGCCGTGTCGCCGGCGATGACCGCCTCGACGATGGCGGCGTGGCTGCGGCCCGCCATCTCCTTGTTGCGCACCGCCTCGGCCTTCGACTTGCGCCGCGCCGTGTGCGCGTAACGGTCGGTGAGCCGGGTGAGGACCTCGGTGAAGACGAGCAGCGCCGGATTACCCGACAGCTCGCAGAGCGCGGTGTGCACCGGGTCCTGGGACCAGATGCCGGGCTCGGCGCGCCGCCGGTGCTCCTGCTCCAGCACGCTCCGCAGCAGCCGGACGCCGTCCTCGGTGAGCCGCGCGGAGGCCAGCATGACGGCGCGGGGCTCCAGCAGCAGCCGGACGTCGATGAGGTCGTCGACCGTCGTGCCGACATAGTCCAGGTAGGTGACCATCGCGCGGGCGGCGGGCGCCACGTCCGGCGCGGTGACGAACAGGCCGCCGCCGGGGCCGCGCCGCATCCGGGCGACGCCGTGGTGCTCGACGAGCCGGACCGCCTCGCGCAGCACGGACTTGCTCACGCCATGGCGGTCCTGCAGGTCCTGCTCCGAGCCGAGGTTGCGGCCGACCGGCCAGCCCGACCGGACGATCTCGTCCTCGATCCGCTGGGCCACCCGTGCGCCCAGGGTCCCCGCGCGCACGCCGTCCGGGACGTCCGGCGGGACGGCGGGGGCAGTTGGGGCGGCGTCGGCGCCGCCGGTCGGCGGGACGTTCACAGCGGGCGTCGCCATGGAGTGTGAACTCCTCACGGGTGGTCGATTGCGACCATTTTAGTGACCGTCAGGCGGTGGCGGCCTCCCCGAGGTAGTGCCGCAGCACCTCGTCGCCGGCCGCGTCCGCCGGCCCCGACCACGCGACGCCCCCTCGCTGCAGGACCAGGCAGCGGTCGGCGAACTCCAGCGCCCGGTGCGCGAACTGCTCGATCATGATGATCGCGACGCCCGCCGCCCGCGCGCGCTCCAGGCTCTCGAACACCACGTCCACCAGCTTGGGGGCGAGGCCCAGGGAGAGCTCGTCGGCGATCAGCAGCCGTGGCGTGATCATGAGGGCGCGGGCCAGGCTGAGCATCTGCTGCTCGCCGCCGGAGAGCGTGCCGGCCCGCTGCCGCCGCCGTTCGCCCAGCACCGGGAAGATCGTGAACGCGCGGTCGATCGCGCCCTCGCGCTCCGCGCCGGCCGCGGTCAGCGCCATCCGGAGGTTCTCGTGCACGGTCAGGCCGGGGAAGACGCCCCGGCCCTCGGGCAGGTGCACCAGGCCGGACCGCCGGATCGCGTCGGGCGACGCGGACGTGATGTCCCGTCCGGCGAAGGCGACCCGGCCCGCGCTCGGCGGCACCAGGCCGCTGAGCGCACGGGCGAGCGTGCTCTTCCCGGCGCCGTTCGCGCCGAGAACCGCCACGGCGCCCTTGGCGGGGACGTCGAAGGACACCCCGGACAGTGCGAGCGCGGGCCCGTAGTGGACTTGGAGGTCCTGTACCGACAGCAGGGGCGTGCTGGTGCTCAACGGCTCTCCTCGTCCGGGGCGGTGTCCGGGGTGGCGCTGGGGGAGGACGGCTGCTCGGTCCCGAGGTAAGCGGCGCGCACGGCCGGATCGGAGCGGATCTCCTCGGGCGGGCCCGACCGGATCATGGCGCCGAAGTCGAGGACGTACACCGTTCCGCACATCCCCAGCACCATCTCCACGTCGTGCTCGACGAGCAGCAGCGAGACGCCGCGGTCGGCGTTGAGGCGCGCGAGCGTTGCCGCCAGTTCCTCGGTCTCGCGGCCGTCCAGCCCGGACGAGGGCTCGTCCAGAAGCAGGACCTCGGGACCGGTGGCCAGCGCCCGGGCGATCTCGACCAGCCGGGACGCGCCGAGGGGCAGCCCCGACACCTGGCGGTCCCGGAGGTCTTCCAGGTGCAGGGCTTCCAGGACCGCGTCGACGCGCTCGTCCTCGTCCGCGCCCGGTCGCCGGAAGCCCCCGCCCGTCACCAGGTCGCGCAGGATCCGGCCGCCGCGGTGGCGGACGCGGTCGGCCAGCACGACATGCTCGCGGACGGTCAGGTCGGAGAACAGTTCGGGCCGCTGGAAGGTCCGCGCCAGGCCGCGCCGGGCCCGTTCCATGGGCGAGGCGCGGGTGACGTCCGCGCCGCCCATCCGCACCCGCCCGGCGTTCGGTTTGAGCAGGCCCGACAGAACGGCGAACAGGGTGCTCTTGCCCGCGCCGTTCGGGCCGACGAGCCCGACCATGGCGCCGGGCGGGACCGCCAGGTCCACGCAGTCCAGGGCGACGAGCCCGCCGAAGCGGACCGTGACCCCGGACGCCTCCAGCCGGGCGGTCGCCGCGGCGGAATCGGTGGCCACCGTGCTCATACGCGCTCCCCGCCGGTCGGTTCGGATTCGGGTGAAGGCTCCGGGGTGCCCGCAAGGCCACCCGCGGGGCCGGGTGCGGCGGCGACCGCGGGCCCGCGCGCCCGGCGGTCCAGGACGCCGCGCAGCTGCCGTGCGTGCATCGCGAGAATCCCGTCCGGGTCCTTGGCGACCATGATCGCGCCGAACCCGAACAGCAGCACCGGAACCTCGGCCCAGCTGATGGGCAGGTAGGTGTGGAAGACCCCTGGCAGGAGGTGGAAGCTCAGGCTCGCCACCAGCGCCGCGGCGGGGGAGCGGGAGCCGATCGTCACCAGGACGGCGAGCCAGACCAGCCCGCCGAAGACGCCGTAGGAGTCCAGCAGGGCGGCCTGGGAGTCCATGGCCAGGAAACCGCCGCCGACGGCGGCGATGTAGGTCGCGATCGCCGACACCAGCAGCTTGGTCCGGACGATGCTCAGGCCCACGGTGCGGGAGCCGTCCTCGCTCCAGCGCACCGCGCTCATCGCCAGCCCTCCGGTCGAACGGCGGAAGTTGATGAGCAGCAGCGCGAGCACGATGAACGCGCCCAGCGTCAGGTAGGCGAACACGCGGTTGTCCTCGGCGAAGCCGGGACGGGGCATCGGCACGCCCTGCCCGTAGTTGTCGAAACGGTCGCGCGTGAACACCAGGGTCTGGACCAGCAGGCCGAAGGTCAGCGTCACCAGCGCCACGTACAGGTCGCCGAGCCGGATGGTGAGCAGCCCGATGGCGACGCCCAGCACGACGACCGGCAGCGCACCGACGACGACGGCCACCAGCGGCGGCCAGCCGTACGAGGTCGCCAGCTCCGCCGAGACGAGCGCCCCCAGTCCCGCGAAGGTGATCTGGCAGAGCCAGATCATCCCGCCTTCCCCCGTGACGAGCGTGTACGACAGCAGGACGAGGCTCAGCGCCAGCCCGGTGACGGCGAGCCCGGCCCAGTACTCGTCCAGGACGAGGGGAAGCGCCGCGACGACGACCAGGGCGGCGACGGCCGCCGCCGTCGAGGGCGAGCGCAGGCCGGGACGGGGAGCGGCGCCTCCCGCGCCGACGTCCTCCACCCGGATCGCCCGGTCCAGCGCCCCGCCCGCGGGACCGTCCCCGGCCCGCCCGCGCAGCGCGTAGTAGAGCAGGAACAGCAGCATGAACCCGAACGGGATGCTCGGCACGATCTGCGCCGAAAGCGCGCTCTCCGGGTCCAGGTAGCGCTGGCTCACGGTGGTGACCACGCCCATGGCCAGGGCGGCGAGCACGGCGATGGGCAGACTCGTCAGCCGCGCCGCGATGACGGCCGCGAACGCGGCGGCCATGAGGTAGGTCATCCCGTCGGTCGACAGGCCGGCGGTGGGGGCGACCAGGATCCCGGCGAGCCCGGCCAGCGTCGTGGTCGCGGCCCACACCCCGAGCGATACCCGTGACGCGTTCACCCCGGACAGGCCGCTCAGGGCGGCGGAGTCGACCAGTGCGCGGATCTTGAGCCCGGCATCGGTGAACCTCAGCACCGCGACGCCCGCGACGAGCACGACCGCCAGGCCGAGGTAGTTGACGACCTGGTCCATCGTCATGGTGGCGCCGAACGGGTGGAACACCTTCAGCGGGACGGGGGCCAGCCCCGGAGCGGTCGTGTTGGCGAGCTTCCCGAAGATCAGGTCGACGGCCGGCGGCAGCGCCACCGATACGCCGATCGTGGCGACGACCTTGATCAGCGGTGGCCGCAGCCGCAGATGGCGGAACAGCAGCCCGTAGAGCAGGGCGCCGAGCAGCGGCGCGAAGATTCCCAGTGACACCGCCGCCGCGGCCACGATCGGCCACCCGTTCTCGGTGTGCAGGAAGTAGTAGAACCGGGCGACCGCGAAGGCCATCGCCCCGAAGGCGAAGTTGAAGACGCCGGAGGAGACGTAGGTCACGACGAGCGACGCCGAGGCGATCGCGTAGATCGCGCCCAGCGCCAGACCGGCGAGGACGTACTGCAGCACGGACACCGTCCAGGGGCTACGGCTGTGATGGGCTTCACGCGGACCCACATACAGTGCACTTAGTTATCCAAGTGCGTCAAGACATCTTGGTTGTCAACTCTTGTTGGATCGCACTTCACATGTCATGTCTCAATCCTCGGCCGAAACTTGGATAACGCTTGTGTTACGGCTCTCGCCTTAATTGTGACCATTAAGTTTACTTAGCTAGCTAGGTTAGTTGGCTCGGTGAACCCGGCCGCGGCCGTGCGGTACCGCACGGCCGGCCGGTGTCACGACCGAAAGGGGAGAACCCATGCCAAGACCCGCGCCGAGGAAGACACCTCTCGCCACGCCCCTCACCGCCGTCGGCGCCGCCGGCGTCCTCCTGCTCGCCGCGGCGGCGTGCGGCGGGGAGTCGGGGGCCGACACGTCCAGCGCGAAGATCGGGGTCCTGACCTCGCTGAGCGGTTCGGCGAGCGCCGGGTTCACCGGCATCCAGGACGGGGTCAAGGCGCGCCTCGCCGCGTACAAGGAGGAGCCCGGCGCCTGCGAACGCGACTTCGAGGTCGTGATGGCCGACGACACCTCCACGCCGCAGGGCGCCCTGTCGGCCACCCAGAAGCTCGTCCGGCAGGACAAGGTATTCGCGGTCCTGCCCAACAGCTCGTTCTTCTTCGGCGCGGGTCAGTACGCCGGCACGCAGGCCAAGGAGACGCCGTTCGTCGGAGCGGGCTTCGACGGCGGCAAGCAGTGGCTGAACGAGGACTACCGGAACCTGTTCAACGCCCTCGGCAGCACCGACTACGAGAAGGTCGCCTCGACGATGGGCGACTACTGGAAGAGCCTCGGCGGCACCAAGGCGGCCACGGTGAGCTTCGATACGGCCAGTTCGTCCGGGGCCGCCCTGGCCAGCGTCCAGTCCGCCGAGCACGCGGGGCTGAAGCGCGGCTACGTCAACGTCAAGGTGCCCTTCGGCAGCAAGGACGTCGGCTCCATCGTCCTCGGCATCAAGAACTCCGGTGCCGACGTGCTGTACCTCCCCGTCACGCCCGAGACCGCCTTCGCCATCGCGGGAGGGCTCAAGCGGGCGGGCGTCGAGATGAAGTCCGTGCTGCTGGCCACCGGCTACGGTGCCGACCTGCTGAAGTCCGAGCCTGCCGTGCAGGCCGCCCAGGGGCTCAACTTCGTGTCGCCCGCGGCACCGGTCGAGGTGCCCACCGCCGGGGGCAAGGCGATGTCGGAGGGCCTCCAGAAGCACGCCGGGTCGACGAGCAGCCTCCCCAGCTTCTCCCAGTCCCTCGGATGGCAGACCACCGACCTGCTGCTGCACGGGCTGAAGAAGGCGGGCTGCGACGCGACCCAGGAACAGCTCATCGACGCGCTCCGCAAGAGCAAGGACTGGGACGCGGGGGGCCTGCACCCCAAGCCGATCGACTTCTCCCAGTACGGCACCGTCGCCGGCAGCCACGGGGCCGGCAACTGCTTCTACGTCACGACCCTGCGCGGTAAGAGGTTCGTGCCGGACCCCAAGGCCAAGCCGGCCTGCGGCACGCTGCTCGACGAGAAGGTGAAGCGGTAGCCCGTCCGGGACCCGTCCGGTCGCCTCAGGCGCCGGACGGGTCAGCGGGCGCGGCGGCGGCATGAGAGCGCAACGCGGCGAGGCGCCGCTCCAGAGCCGCCCGCTCGTCGGCCTGCGACGGGTCGGTCGCCTCCAGCCGCGCCTGGGTCTCGGCCATCTCGGCGCGGACCCGCTCACCCGCCTCCCGGCGGGTGAGCAGGTCCTGGTCCGTCCAGTCGGAACGCTCAGACTCCGGCTTCTCGCTCATCTCCCGGCCTTCACACGCCGAAGTTGTAGAGCCGGCGGGTGTTCAGCTCCACGATCTTGTGGACCTCGTCGTCCGGGACGTCCGCCAGCCGCTCGGCGGCGACGGCGCGGCTCTTGGGCCAGTAGGAGTCGGAGTGCGGGTAGTCGCACTCCCAGGTGATGTTGTCGACGCCGATCGTGTGGCGCGCCTCGATGCCGAAGGAGTCGTCGATGAAGCACCCGTGCATATTTCTGGCGAACAGCTCCGAGGGACGGACGTCCTGGTTGAGGTTCTGGTAGAAGCGGTGCCGCTCCCAGGTCCCGTCGATGCGTTCGAGCAGGTAGGGGATCCAGCCGATGCCGCCTTCCGACAGGCCGACCTTCAGCCGCGGATGCTTGTGGAAGACCGGTGAGAACAGCAGGTCGGCGGTGGCGTACATCGAGTTGCAGCCGAACAGCGCGATCATCACGGCCATCGGCGCCTCGGGCGCGGTGATGGGCGCCTGCCCCGAGGTGCCGAAATGCATGGCCAGCGGCATGCCGGTCTCCTCGGCGGCCGACAGGACCGGGTCCCAGTGGTCGGTGTGGAAGGAGGGGAGCCCCAGCGGGACGGGGTTCTCCGGGAACGCGATGGCCTTGGCGCCCTTGGCGGCGCACCGCTCGATCTCGGCCACGCTCAGGTCCACGTCCCACAGCGGCAGGATGATCAGCGGGATGAAGCGGTCGGGCGCGGTGGCGCACCACTCGTCAAGGATGTAGTCGTTCCACGCCCGCACGCACAGGTGCGCCAGCTCGCGATCCTGCCCTTCGAGGAACACGGTGCCGGCGAACCGGGGGAAGGACGGGAAGCACATGGCTCCCCACACATCGTCGATGTCCATGTCCGCCAGCCGCGCCCGCGGGTCGTAGCAGCCGGGGATCATCTCGTCGTAGCGGGTCGGATCGATTCCGAACTCTTCGGGGCTCTTGCCCGCGACTGCGTTGAGGCCGATGTTGGGGTAGATCCGGTCTTCGTACCGCCACACCTCCGAGGGCGGCCCGCCGTTCGGGCGGGGCTGGTCGACGATCACCGGCCCGGCTTCGCGGAACTTGGCCGGCAGGCGGTCCGACCACACGTGCGGAGGTTCGATCAGGTGGTCGTCGACGGACAGCAGTTTCATCCAAGGCTGCAGAGGCATTGGTGACTCCTACGGGAAGGGCTCAGAGAGCCGGTGGCTGCTGCGGGCGGTTCTTGACGTAGGCGCCCGCGTCCACCCGCAACTGCAAGCCGGTCATGAACCGGGACTCGTCGGAGACCAGGAACAGGACCAGGGAGGCGATGTCCTCGGGCTCCACGAACCCGACCGGCATCGCGTTCAGCGCCGGGAAGGCGAGCAGGACGTCTTCGCGGGTGGGGCTCTCCAGGTCCGGGCGGAACACCCGGTACATCGGGTCGCTGTTGAGCATGGCGGTGTTGGTGTTCGTCGGATGCACGGCGTTGGCGCGGATGCTGCGCGGCGCCATCGTCGCCGCCAGGTCGTGGACGAACGAGGCGACGGCCCGCTTGGCGAACGCGTAGCCCATCCCGCCGAAGCCGTTGGCCGGGTTGTCGGTACCGCCCGGCAGCAGGCCCGCGACGGACCCGGTGGCGACGATCGAACCGCCGTCGCGCAGGTGCGGAAGCGCCGCCTGGACGGCGTGCACGACGCCGTTGAAGTCGACCGTCACGGCGTCCAGGAACGCCTGCGGGTCCTGGGTGCCCAGCGGGCAGATACCGGCCTGCGCGACGACGGCGTCCAGCCCGCCGAGTTCGGCGGCGCCGGCGGCGACCGCCTCCCTGAGCTCGCCGGGCTCGCGCACGTCGGCCTGCCGGGCGACGATGCGGCGGCCCAGCTTCTCCACCTGGCGGACGGTCTCGTCGAGGTCCTCGCGGGTGGCGAGCGCGTAGCCGTTGGTGGCGATGTCCGCGCAGAGGTCCACCCCGATGATGTCGGCGCCCTCCTCGGCGAGCCGGAGCGCGTGCGCGCGGCCCTGCCCCCTGGCGACCCCGGTGATGAACACGACCTTGTCCTGTACACGGCCCATGGCCGCTACCTCCTCGTTCATTCGGGTGAGATCACTGGTGGCCGGTCAGCCGGACGCCACCGGCCAGGTGATGCTCTTGGTCTGCAGGAACTCGTCGAGGCCGTGCTCGCCCCACTCCCGGCCGAGACCGCTCTGCTTGTAGCCGCCGAAGGCCGCGTGCGGCGTGACTCCGCCGCCACCGCCGTTCACCATGACCATGCCTGCCCGGACGCGGGTCGCGATCCCGTGCGCCCGGATGGGGTCGGCCGCCCATACCGAACCGGCCAGCCCGTAGGGGTTGTCGTTGGCGAGCCGCACGGCCTCGTCGTCGTCGTCGAAGGCGATGACGGCACCGACCGGCCCGAAGAACTCGGTCCGCGCGATCGTCATGGCGTTGTCGACCTCGGTGAACAGCGTGGGCTCGAAGAAGTAGCCCCGGCTCAGGGCGGGGGGACGGCGCCCGCCGAACACGATCCGCGCGCCCTCCTCCTCGCCGGTCCGGACGAGCTTCTCGACCTTGTCGCGCTGCGCCGCGCTGATCAGCGGCCCCATCGCGGTGCCGGGGTCGGCCGGGTCGCCCACCGTGATGTGCTCCAGCGCGGCGACGGCCTTCTCGACCAGCTCGTCGTACCGGGAGCGGTGCACCAGCGTGCGGGTGAACAGCGAGCAGCCCTGGCCGGTGTTGACGGTGATCCCGGCCAGCATCTCGCCCAGGACCTTGTCCAGGTTCGCGTCCTCGCAGACGATGCTCGCCGACTTGCCGCCCAGTTCGAGCACGACCTTCTTGATGCCGCCGGCGGCCTGCTCGTACACCTGCCGGCCGACGCTGTCGGAGCCGGTGAAGCTGACCAGGTCCACCATCGGGTTGGTGGTGAGCTCGCGCCCGGCCTCGATGTCGCCCGTGATGATGTTGAGCACGCCCGCGGGAAGTCCCGCCTCCTCGGCGATCTCGGCGAGGAGCAGCGCCTCCAGCGGAGCGGCGGGCGCGGGCTTGAGCACCGTCGTGCAGCCGGCGGCCAGCGCGGGCGCGAGCTTCATGACGCTCAGGAAGAACGGGAAGTTGTACGCCGGGATGAGCGCGGCGACACCGAACGGCTCGCGCCGCAGGACCCCCTGCCCGATGCCCAGCCCGGGAACGACGGTCGGCGGCATCGGCCGCTCCCACGCGAACGCCGGCATGATCCGCTCGGCCATGTCCCGGAAGTGCGCGACGGGGACGCCGATCTGGAGCATCTCGGCCAGCAGCCGGATCGTCCCGGCGTCGGCGATGTTGAGATCGACGAGCTCGGGCGTGCGCCGCTCCATGATCTCCGCCATGCGGAGCATGATCCGGGCCCGCTCGCGCACGGGCATCGAGGGCCACGGGCCCTCGTCGAACGCGTGCCGCGCGGCCCGCACCGCCCGTACGACGTCCTCTTTCGTCGCCTCGGGGATGAGGCCGATGGCCTCCTCCGTCGCCGGGTTCACTACCTCGATCCACGCGTCGCCGGTGCTGTCGGTCCATTCACCGTCGATGTAGAGCCGATGGGTCGGCACTTCGCTCATGAGTCGTCTCCTTGTAGGTGCCGCCGTGGTCACACGTCCCAGCGCAGCTTCAGCTCGTTCAGGGCCCACACGCCGCCGGAGTGCTCGGTCGGCTGCTCGGCCAGCTCGTAGTCGGGGATGCGCCGGTGCCATTCGCTCAGCAGCACGACCAGCTCCTGGCGGGCCAGGTGCGATCCCAGGCAGCGGTGCGGCCCGCCGCCGAAGGAGATGTGCTTGGTGGTACCGCGGTCCAGGTTCACGCGCCGGGCGTCAGGGTGGACGGACTCGTCGCGGCCCGCCGCCGACAGCGGGAAGACCGCCATGTCGCCCGCCTTGACCGGGCAGCCGTGGAACTCGGTGTCCTGGACGGCCTTGCGTGCGGTCTGCACGATCGGGTAGGCGCGCAGGATCTCCTCGACCGCGATCGGGATGAGATCGGGGTCGTCCGCGATCCGCTTGCGGTCCTCGGGATGGGTGGCCAGGTGCAGGAACGCGTAGGACGCCTGGCTGGTCACCGTGTCGAGGCCCGCCATGAACAGCAGGAGCATGCAGTTCAGCAGGTCGCCGTCGTTGATGGGCTCGCCGTCGATCTCCCACGTGAGCGCGGTGCTGACGATGTCGGTGGCGTCGGGGTCGGGATCGGCCCTGCGCTCGGCGATCAGGCCGGCGAAGTACTCGATCACCAGGCCGGTGCCGGCTCCGGTCTTCTCCCTGTCGCCCCCGGAGTGCAGGATCATGCCCTCCCACTCCAGGAACTCCGGGAGCTTCGACAGCGGCATCCCCATGATCTGGAGGAAGATCGTGGATGGGAAGGTGCGCGCGATGGTGTCCACGAAGTCGCATTCGCCCTGGGCCGCAAACCCATCGATGATCTCTCCGGCCAGCCGCCGCTGATCATCGGCCATGCTCCGCACGCGCTTCGGGGAGAAGTAGCCGCGGAGCAGTTGCCGCCAGGGGGTGTGCTCCGGCGGGTCGAGCATCAGCGGGATCAGCTTGTAGGGCGGATTGGGGTCGGTCGGCACGACGACCGAACTGGACCACAGATCGCTCCGCTGGAGCCCGTCATGGATGGCGTCGTGGTCGGTGAAGACCCAGTAGCCGCCGGCCTCCTCGGAGCGCATCACCGGGCGGGTGCGGTCCTGGTAGCCGTCCATCCGCTGGAAGAACGTCAGTGCCGGTCCCGTGCCCTGGCTCGTGTAGTCCTCGACGGGGCAGGTCTGTGGGGTGGGGTCTGCGGCCATCTCGGCTCCTCGGTGCGCGTCGATGCGATGCCCTGGATCGTACGACCGCAGTCGCGATTTGGGTAGTCTCAATTAGCCTTCCATGGACGCCGGTAAGTTGCTACTCTCCAGCCCACGGGTCTATGAGTGCACACAATAGGGCTAAGGTGGTAACCCATGCACCGACCGATGGAGGGCGTGCGCGTCCTGGAGGTCGCCCAGTTCACCTTCGTGCCGGCCGCGGGCGCGGTGCTGGCGGACTGGGGGGCCGACATCATCAAGATCGAGCACGCCGAGCGGGGTGACGCGCAGCGCGGCCTGATCCGGGTGCTCGGGCTCGACGCCCTGAGCGGGGGCAGCTCGTTCTTCCCGATCATGGAGGGCCCGAACCGGGGCAAGCGCAGCGTCGGCCTCGCCCTGGAGAACCCGGCGGCGCGGCCGGTGCTGGAGCGCCTCGTCCGCGAGAGCGACGTGTTCCTGACCAACTTCCTGCCGGGTGCGCGCGCCAGGCTGGGCATCGACGTCGAGGACATCCGGGCGATCAACCCCGACATCGTCTACGTCCGTGGCAGCGGCTTCGGCCAGCGCGGCGACGAGGCGGACAAGGGCGGGTACGACAGCACCGCTTTCTGGGCCCGGGGAGGCAGCGCCGCCGGCGTCACCCCGCCGAGCTCGGAGTCGATGATGCGCATGCCCGCGGGCGCCTACGGCGACTCCATCGGCGGCATGACCATCGCGGGCGGGATCGCGGCCGCCCTGTACTCCCGTAAGACCACCGGTGAGCCGTCCGTGGTGGACGTGTCGCTGCTCGGCGTCGGTGCGTGGGCCACCCAGTTCTCGGTCAACATGGCCCTCGCGATGGGCGGGCCGCTGCCCCGGCCCGAGCAGCCCAAGCACGGTTCGGCGACCAATCCGCTGATCGGCGCCTACCGCACCGCCGACGGGCGCTGGCTGGAGCTCGCGATGCTGCAGCCCGGCCGGTACTGGCCGGAGTTCTGCGCGATCGCGGGCCGCGAGGACCTGATCACCGACGAACGCTTCGACGGGGTCGAGAACATCATGAAGAACGCCGCCGAGGCGAGCGAGATCGTGGCCGGGATCATCGCCGGCCGCGACCACGCCGAATGGGTCGAGCTGCTCAAGGGGGGCGACGGGCAATGGGCACTGGTCCAGGAGCCCTGGGACGTGGCGCAGGACCCGTCGCTGCGAGCCAACGATCTCATCGCGCCGCTGGAGGACACCGACGGCGTTCAGCGAGAAATGGTCGCCAACCCGGTCCAGTTCGACGAGACCCCGGCGGAACTGCGCCGCGCCCCGCAGTTCGCCGAACACACCGACGAGGTGCTGCGCGAGCTCGGCTGGAGTGACGACGAGCTGATCCAGCTCAAGATCGAGGGCGCCGTCACGTGAGCCGCGGGACGCGGCGGCGCCGCGTGCCCTGGCCCGGCTCCGGCGCTGCCATCGACGCACCCGGTCCGCTACTCGCCGCGCCAGACCGGCGGCCGCTTCTCGGCGAACGCGGTGGCGCCCTCGCGGGCGTCGGCGGAGGTGAACACCGGGCGGATGATCTCCTGCTGCCGGTCGAACGCCTCGTCAGAGGCCCAGTCGGCCTGGGCGTCAAGCACCTGCTTGGTGGCGGCGACGGCCAGCGGGGCGTTGACGGCGATCGTCTCCGCCAGCGCGCGGGCGCCCTCCAGGGCCTTGCCGGGTGCGGTGATCTCGGTGACCAGGCCGTGCCGCTCGGCCTCCGCGGCGGTGATGAACTCACCGGTCAGCGCCAGCCGCATCGCCACCCCGTACGGGACGCGGCGGGGCAGCCGGATCAGCCCGCCGGCCCCGGCCACCAGGCCCCGCTTCACCTCGGGGATGCCGAACCTGGCGTCCTCGGCGGCCACGATCAGGTCGCAGGCGAGCGCGATCTCGCAGCCTCCGGCCAGCGCGTACCCCTCCACCGCGGCGATCACCGGCTTGCGCGGGGGACGCAGCGTGATTCCGGCCAGGCCGCGTTCGGGATGGCTCACGTTCTCGCCCGCCACGAACGCCTTGAGGTCCATTCCCGAGCAGAAGGTCCCGCCGGCGCCGGTGAGGATGGCGACGGTCAGGTCCTTGCGGGACTCGAACTCCTCCAGGGCGGCGGCGACGCCGTCGGTCACCGCCCGGTTCACGGCGTTGCGCGCCTCGGGGCGGTTGATGGTGACGACGGTGACGCCGTCGGCGTGCTCGACCAGGACCTCGTCCGACATGGGGCTCCTCGACCGCGTGTGTGTGGCTCGTGATGGCGAAACATAGACTACTTCGTAAACTATGTTGGAGACAGGATGGAAGAAAGGGACCTCGGCGGCACGCTTCGCGCCGCGGCAGGGCGGTACGGCTCCACGGCCTTGGTCTTCCACGGCGCCCACGGCACGGTGACCACCCGCCTGGACGACCTGCTCGGGCGGGCTTTGCGCGTCGCGGGCGGACTCGCGGACCTGGGAGTCGAGCCCGGTGACGTCGTCGCTCTCCAGCTGACCGGATGCGTGGAGAGCGCCGTCGCCCATGCCGCCGTGCTGCTGCGCGGCGCGGTCGTGCTCCCGATCGTCCCGATCTACGGTGTGCGGGAACTCCGGTTCGTGCTCCGCCAGTCGGAGGCCGTCGCCCTGATCACCTCCACTGGAAGGGCGGACGAGGTGCGGGCCATGCGTACCGAACTGCCCGCGTTGCGGCGGGTCATCGCGGTCGGGGACGAGGACTGGAGCGCGCTGGAGGCGCACCCGCCGCTCGGCGCGCAGGCCCCGCCCGATCCGGACGAGGTGTGCGTGCTCGTCTACACCTCCGGCACCACCGCGGATCCGAAGGGCGTCCAGCACACCCACCGCTCCATCCTCGCGGAGCTGGCGACCATGGCGGGGCACGGAGACGGCTACGTCTACCTCGACGCGTTCCCGCCCGGCCATGTCGCCGGCCTGTGCGTCCTGCTGCGGGTCCTGGCGCGCGGGGTGCCGACCGTCTTCATGGAGAAGTGGGATCCGGAGACCGCCCTGGATCTGATCCACGGGCACAGGGTGACGGCCTCGGCGGGCGTCCCGTTCCACCTGGCCGGGCTGCTGGACGCGGCCGAGCGCAGCGTCCGCGGCGCCGGCACCCTGCGGGAGTATCTCGTGGGTGCGGCGAGCGTCCCGCCCGTGCTGGTCGAACGGTGCGAACGGGCCGGGATCGCCGCGTACCGCGCGTACGGGTCCAGCGAGCACCCCACGATCAGCGCCGGTGCTGCGGACGACCCCGGCCGCAAGCGCGCCACCACCGACGGCAGGCTGAAGCCCGGCACGCAGGTACGCATCGTCGACCTGGACGGCAGGGACCTCCCGGTGGGGGAGGAGGGCGAGATCTGGTCGCGTGGTCCCGAGGTCTTCGCCGGATACCGCGACCCGGCACTGAACGCGCAGGCGTTCACCCCGGACGGCTGGCTGCGCACCGGCGACGTGGGGCGGATGGACGGCGACGGGCACCTGACCATCACCGACCGGCTCAAGGACATCATCGTGCGCGGCGGGGAGAAGATCTCCTCCAAGGAGGTCGAGGACCTGCTGGCCGCGCATCCGGCCGTGGCCGAGGCGGTCGCCGTGGCCGAGCCGGACGAGCGCTACGGCGAACGGGTCTGCGCGTTCGCCGTGCTGCGGGACGGGGCGAAGCTCGACCTCGACGGTGTGCGCGGCCATTTCGCGGCGCTGGGGGCAGCCAGGCTGAAGACCCCCGAACGCCTGGTCATCGTGGACGCGCTGCCCCGTACCGCGTCGGGCAAAGTACGCAAGCACGAACTGAGGAAGGAAGTGCGCGAATGGACCTCCTGATCAGCGAGGAGCAGGAGGCGCTCGCCGAGACGGTCCGCGACTGGCTGGCCGGGCACACCGACCTGGCCGCCGCGCGCGCCGACCGGGACGGCGGGCCGGTGTCACGTCCCGAGGACTTCCAGGCCGCGGCGGAGCTCGGCCTGGTGGGGCTCCTGCGTGACGCGGAGGGCGGCACACATACCGATCTCGCGCTGGTAGTCGAGGAACTGGGATACGCGGCGTCCCCGCTGCCGCTCGGCCAGTCCGCGCTGGCGGTCCGCGCGCTCGACGACGCCGGGATCGGCGGTGACGCGGCCGGCCGGGTCGCGGCGGGATCGGCGCTGATGGTGCCCGTTCTGCCCGAGCCAGGGGAGGCCCCGATCAGGGCTTCCGCCGGTCCGGACGGCGCGCTGGTCCTGGACGGGCGGGCGGCCATCGCGGCCGGCGCGCTCGACGCCGGCGGCCTGCTGGTCGTCGCGACCGGGACCGGCGGGGCGCCGGTGCTCGCCCTGGCCGCCGCCGGCGCGGACGGGCTCGGCCGTACGGCGCGCACCTCGCTCGACATCACGCGGGACTTCGCCGCCGTGGTGCTGGACGGTGTCCAGGTGCCGGCCGGCTCCTGGACCGAGGCCGAGCCGGACGCGATCGAGCGGCTGGGCGGCGCGGTGGCCCTGCACCATGCCGCCGACGCGCTCGGCGCGGCCGACCGGCTCCTGGCGATGACGCGCCATTACGTCCTGGAACGGCAGCAGTTCGGACGGGTGATCGGCGGTTTCCAGGCGGTCAAGCACCACTGCGCCGACATGGCCGTGGACGTCGAGCGTGCTCGTGCGAGCGTGCGCGCCGGAGCCCGCGCCCTGGACTCCGGGGACCCCGGTTCCCGGCGAATCAGGATCGCCGAGGCGGCGGCGATCGCGGGCGAAGCGTGCTCGCGGGTCGCCGGTACCGCACTGCAACTGCACGGCGGGATGGGCTTCACCTGGGAGCACGACCTTCATCTCTACCTGCGGCGGGTCAAGGCCGGTGAGCTGCTGGGCGGCACGCCCCGGCACCACTATGCCCGGCTGATGGAGCTGGTGGCTTGAAGCGGGGTTCAGTCGAGGATGTCGATGACCGAGGTGGCCTCGCGGTCGCGCAGCACCATCTGGTCGGCGATCTGGAGGTGCTTGTGCCAGAAGCGTTCGGCGGCGGGTCCGTCGCCGGCCCGGACGAGCTTGGCCAGCTTCTCGTACGCGCGCAGCGCCCGGGCGTAGTCGCCGGGCTCGCCGGTCGCCTCGCCCGCCCGCACCGACGCCTGGGTCTGCCGCAGGATGATCTCGTGCACCATCCCCGCCATGAGCGCGAGGGTCCGGCTGCCGGACAGCTCCACGAGCCGCAGGTGGAATTGCGCGCTGTCGACCGCGAACCGCTCGTGGTCGGTGACCGAGGCGCGCGCGGGCTCGATCTCCTCCTCCAGCGCCGCGTACCGCTCCTCGTCACCGCTGAGGGCGAGCAGCCGGGCCGCGGGCGGTTCGATCGCGCTGCGCGCCAGGTACACGTCGCCGAGCGTGGCCCCGCCCAGCTGGAGCAGCAGCCCGGCGGGCCGCGCGACCACCTCCGGTCCGGGCACGGTCACCCGGGCACCGGTGCGGGAGCCGCGCCGCAGCTCGATCAGGCCCTCGGACTCCAGTACCCGGAACGCCTCGCGGAGCGTGGGACGCGAGACCCCGAAGTGCTCCATGAGCGCGGCCTCGTTGGGCAGGTAGTCGCCGTCGGTGAGGGAGCCCTCCACGATGCGGCGCCGCAGCCGGCGCGCGACCAGCTCGCCGGTCTTGGGCGGGCGGACGCCGTCGGACGCCGCGCCCGCGGTCGCGCCGCGCCGTACCCCTGACTCCGGCAGTGCCATGGATGATCGCTCCCTGCAGATGACTGACCAAGTGGACAAGGATATCGACCGCGGCTCCGGCGGCGGCCTCCGGACCTCTAATAGATAACCTAGTAAACCATGTGTGTTCTAAGGTAACTTCGTTAACCACCTGGAGAAGGAGTGCCGCCGTGGAGTTCGGTGCCGGTACGCCGCTGGAGGAGTTCCGCGAGCAGGTGCGCGCGTTCGTCGCGGCCCACGCTCCCGGGTTCAAGGTCAGGTCGGGGGTGCGCAGCCCCGAGAACGCCGCGGAGCTGAAGGAACTCCAGCGCTGGACGGCCGAGCTGTACGCGGCCGGGTACATGGGCGCCGACTGGCCCGATGAGTACGGCGGCGCGCCCGATCACGACCCGCTGCGCCAGTTCGTGGTGGGGGAGGAGGTCGCGCGGGCGCGCGCGCCCATGCCCGTGAGCGGCGGCTCGCTGGCCGCGCACGCACTGATCAAGTTCGGGTCGGGGGAGCAGAAGGAGCGCTTCCTCCCGCGGATCCGGTCCGGCGAGGACCTGTGGTGCCAGCTGTTCAGCGAGCCCGACGCGGGCAGCGACCTGGCGTCCCTGCGGACCACCGCGGTGCGGGACGGCGACGAGTGGGTGGTCAGCGGGCAGAAGGTATGGACGACCAACGGGCACTGGGCGCATCACGGCTACCTGCTGGCCCGCACCGATGCCGACGTACCGAAGCACAAGGGCATCAGCGCTTTCGTCCTGGACATGCGCCTCCCGGGAGTGCAGGTGCGCCCGCTACGGGAACTGACCGGTACCTCCGACTTCAACGAGGTCTTCTTCGACGATGTCCGGCTGCCCGCGGACGCCCTGATCGGCGAGCCGGGCCAGGGCTGGCTGATCGCCAACGCGTCGCTCGCCGAGGAGCGCAACGGCGTGGGCGCCTCGGTCGTGGGACTGCAGATGGCTTGGGAGGACCTGGTCGCCATGGCCCGCGGGCTCACCGTGGACGGGCGTCCCGCGCTGGAACTGGACGACGTGCGGCAGCGGCTCGCCAGGTTCCGGGCCGAGGTCGACGCCTGCGCGCTGCTCGCCCACACGTCCATGGCCCGGTGGCGGGCGGGCAAGGCGAGGATGATCGACGCCCCGGCCACCAAGCTGACGTTCAGTGAGCTCAACCTGCGGATGGCGGAGTACGCCCTGTCCCTGCCCGGTTCCCTCGGCGTCCTCACCGAGGGCGATCCGGACGCCGTCGCCGGGGGCCGCTGGCAGGACGCCTACCTGTACGCACGCGCGTACACGATCGCCGGCGGCAGTTCGGAGATCATGCGCAACATCATCGCCGAGCGAGCCCTGGGCC
>NZ_SMKK01000449.1 GCF_004348425.1 Actinomadura sp. 7K507
CCGACGGGCGGCCGTCGCTGAAGCGCGACGTCCACGCCTGCGAGATGATCCTCACGCTGTCGGGGACGACGAACGGGCATCTGGCCACCGAGGGATTCAAGACCCTGGAGAGACGCACCGGCACCCGGCTCGCCGACCTGGCCGCCGAGCACGAGGGCAAGAAGATCACCTTCGCCGACACCCAGGCCGCCCCCGTACCGGTCATCACCTCGCCGGAATGGTCCGGATCGGAGAGCGGGGGGCGCCGCTACTCCCCGTTCACCATCAACGTCGAGCGCCTCAAGCCCTGGCACACCCTCACCGGAAGGCAGCACTTCTACCTCGACCACGACTGGATGGAGGAACTCGGCGAGCAGCTGCCCACGTTCCGGCCGCCGCTCGACATGACCGCGCTGTTCGGCGAGCCCGAGATCGGGGAGACCGGCGAGCTGGGGCTGGCCGTCCGGTACCTCACCCCGCACAACAAGTGGTCGATCCATTCGGAGTACCAGGACAACCTGTTCATGCTGTCGCTGTCGCGCGGCGGCCCGAACATCTGGATGAGCGGCGAGGACGCCGCGAAGATCGGCGTCCGCGACAACGACTGGATCGAGGCCGTCAACCGCAACGGCGTCGTCGTCGCCCGCGCGATCGTCTCCCACCGGATGCCGGAGGGGACGGTGTACATGTACCACGCGCAGGACCGGCTGATCGACGTCCCGCGCTCGGAGACCTCCGGCCGCCGCGGCGGCATCCACAACTCGCTGACCCGGCTGCTGATCAAGCCGAGCCACCTCATCGGCGGGTACGCGCAGCTGTCGTTCGCGTTCAACTACCTCGGCCCCACCGGCAACCAGCGCGACGAGGTCACCGTGATCCGCCGCCGCTCCCAGGAGGTGACCTACTAGATGCGCGTCATGGCGCAGATGTCGATGGTGATGAACCTCGACAAGTGCATCGGGTGCCACACCTGCTCGGTCACCTGCAAGCAGGCGTGGACCAACCGCAGCGGCGTCGAGTACGTGTGGTTCAACAACGTCGAGACCCGCCCCGGGCAAGGCTACCCCCGCCAATACGAGGACCAGGAGCGGTGGAAGGGCGGCTGGACCCTGAACAAGCGCGGGCGGCTCGCGCTCAAGGGCGGCGGCCGGCTCCGCAAGCTTCTGACGATCTTCGCGAACCCGAAACTTCCCGGCATCAACGACTACTACGAGCCCTGGACCTACGACTACGAGACCCTGACCAGCGCCCCGCTCCAGGAGCACACCCCGGTCGCGCGGCCCAAATCGCTGCTGTCGGGCAAGGACATGCAGATCACGTGGTCGGCGAACTGGGACGACGACCTCGGCGGGTCGATCGACCACGGGGACCAGGACGTCCTGCTCAAGGAGATCTCCGACAAGGTGAAGATGGAGTTCGACCAGACCTTCATGTTCTACCTGCCGCGGATCTGCGAGCACTGCCTCAACCCGAGCTGCGCCGCGTCCTGCCCGTCCGGCGCGATCTACAAGCGCACCGAGGACGGCATCGTCCTGGTCGACCAGGACAAGTGCCGCGGCTGGCGGATGTGCGTGTCCGGCTGCCCGTACAAGAAGATGTACTTCAACCACCGGACCGGCAAGGCCGAGAAGTGCACGTTCTGCTTCCCGCGCATCGAGGTCGGCATCCCCACGGTGTGCTCGGAGACGTGCGTGGGCCGCCTCCGCTACATCGGCCTGGTCCTCTACGACGCCGACAAGGTGCTGGAGGCCGCGTCCGCCCCGGAGGACACCGACCTGTACGAGTCGCAGCGCCAGGTGTTCCTCGACCCGAACGACCCGCAGGTCGTCGCCGCCGCCGAGCGGGACGGCATCCCCGCCGACTGGATCGAGGCCGCCCAGCGGTCCCCGATCCACGCGCTGATCAACACCTACAAGGTGGCGCTGCCGCTGCACCCGGAATACCGGACGATGCCGATGGTCTGGTACATCCCGCCGCTGTCGCCGGTCGTGGACGTCGTCCGCGACACCGGCCACGACGCCGAGGACCCCGGGAACCTGTTCGCCGCCATCGACGCGCTCCGCATCCCCGTCGAGTACCTCGCGGAGCTGTTCACCGCCGGGGACACCGCCCCGGTCGACGCCGTCCTGCGCCGGCTGGCCGCGATGCGGTCCTACATGCGCGACCTCAACCTCGGCCGCGACGCCGACGACGCCATCCCCGAGAGCGTCGGGATGACGGGCGAGGCGATGTACGACATGTACCGGCTGCTGGCGCTCGCCAAGTACGACGAGCGGTACGTGATCCCGACGGCGCACGCCGAGCAGGCGCACGGCCTGGAGGAACTGGCCACCGACTGCAGCCTGAACTACGAGGGCGGGCCCGGCATGGGCGGCTCCGGCATGGGCGGCGGCTCGGGCCCGTTCGGCGAGGGGTCCGGCGGCCCGAACCCGGTCGCCGTGGAGAACTTCCACATGCTCCAGCAGCGCCAGACCGCCGACAGCTCCGTGGACCCGGAGAACAAGCACAAGCGCGTCAACCTGCTCAACTGGGACGGCAAGGGCGCCCCCGCCGGGCTGTTCCCCGAGCGCGAGGACGGGACGCGGGGACCGGGCCCGGACGGCGCGAACCCGCCCGCCGACTCCGGCGACGCCGAGACGGAGCCGAAACCGTGAGGATCAGATCGCCGAAGAAGGCCGGTCCCGGCGACGCCGAGCTGGCCGCGGCCTGGCAGGTCGCGTCCCTGCTGCTCGGCTACCCGGACGGCGGGCTGCTGGAGCGGCGCCCGCTGCTGCGCCGGGCCGTCGCTGGGCTGCCCGCGTCCGCCGCCACGCCGCTGGGCCGCTTCCTCGACCACCTGGACGCGACCCCGCTGCGGCAGCTGGAGGCGGACTACGTCGCCACGTTCGACCACCGCAAGCGGTGCTGCCTCTACCTGTCGTACTACGCCTACGGCGACACCCGTAAGCGGGGGATGGCCCTGCTGCGCTTCAAACAGGCCTACGAGGCGGCGGG
>NZ_SMKK01000450.1 GCF_004348425.1 Actinomadura sp. 7K507
CCTCATCGTCACCTCGCCCGCGGTCAAGGTCGAACCGCCGTCGAAGGCGGGCCGGACGATCGTCCTCAGCTCCGGCACGACCGGCCGGCCCAAGGGCGCCAACCGGCACTCGCGGCCCGGCCTGTCGCCGATGGTGGCGGTCCTGTCCCGCATCCCGTACCGGGTGCACGAGCGGATGTTCATCGAGGCGCCGCTGTTCCACACCTGGGGTTACGCGATGCTCCAGGCGGCGATCCCGCTGCGCGCCACGATCGTGCTGCGGTCCCGCTTCGACCCCGAGCAGACGCTCCAGACGATCGAGGCGACCAGGCCGACCGCGCTGGTCGCCGTCCCGGTCATGCTCCAGCGCATGCTGGACGTCCCGGACGCCGAGCGCCGCAAGCGCGACACGTCCTCGATGCGGATCGCGGCCGTCTCCGGCTCGGCGCTGCCCGCGACGCTCGCCACCACGTTCATGGACGAGTTCGGCGACGTCCTCTACAACATGTACGGGTCGACGGAGGCGTCGTGGGTCACCATCGCCACGCCCGCCGACCTGCGCGCCCGTCCCGACACGGCGGGCACGCCCCCGCCAGGGACGAAGGTCGCGATCCTGGACGACGCCGGTGAACGCGTCCCGCCGGGAACCACCGGGCGGATCTTCGCCGCCAACGAGCTGCCGTTCGCCGGCTACACCAGCGGCGACACCAAGGAGATGCGCGACGGCCTGATGAGCCTCGGCGACGTCGGGCACCTCGACGAGCAGGGCCGCCTCTTCGTGCAGGGCCGCGACGACGACATGATCGTCTCGGGCGGGGAGAACGTGTTCCCCAGCGCGATCGAGGAGGTCCTGACCGGTCTTCCGCAGGTGCGGGAGGTCACCGTGATCGGGGTACCGGACGAGGACTTCGGCCAGCGGGCCGCCGCCTTCATCGCCCTGCGGGAGGGCGAGACGCTCGACGCCGACGCCGTCCGCGCCCACGTCCGCGATCACCTCGCGCGTTTCGCCGTCCCGCGCGACGTGCACTTCGTCGACGCCCTTCCCCGCAACGCCACCGGCAAGATCCTCCGTCGCGAACTCCAGGACCGCCCCGGCGACACCACGCCCTGAACCGGCTCCCGCAGGAGGGTCAGGCGTCGGCGGGCGGGCGGTGGACGTCCAGGAGGAACCAGAGGCGGGTGCGGTGCGGGGACTGGTCGAGGCCCCACTCGTCGGAGAGCGCGTCGATGACGGTGAGGCCGCGCCCGTGGTCGAGGCGCGGCTCGTCGTGGTGGCCGTCCTGGGCGGGGCCGTCGTCGGTGACGTCGACGCGGATCCGCCGGCCGTCGGTGGCGACCGCCACCGTGACGATCCCGGTGCCGTGCAGGATCGCGTTGGCGACGCCCTCGGCGGCCATCAGCTCGACGTCGTCCAGGAGGTTCTCGTCCGCGACGACCTTCGCGGCACGCTCGCGGACGGCGCGACGGGCCCGGCGGCCGCCATCGCCGTCGCCGGTGAACCCGACCGGTTCACCGAGCCGTTCCATCCCCACGGTCACTGATCACCACACCATCGGAACTCGGGAGCGCACCGCAATCATTCACCTGCGGTGAGTGATCGGGCAACGCCATGGACGTATTGATCTTGACCTTTCCGGGACGGTTTCGGCGTCAGACGCGGAGCTTACGGTACGAGTTACCGCGGGATCCGCGCATTGCGAAAATATGAAACTACGACCATGTTCTTGCTCACTCCACCACATAACCAGAGGTGGGGCTGTGGGCTGCGACATGTGCCACCCGACTGTGCATCCCGGCCATTGCTCACCTAGGCGTACAAAACGGTCATTTTATCCGTCTCCCGGGGCGGATCGCCGGGCGCCTTTCCCATGCCACCATCCGTTACATCAGCGTTATCACCGGATGGGCGGGGTTGGGGTGCCGCCCGCCGGGTCGCACCGATGGCTCCAGCCGCGGAGCCTCACCCCCGGAGGTGCGCCATGCAAGCCGTCGTGCTCGCCTGTTCCGCGCAGGCCGTCTACATCGGCGCGTACGTCCTGTTCAAGACGGCCACCGGACACATGAGCCCGATAGGCGGCCGGCATCCGCTGCACGCCGCCGGACGCCTGGTGCGAAGCCCGCGCTGGCTGGCCGGCGTCCTGGTGCTGCTGGCGGGCTTCGCGCTCTCGGCCACCGCCCTCGTCACGCTCCCGGTCGTCGCCACCCTCCCCGCCTTCGGGCTCGGCCTCGTCCTGCTGCTGGCCGTGGGGATGAGCGGGTTCGGCGAACGTCCCACCTCCCGCGAGTGGCTCGCCGCGATCATCACCGTGGCGGCGATGGCCACCGCCGCGCTGTCGGTCATGCCCGGCCCGGGGGACTCGCTCGCGGACGCGCTGCACCGCACGGGCGGCGCCGAGGCCGCCGCCGCGCTCCCGCTGTGGAAGGCCGCCCTCATCGTCGTCCCCTCGCTGGCCCTGCCGCTGTGGATGTTCTGCGTGCGCGACCGCCAGGTCAGCGGCCGGCACGCGCGACCCCTCACCGGCATCGCCTACGGCCTCGGCGCGGGCGTCCTGCTCGGCGCCACCGAGGTCTTCGGCATGGGCATGGCGACGATGCTCGCCGGGGACCACGGGACCGGCGTCCTCGCCTCGCCGCACCCGTTCCTGTTCCTGCTCGCCGGCGCCCTCGGCCTCGGCCTGCTGTCGATCGGCCTGCAGCGCTGCCGCCTCACCATCATCGTCACCGTGGTCACCGTGACCGCGAAGACGCACCTGCTGCTGTCGGCGACGCTGCTGTACGGGGAGCCGTGGCCGCACGATCCGGGCCTGTTCCTCCTGCGGACCGCCGGCGTCGGCCTGGCCGTCCTCGCCCTCCTGGCCTTCCCCCGCCACGAACGCCGCACCCGAACCACCCGGCACGGCCGCACGACGCGCTCCGCCGCCCCGCCCGTTCCAGGGCCCGTCTCGCCCGCACGGCCCGCGTCACTTCAGTGAGCGCAGGTGGGGCGTTGGGC
>NZ_SMKK01000451.1 GCF_004348425.1 Actinomadura sp. 7K507
CCCCCGGACCGGGCCGCCGCACCCGGAACAACCGCCGCCGAGCCCAGGCCCACGGCCGGGACCGCTCTGCGCACCGCGCTCGGCCTCACCCGCACACCGCCGGGGGAGTGGCCCTCCGAATCGGCCCGCCACCTGGCCCGCGAACGCCACCAGGTACGCCGCGGCCTGGTCACCGCGATCGCCGTCCCCGCCGCCCTGATGGCCGCCATCGGCACCGTCATGGCGGGCTACTACGTCTACGTCACCCTCAACTCGGTCCTGACGCCCGCCGACTACGCCGCGCTGAACGTCGGCGCCCCGCGGCCCGCCGTCCAGAAGACCCTGCCGCCGATGGAGACGATGGATGCCGGGACCGTCCGCGCCACCGTCCCCGAACCCCCGCACGCCGACTGCCGCTACTACCGCCCCGACGCCGACCTGCTCGGCGTCTCCCGCATCTACCGGCTCTGCTTCACCGGCGACCGCCTCACCGCCAAGAACGCCTACGACACCGCACAGCTCAGCGCCGACCACCGACGACGGGAGAACCAGTGATCCGGGCCCTGCTCGCCGACGACGAGGCGATGATCCGCGCGGGCGTGCGGGCCATCCTGGCCGCCGACCCCGGCATCGAGGTCGTCGCCGAGGCCGCCGACGGGCACGAGGCCATCGAACTGACCCTGCGGCACCGCCCCGACGTCACCCTCCTGGACATCCGCATGCCCCGCCTGGACGGCATCGCCGCCGCCGCCGAACTGCGCCGCGCCGCACCCGGCACCGGCATCATCATGCTCACCACGTTCGGCGAGGACGAGTACATCGCCCGCGCACTGTCCGGCGGCGCCAGCGGCTTCCTCCTCAAGTCCGGCGACCCCCACGAACTCATCGCCGGCGTCCGCGCCGTCGCCGCCGGCGCCGCCTACCTGTCCCCGAAGGTCGCCCACCGCGTCATCACCGAACTCGCCGGCAGCCGCCTGTCCGGCGGCGCCCGCGCCCGCCACCGCACCGCCGGCCTCACCCCCCGCGAACGCGACGTCCTGGCACTGCTCGGCGCGGGCCTGTCCAACGCCGAAATAGCCGCGCGCCTGCACGTCGTCGAAGGGACCGTCAAGGCCTACGTCAGCGCCATCCTCACCCGCCTGGACGCCCGCAACCGCGTCCAGGCCGCCGTCATCGCCCACGAGGCCGGCCTCGTCGCCGCCACCGACGACACCCCCTGAAACCCGCTGACCCCCGAAGCCCGCCAGAACTCGAGGCAGGCGATCCGGCCGACCCGCGCACCGGCGATACGGTTGAAGTCGTCCGCTCGCGGAAGGGATTCACGATGCAGCAGCGCACCCTGGGCCAGCAGGGCCTGACCACCTCGGCCATCGGCTACGGCACGATGGGCATCACGATGGCCTACGGCCCCGGCGACGAACAGCAGGGCATCGCCGCCATCCGGCGCGCCCGCGAACTGGGCGTCACCTTCTTCGACACCGCCGAACTCTACGGCTTGGGCACCGGATCCAACGAGACCCTGGTCGGCCAGGCCGTCAAAGGCTTCCGCGACGAAGTGGTCCTGGCCACCAAGTTCGGCTTCGACCTGACCTCCGGGCAACCCGGCATGGGCCTCAACAGCCGCCCCGACAACATCCGCAAGGTCACCGACAACAGCCTGCGCTACCTGGACACCGACCACATCGACGTCCTCTACCAGCACCGCGTCGACCCCGACGTGCCGATCGAGGACGTCGCCGGCACCGTCAAGGAACTCATCGAAGCCGGCAAGGTGAAGTACTTCGGCCTCAGCGAGGCCGGCCCCCAGACCATCCGCCGCGCGCACGCCGTCCAGCCCGTCTCGGTCCTGCAGACCGAGTACTCCCTGTTCGAACGCGACGTGGAGCGACTGTTCCCGACACTGGACGAACTCGGCATCGGCTTCGTCGCCTACTCGCCGCTGGGCCGCGGCTTCATCACCGGCACCGCCAAACCCGCCGGACAGTACGACCAGACCGACATGCGCAACCACGACCCGCGCTGGCAGCCCGGCAACTTCGAGAAAAACCTCGACGCCGTCCACCGGCTCGGCGAACTCACCGCAGCCAAGGGCATCACCGTCCCCCAACTGGCCCTCGCCTGGGTGCTGGCCCAAGGCGAGCACATCGTGCCCATCCCCGGCACCCGCAGCCCCCAGCGGGTCGAGGAGAACAACGCCGCCGCCGACATCACGCTCACCGCAGCCGACCTGGAGGCCATCCGCGACATCCTGCCCACCGGCGGCTTCGGCGCCCGCTACGCCGGCCAAGGCATGCCCACCTGGACCTGACCCACGACGCCGCCGAGGCTCACAACCGCCCCGCAGACCGACCGCCGCGGGCCCGCTAACGGAGCGGGCCCTGCCTGCGGGTCACGCCGCCCATCACGTCCGGCATCGTCACCGACGCCTCGTCCACCGGACCCGCCACCGGACCACCCGCCACCGGATCCAGCCCGGCACGCGGACCCGGCACCATCGGACGCGCCGCCCCGACGTCCACACCCGCACCCGCGGCACCCACCGGCCGCGGCCCCAGCAGCGCCGCACCCCACGACACGCGCCGCAACGACTCCACCAGCGGACGCAACGCCACCACCAGCACCAGCGCCGCCACCGGAGCCGCCACCACACCCAGCAGGAACCCCGCCACCACATCGTGCGGATAATGCACGCCCACGAACACCCGTGAGAACGCCATCAACGCCGCCAGCGGCAGCACCACCGGCGCCATCGCCCGCCACGCCACCACGATCACCGCCGCCGACGCCGCCGCGATCGTCGCGTGATTACTCGGGAACGACCAGTCACCCGGCGACGGGCACGCCGCGATGTGCACCGCCCCCTGCACAGCCCGGCACGGCCGCTCCTCCTCGATGAAGGTCTTGGAGACCTCACTCACCAGATACGCCGCCACCACCGCGAACGGCGCCGCCAGCGCCAGGCCCATCGCC
>NZ_SMKK01000452.1 GCF_004348425.1 Actinomadura sp. 7K507
GCCTCCGCCGCCCGCGCCGGTGCCCGAGCCCGTGCCGCCGGTGCCCGTCCCCGAGCACGCCCCGCAGATCGCCGAGGCGTACGGGATCCGGTTCCTGTGCGGCGCCGACGACATCGAGCGCATGGTGACCGAGGTGCGGCGGCGCGGCAAGTGGGCGCGGCGGCTGCGCGGGCAGGAGGTGTCCAGCGCGTCGGCTCCGGCGCTGCTGCTGATCGGGACGCCCTCCAGCGGGCAGCGGCGGCTGGCGCGGATGGTCGCCGCGGCGCTGGCGGAGGTGGAGGCCTCCAGCGGCGAGGTCCGCAGCGCGCACGCCGAGGATCTGCGCGAGCACGGCCCCGAGGGGCTGCGCGCGGCGCTGGACGAGCACGCGGGCCATGTGCTGCTGCTGGACGGGCTGGACGGCCTGGTCCTGGACGAGGCGCAGGGCCCGGCGTACGCGTCGGTGCTGTACCGGGCGCGGCTGGAGGGCGTCAACGACACCGCGCTGCTGGCGACGTGCGAGCCGGACCGCGTCGGGGAGCTGTCGGCGGCGTCGCCGGAGCTGGTGACGGACCTGCGGGCGGTGCGGCTGCCGGATCTGGGCACCGCCGGGGCGCGTTCGGCGCTGGTGGGGCTGCTGGCCGAGGAGCGTCGGCTGCGGCTGGGCCCGGACGCCTGGGCGGTGGTGAACCGTGACGCGGGGACGCTGCTCCCGCGGGGGCGGCTGACCGGCGCGCGGCTGGTGGAGGCCTATCTGGACCGGGCCGCGACGCGGCATCTGGGCCGTGCGGAGGCGACGCGGGCGATCGGCAGCGCGCTGGCGCTGACGGCGGCGGACTTCGAGGGCCTGGCCGCCGAGCTGTCGGGCCGCTGACCCGGTCTCACCGCACGCGATGTGCCCTGGTGGCCCGATTCGCCTTGCCCGAGGGGGATCTGGGCCCCCGCGCGGCGGCGGAATGTCGGTGGGCGGGGCCACGATGGGGACGTGGATCGTGCCGACCGGCTGCTGGCGCTCGTCGCGGAGCTGCGTGCGGCCTCCCCGGAGCCGCTGGACCCGTCCGCGCTCGCGGGGCGGCTGCGGGTCAGTGAGCGGACCGTCCGCCGCGACCTGGAGCTGCTGACGCACGGCGGGCTGCCGGTGCGGCGGGTGAAGGGCCGCGGGTACGTGCTGGCGGGTGAGGCGGAGCCGGCGGCGCTGAGCGAGGCGGGGTCGCTGACGGGCCCGGTGCACGACACGCTGGCCGAGGCGGTCCGCACCCGCCGGGTCGTGCGGATGGCCTACACCGATCAGGCGGGGGCGCGCAGCTTCCGCGACGTGGAGGCGCACGGCCTGGTCGTGGCCCCCTACGGGGAGTACCTGGTGGGGTGGTGCCGGATGCGGGACGGGCCGCGGATGTTCCGGCTGGACCGGATCGGCGCGGCGTTCCTGTCGGGGCGGGGCGCGGAGGTCCGCGATCTGGACGGGCTGCTGGCGGCGCTGCGGGTGCCGGTGCCGCGTCCCCCGGCCGAGGCGGGCCCGCGCGGCCCGGCGGGCGCCGGGCGGGCGCGGGCGTGGACGCTGGACCGGCTGGAGTTCGTGCGGTCCCGGCTGCGGGACGCGGCGGCGGGTGTCCGCGGCGGCGGCGAGGGCGCGGCGGCGCTGCGCGGTGTGCTGGGGCACCTGGCGGAATGGACGCGGTGGCAGGCCGCGGCGGTCCGGGCCGCGGCGACCGGCCAGGACCCGGTCCTGGCCGGGCGGCGCCCGCGCTTCCCGGAGGGTTTCGACCGGGAGATGCCCTTCGACGCGCGGGAGCGGATGATCCAGGACGCGATGGCGCTGCGGTCCCTGGGCGATCTGGCCCGGGACCTGCAGGAGGTCCTGGAGGCGGTGGGGCACTGGGCGGCGGGCTGCGACGACGCGCTGTGGGAGGCCGAGCTGCCCGATCCGCGCCCCTACGGCCCGCCGGGTCCGCCGCGTCCGCTGGCGGACCTGCTGGCGGGGTGGCGCGGCCCGCTCGCCCATATCGAGTGGCATCTGGACCGCCTCACCGACGAGCCTCCGCCTGCACCGGCGGGCGACGACGAGGACGTGTGGGTCGTGGACCGCTGCCCCCTGCAGGCGTGACCGGCACCGCGGCGGTGCCGCGCCGGTGCGGGCGGTGTCGGCGGTGTCAGCGGGCGGCGGTGTCAGCGGCGGCGGGGTGGTGGTGGCCGTCGAGGGGGCGCAACGGTTGGCTTGCGTGTGAGCGGGAGCGAGCACAGGTGGACTTGAGTGCCGCTCGGTGGCTGTGTTCGAGACACAGAGGCTCGGCACCCTGGTAGCGTTTCGGTTTGCGATCTGGGACGCCGGGAACGGCGCCAGTGTGCGGGGCCCCCGTTCCACCGGAGAGATGGTCCGGGGCCTCCCCGTCGCCTCTGGCCGTTTCCACTTGGCCAGGTCGTGCAGGGAACCGGCCTCCCGGGACCGGACCACGCACAGGATGCGTGTCGCCGCACCGGGTCGAGTACGCCGGGGACCAGTGCGCCCAGGACCGTTCGGGGCGCACGGCTGAGTTGGCCACTCCCGCTCAGTCCGCAGGAACGGTTGAGCAGGCGGGTGAACCAGACGGTCTTGCCGTCCGCCTGCGGGCGGCAAGCATGCTCGGCCAGCGCGGAGGGGCCCCGGTCGCCGACTTCGGCGACCGGGCGGCGCCCGTCCAGGTGCAGCGCGAGCCGGACGGGCCCGGTGCCGTGGACGGCGGTGGGCTCGGTGGCTCGCGTCGCCGTGTGTGCCCGATCCCCGTGGTGTTCACTGTCCGTCTCCTGGCCTGTGCCGTGCTCGGTGCCGGGGGGGCTGGCTGTTTCCCCGTCCGGCGGCGGCCGCGGGTCCCCCGTCTTCTTCCGTGTTCGCTCATATTCAGGGACGCTTCGGCCGCGGGGGCGGTGCACGGGCGAAGGCCGGTCTCACCCGGGGGT
>NZ_SMKK01000453.1 GCF_004348425.1 Actinomadura sp. 7K507
GTCCTCGGGTTCGGGGCTGGGACGGTCGCGCGGGCCGAATCTCACTTGTCGATCCTGCTCTCAGTTCAAGATCATCGGCAAGTTCACCGGTGGCTTTCGGGCGCGCCGAAGAGGGCGGCGCACAGGGCTTCCAGGCGGTCCGGGCCGTCCTCGGCGGGCAGGACGGTGAGGACGGGCGGCTCTCCCGTGTCGTGGCGCAGCCGGACCGATACCTCCCGCCGCAGCGGGTCGTCGGTGCCCTGAGCGGCGGCGATGTCCTGGAGGCCCACGGAGATGATCTCGGGGATGTCGACGACCAGGGGCTGTTCTCCGGCGGGGAGTTCGTCCAGCCAGAGGTCGAGGACGCGGCGGGCCAGGCCGTTGAGGAGGCGGCCCCACGGTTCGACGAGATCGGGCGGGACGTTTTCGGTCTGCAGTTCGGGAAGCCCGAATCTGGCCAGCCCCTTGGTGGTGAAGAAGAAGCCGCGGGGGCCCGAGGTGTGCGGGAGGAGCATCCAGTCGGTGAGGCGGAAGGCGCCGTCCGGGCCGGGCAGGGAGCGTTCGAGGTGGCCGGGGCGGAGGATCTGCGGGGTGAAGACGTCGATCACGGGGGCGGTCAGCGCGACGCCGACACCGCCGGCGACCGCGCGGGCGGCCCATTCGTGGGCGGGCGGCCGGCCGGGGCGGTAGGCGGCGCGGACGGCGAGCACGTGCGCGGCGTCGTTGACGGCCGCGATGTCGGACGGGTCGGCTCCGTAGGCGGCGAGGAGGTCGCCGGGCAGCGGGGGGAAGTCGTCCGCGGGCCGCTGGTCGAGGGTGAGCATGGGGCTGTCGAGCATGCCGAGGACCAGGTCGCGCAGGGGCGGCCGGGTTCGCCGCGTCACCTCGTCGTGGGCGAGGTCCGCCGGGTCGGCGATCGGTGCGGGGAGCGCCACGGCGTAGGTGCCGTAGAGCGTCTCCGGGACCGGCAGCGTCAGATTCCGCCCCAACTGTTCCCCCGGGTGAGCCTCGATGAGTGTCGTCATCACCGATCAGAGCGGACCGGACGTTGGAAACTATCTGTCGCCGACGGGACATTTACCTCACAGATTCGCGATGCGGGCCCACGACCACGGACATCAGCCCGGGAGGCGCCGTCTGGGCAGACCGTGCTCGAACCAGACGACCTTTCCGCGTTCGGTGCGGTGGGTACCCCAGCGCGTGGCGAGGTGGCTGACGAGCTGGAGTCCGCGGCCCGATTCGTCCGTCGCGTCCGCGTGGCGGAGGCGGGGGAGGTCGGCGCCGTCGTCGTAGACCTCGCAGAGCAGGGTTCCGACTCCGGTCACGTGCGCGGCCTTGATCATCCGGACGCCGATGGTACCGGCGCCGTGCACGAGGGCGTTCGTGACGAGCTCGCTGACGAGCAGTTCGACGGTGTCGGTGAGCGGTTCGAGGCGCCAGTCGGCGAGCCGCGCGGCGACCTGCGTCCGGATCCAGGGGACGGTGCTCGGCCGCGGTTTCAGCCGCTCCCACAGGGCGACGTCGTCCTTGGGGATGCCGTCGAATCCGACCGCGACGATGGCGATGTCGTCGGCTGGGGTCGGCGCGACGAGGGCGTCGAGGATGGAGTCGCAGGTGGCGTCGAGGTCGGACGCCGCCCCGGCGAGCCGGCCGCGCAGTTCCTCCAGCCCCTGTTCGAGGTCGCGGTCGCGGCGTTCCAGCAGGCCGTCCGTGCACAGGAACAGCTGCGACCCGTCCTCGACCGGCACCTCGACGGTCTCGAACGGTTCGCCGCCGACCCCGATGGGCACGCCGGACGGGACGGAAAGGACGCGGCTCTCGCCGTAAGCCGACACCAGGACGGGCGGGACGTGCCCGGCGTTGGACAGCGTGCACCGGCGCTCCACCGGGTCGTAGACCGCGTACATGCAGGTCGCGAGGTAGTCCTCGCCGAGCCGGCGGGCGAGGCCGTCGAGCTGGCGCAGGAGCCGCGCGGGCCGCATGTCCTCGGCGGCGAGGGTGCGCACGGCCGTGCGCATCTGCCCCATGATCGCCGCGGAGGTGAGCCCGTGGCCCATGACGTCGCCGACGACGATGCCGAGCCGGGAGCCGGGCAGCGGGATGGCGTCGAACCAGTCGCCGCCGACGTTGGCCGCCTGCCCGGCGGGCCGGTAGCGGTAGCGGACGCGCGCGCCCGCGACGTCCGGCGGGTCGTCGGGCAGCATGCTGTGCTGCAGTTCCTCGGCGACCTGGACCTCGCGCCGGTACAGCCGGCCGTTGTCGATGCAGAGCGCGGCGCGGCGGGCCAGCTCTTCGACCATGGCGAAGCAGAGCTCGCCGAATCCCGGGCGGCCGGGCTTGCGGAGCATCTTGAACGTGCCGAGCACCCGGCCCCGCGCGATCAGCGGGACGATCAGCAGCTCCCGGCCGGCGAGCAGCGGACGCAGGTCACGGCCGCCGAACGAGGCGGCGATCTCGGCGGCGCGCTCGGGATCGACGTGCGGGATGTGGACGGGACGCCCGGTCCGCATGGCCTGGACGAACGGCGTCCCGGACGACAGGAGCAGCGGCTCCCCTTCGGGGACGAGGTCGTCCCACCGCCCCGGCTCGTCGTTGTGGACGACCGCGACGCGGCGCATCTGCGTGGTCTCGTCGACGTCGTCGGCGGGCGGCGCCGAGTCGGCGACGACGCGTTCGAGCAGTTCGACGGCGGCGAAGTCGGCGAGCCGCGGGACCAGCACCTCGGCGAGCTTCCGCGCGGCCTGCAGGTGGTCGAGCGAGCTGCCGATCTCCTGCCCGGCCTCGCCGAGGTAGGCCAGCGGCTCCCGCACCGCCATCGCCTCCCAGCCGTCCCCGGCTTCCGGGCCGGTGGGCGGATGGGGCGCCTGCGGGCGGGAGTCTCGGGGCGGGCTCGTCCAGCCCGCCTCCTGGGGC
>NZ_SMKK01000454.1 GCF_004348425.1 Actinomadura sp. 7K507
GGCCGGGGCCGGGCGAACGGCGGGTCTCAGCCTCCGATGACGCCGCCGTGGTAGGCGGCGCCGTCCTGTCCGGAGGCGGCGCCGGACGGTCCGCCTCCCTGATCGGACGCCTTCCAGCTGCGCGCCGGACCCTCGCTGATCCCGTCCGGGTAGACGGTCCCTCCGGCCCAGTGCACCAGGGAGTCGGCGTACCTGCGCGCCACCCGCTCCGCGTCGGGCAGGTCGGCCACGGCACGGATGTCCACCCACCACACCGGGGCGGTGACCCTGCCGGCGAACTCGGGACCGAGCAGCCGCCGGATCTCGCTCTGCGCCGTCACCTGCACCGCGTCCTCGATCGACACGAGCAGCCGGCCCTCGGCGTCGTACACCAGGGTCGGCTCCGGATCCCCGCCGCGCAGCTCCAGCGGCTCGCCCATGGCGACCAGGCCGTCGGCCAAGGCGTAGAGGTCCGGACGGCGGCGCACCAGCGCCACCAGATCAGTGCTCATGGGCCACCCCGGCATCGGGCGGACCGAGCGGGCCGTCACCGGAAGCGGCGACCTTTCGCCGGCTTGCGTCGGACACCTGCCTCCCTCCTCCATCGCAAACCCTACGAGACATCCGCGCGTGCCGCCCCCGCCCGCCGGACGCGACCCTCCGGGGGACATACGTACCATCCCGCGTGATATCGCCAACTTCTGGCCGCTACGCTGGCCTGATCTCATCAGCCACCCCGCATGACTTCAGCACGGAGCGCTCATGAACTCCCCCCAATGGCCCGGCCAGCCGCCCGGTGGGCCGGGCTTCCCGCCGCCCCCGCCGCCGCACGGCCCGCCAATGCCCGGAGGCCCCGGCTACCCACCACCCCGGCGCGGGGGCGGCGGAGCGCTCGTCCCCCTGCTGATCTTCGGCGTGGTGGGGGTCCTCGCCCTGGTCGGCATCGGCGCCTTCGTCGTCCTGGCGGACGACGACGATTCCGGCAACACGTCGGCGTCGCCCACCTACACGCCCACCTACTCCCCGCGCGCCTCCTCCGAGCCCAGGCCCACGCAGTCCCTGGGCGGTGGCGGCGGAACGGGGTCGGACCCGACCTCGGTCCTGTCCACGACCATCCGGACGGCGAAGGGCAACACGTTCACCCGCGCCGGCACCCGCACCGAGTCGTGCAACCTGCGCGCCAACACCCGGCTTCGCTCGACGCTGCGGTCGTACCCGTGCATCGGGGACATGCACGCGGCCGTCTACGCCAGCTCGACCAAGCGGATCATCACGGCGGTGTCGATCGCGAAGTTCTCCAGCCCCTCGGCGGCGCGCAGCGTCAGCCGCGCCACCTCCAGCAAGGGCTGGCCGAAGCTGCTCACCCCGTCGAACTCGAGCGGCATCCGCCAGCCCCGGCCGGACCCCGCCTACTGGACGCGCTCCTGGACGCAGGGCTCCAACGTGATCTACGCGCAGTCGTACTGGGCGACCGGCACCGCCACCGGCGGCCGCACCGGCTCCGTCTTCACCACCGCCGGCGAGATCGGCACCGAGATCACCAACACCCTCGTGTGGAACGACTGACGGCGCGGACGGCGCGGACTCCGCCCGGCGCCGTCCAGGTCAGCGGGGTCCGCCCGCGGCCAGCGACCGCGAGAACACCTCGTGCACGACGCGGGTGACGGCGGTCCTGGCCGCGGCGGAGACCTTGGCCACCTCCACCGAACTGCCGGTCGCCAGATGCCGGTCGTAGGGGACGAACACGACGGGCAGTCCCCAGGCGGCGAGCATCTGCTGCGCCCGCTGCAGGTCGGCGTTCACCTGGGGGGCATGCGCGACCATCGCGATCACGGTGCGGCTCAGCAGGCCGCCCAGATCGTTGGCCGCGTACCACTCCAGCGCCCCACGCGCGCTCAGAGCCCCGTCGACCGTGCCCGGGGTGACGAGCACGAGGCCGTGTGAACTCGTCACGACACCGCGGTTCACCTCGGTGAGAATCCCCGCGCCGCAGTCGACGACCGTCGCGGCGACATAGCGGCTCACCGAGCTGAGCGCGGTCTGGAACGTCTCCAGCGTGAACTCCCCGGCGATGCGCCCGCCGCGCGTGGACGACAGCACGTACAGGCCGTGCTGCGTCCGCGTCAGGAATCCCTCCGCCTCCTGGAACGTGTTCGGGTTGTGCGCAGCCAGGTCGAACAGCGACAGCTGGGGGTTGACGCCGAGGCGCAGCGGCAGCGACCCCAGCTCGGCGTCCGCGTCCGCCGCCAGCACCCGGTCGGCGCGATTGAGGGCCAGCTCCGTCGCCAGCATCGCCGCCATCGTCGTCTTGCCCGCGCCGCCGCGGACGCTGGCGACCGCGATCTGCCGGGAACTCGGCACCGACCGCTGCATCAGGTCGGCGAACGCGGCCTTCTCCCTGGCCTCCCGCGCCCCGCCGCCCATCGCGCCGCGGACGCCGCGTCCCATGCGGCGGGCGAGGGGGTCGCCGTGCTGGTTCTTGCGGACGAGGTCGTCCGCCGGGACCTGGTGCCCGCCGCCCACCTGTCCGGGCGCCTCGGGATGCGCGGACACCGGAGGTGCGGGCACACCGGACGAGGCACCCGCCGCCTCGGGCCCGTCCTGCCCAGCCTCGCCACCGGAAGCCACCCCGCCGAGCACGGGGTTGACCGCCGCCTCCCAGTCGAACTCGGAGTGCACGAAGGCCTCGCCCTGCTGAGCCGCCCCCGGAACATCCGCCCCCTGCACGGGCGGCTCCTGGACGGGCGGCTCCTGTGGGGACGGCTGCTGCATGGGCGGCGGCTGCGCGGGTGCCCCCTGCACGGGCGGCTGCGGCACGGGCGGCTGCTGTATGGGCGCCTCCTGCGCGGGCGCCTCCTGCACGGGCGGCTGCGGTGCGGGGGGCTGCGG
>NZ_SMKK01000455.1 GCF_004348425.1 Actinomadura sp. 7K507
CCCTTCACCCCGCCCGCACCCTTACCTGCGATCTTCGCCCCCTTCACGCCGCCCGCGCCCTTACCTGCGATCTTCGCGTCCTTCACGCCGTCCGCACCCTTCACACCGTCCGCAACATCCGCGCCCTTCGCGCCGTTCGAACTCCCCGCGATCTTCACCTGGTCCACGATCTTCGCGGCCTTCGCACCGCCCGCACCCTTCACGGCCTTCGCAGTGTCCGCGCCCGTCGTGGCCTTCGTGGCCTTCGTGGCCTTCGCCTTGCCTGCGATCTTCGCGTTGTCTGCGTTCTTCGGGCTCTTGGCGCTCTTCGCGGACGGGGAGGCGTCCACCTTGATCGCCTTGGCCTTCTTCGAGGCCTTCTTCGAGTCCGCCCCCGGCTTCACCTTTTTAGCCTTCTTTCCGTTCTTTCCACCGTCCTGGACGCTCTTGCCGTTCCTGGCGGCCTTGGGCTGCTCCTCCGAGCTCGGCGGCTCGGCCACGGCGCCGACCGGCGCGTCCGGCGCGGCGGCCCGCTCTCCGGCGGCCGCGGAGTCGCTCCCGGCGAGGCGGTTCCGGAACGTCTGGCCGGACCGGAAACGCGGGACCTGCGCGGCGGGCACCGTGACCGGGACGCCCGTACGCGGGTTGCGGGCACTGCGAGCCGGGCGGGACAGCCGGTCGAACGTCCCGAATCCGGTGACGATGACGCGCTCCCCGGCGGACACCCGTTCCATCACGGTCTCGACCACCGCGTCCACGTGCCGGCGGGCCACCGCCTCGTCGCTTCCCGCGCGGTCCGCCACCGCCCTGACCAGTTCGCTGCGGTTCATGCGCCATGCCCTTCACTTGGCGAAATGTGCGGCCAGCCTAGCCGGGCGCGACGGCCCGGACCTGCGGATCGCCCCTGGTGGTCAGCGTGTCCCGCAGCCGAGCGCGCCGGCTCGGCGGCGGAGGAGGCGACGAACGCGTCGGGGCCGGGCCGTTTCGCGGCACCGGGCGGCTGGGCAAATGGCGCGACCGAGCCGAGACTGGTGCCCAACAGAGAGGGGCCCCGAGGTGACATACGCCTTCGATCCGGAACTCGTCCCGTGGATCTCGATGCTGCCGCACATCACGCTCATCGACTTCGAGCAGGTCCGCCAGGGCGAGGCGGAGATGTTCGGGAAGCCGCAGTACGTGCCGCCCGTGCCGGTCGAGATCCGCGACATCGCCGTCTCGGGGCCGCAGGACGCGCCCGACGTCCCGGTGCGTGTCTTCGCGCCCGCGGACCGGGACGGCGCTCTTCCAGGGATGGTTTTCATCCACGCAGGCGGGTTCGTCCTCGGCAGCATCGACACCTCGCAAGACGACGCGACACGCATCGCCGCCGAGGTCGGCGCCGTCGTCGTGTCCGTCGGCTACCGGCTCGCCCCGGAGCACCCCTTCCCGGCCGGCCTGGAGGACTGCTACGCCGCGCTGATCTGGACGGCGGCCCACAGCACCGAACTCGGGATCGACCCCGGCCGGCTCGCGGTGGGCGGCGACAGCGCGGGCGGCGGCCTGTCCGCGGCCGTCGCGCTGATGGCCCGCGACCGCGGCGGCCCCGCACTCTGCTTCCAGCTGCTCGGCATCCCCGAACTGGACGACCGCCTCGACACCCCCTCGATGCGCACCTACACCGACACGCCGATCTGGCACCGGCCCAACGCCGAACTGAGCTGGGACTACTACCTCGGCGAAGGTGTCCGCGGCACCGACGGCGTGTCACCGTACGCGGCGCCCGCCCGCGCCGAGGACCTGTCCGGACTTCCGCCCGCCTATGTCACGACATGCGAGTTCGATCCGCTGCGCGACGAGGGCATCCGCTACGCGCAGCGCCTGATCCAGGCGGGTGTCCCGACCGAGATGCACCACTACCCGGGCACCTTCCACGGCTCCACTCTGATCACGGAGGCGGCGGTGACCAAGCGCATGCACGCCGACCGCCTGGACGCCCTCCGCCGCGCCCTGGCCTCCTAGCCCGCGCCTACAGTTCGAGGACGAGCCGCGAACCGCGAGCGCGCGAGACGCAGATCATCATGAAGCCGCCGTCCGCGCGCTCCTCCTCGGTCAGGACCGAGTCACGATGGTCGGGCTCGCCTTCGAGGACGGGCGTCTCGCACGTCCCGCACGTCCCCTCGCGGCAGGACGACAGGACCTCGACGCCCGCCTTCTCCACGGTCTCCAGAATCGAGCGGCCAGACTCGACGTTCAGGCTCCTGCCGCTCACCGCGAGCTCGACCTCGAAGGACTCGTCCGGGCCTGTCGCGGCTTTCGGGGTGAACCGCTCGGTGCGAAGCGAGCCGGCGCCCAGCGCAGCGCAGCGTTCCTCAGCCGCTGCGAGCATCGCCTCCGGCCCGCAGCAATAGACCAACGTGCCGGGCGCGACCGCCGCCAGAGCAGCATCCAGGTCGAGCAAGCCGCACTCGTCCTGGGGACGGACATCGACCCGGTCCCCATAGCCCGACAGCTCGCCTAGGAAGGCCATGGCGGAGCGCCGGCGCCCGCCGTACAGGAGCCGCCAGTCCGCCCCCGCGGCATCGGCGGCCGCCACCATCGGAAGGATCGGCGTGATGCCGATCCCGCCGGCGAGGAACAGGTAGCGGGGCGCGTCCTCCAAAGCGAAGTTGTTACGAGGCCCACGCGTCACCAGCGTGTCGCCAGGACGCACCCGCTCATGGACGACCGCCGAACCGGGCCCTTCCCTCCGGACCCCCACTCGCCACGTCCACGAGTCGCCCGGATCACCGCACAGCGAGTACTGCCGAACCAGCCCCTCACCGAGCACCACATCAACATGCGCCCCCGGCCGCCAGGACGGCAACGCACACCCGTCCGCTGCCCGCAGGGTCAGCCCCACCACCCCC
>NZ_SMKK01000456.1 GCF_004348425.1 Actinomadura sp. 7K507
GCCCCCGCCCCGACCGCCGCCGCCTAACCCGCCCCGGCTCAGCGCCCGCCCGCCGGTGGACTTGATCTTTCCTTCGGGTCGGACCCGGCTGCCGCCGGAGACGAAGCCCGAGCTGGTCCTGCCGCCGTAGTACCAGAAGTACCGGCCGTACGGCGCGGAGGAACCGTCGATGTCGTCGGTGTCGCACCTGCTGTCGGGGACGACTCTGTAGCCGCTCTTCCCCGTGGACGGAGAGCTCCGGTCGACGCATCTCGCGGTGGTCGAGCCGGATCCGCAGGCGACGAGTGTCAATGACAGCGCGCTCACCATCCCCACCTTCACGGTGCGGGAGCTGAGCCGGCGAGTGGGTTCCTGTGGGGGCAAAGGGAACACGTCCTTCCGCGCGACGGCGGGCACCTACCAATGCGACGGGGTTGGATGGTGAGACGCGGAGAACGTTGTCCTGGTTCGCGAAGGGCGGCCCGTCGTCAGTCCGGAACGGGCAGATGCGCGTAGAGGTCCATCGCGTCCACCGACGACGGAAGGTCGCTGACCTGGCCGTCGCCGACCTCGACGACACGCCACGTGCCGTCCGTGCGCCGCGCCAGGTCGGTCGTGATGAACCGGCAGCCCAGGGAACGCACGGCCGGAGCGACCGTGTCGAGGTCGGGATCGGGTTCCACGCCGGGGCTGTCCGGGTGCGGACCCACCAGCGCGGGCTCGCCGTCCACCCACCACACGCGCGCCTCGCCATCGCCGTCGTACTGCTCGAACTCGCGCACGACGAGACCGCCCGCCAGATGGTCGTCCCGCAGCGCGACCATCTTCGAGGCGACGTCATGGAGCTGCCCGAGGTTCTTCACGTCGGGGACGAAGCACGCCTCCTCCCACTCGTGCTTGCACGACTTCACGTAGTCCTTCACCACGCCAGGCCCGCTGCGCAGCGGCCGGACGAGCTCCGCCAGATCGCTGAGGTCGCCGGGATCCTGGCCCGCGCCGAGGGGCCGCCACACGCTGTGCGGGGTCAGCCCGGCGAACGTGTCGTGCCAGCCTGGCAGCTCGTGTGCGCGCCGGTAGTCGTCCGGGTGCGTGAGCAGCACCGTCCCGCGCTGTTTCATGGCGGCGGAGATCGCGGCGTACTCGTCCCCCGTGAGCATCCAGCCGCGATACCAGACGGGGCCCAGGTCGGGGGGCACGGCCCGGACCGCGTCGTCCACGTCGCCGCGCTGCAACGCGTCATGGTCGATCAGGGCGATCTCGCCGTAGTGGTCTCGCACGGCCGCGGCCTCGCGGGAGAAGTGCGGGTCAACGCGCCGAGGGTGGAGCGGATCGACGCAGAAGAGAACGGTCAGCGTCATGATTGGAACCCTCCGTGGACGGCGCCAGCGTACGGGGTCGGGACCATGGAACGCACGGAGATTCCCGCCCGAATCGGCGAACCGGACGATGATCGAACTTATGTTCGGTAAGCTGGCCCGGTAGCGCGGCGTCGTCCACAATCGCGCCCGGGTCTCGCGAAGTGTCGGAGGCCCGCCGTAACGTCGCCCTCGACATCGCAGGCAGCGGCCGAGAGCCGACAGTCACGACCAGAAGGACATCTCACATGGCAGCGAACGACCGGGAGAAGGCTCTCGAGACCGCACTCGCCCAGATCGAGCGCCAGTTCGGCAAGGGCTCGGTCATGCGGATGGGGGAGGAGGCGCGGGCGCCGGTCGAGGTGATCCCCACCGGCGCGATCTCCCTCGACATCGGGCTCGGCATCGGCGGCCTGCCACGCGGCCGCGTGGTCGAGGTGTACGGCCCCGAAGGCTCCGGCAAGACGTCCATCGCGCTGCACTCGGTGGCCAGCGTCCAGAAGCAGGGCGGCATCGCCGCGTTCGTCGACGCCGAGCACGCCCTCGACCCCGAGTACGCCAGCAAGCTCGGCGTCGACATCGACGGCCTGCTGGTCTCCCAGCCCGACACCGGCGAGCAGGCCCTGGAGATCACCGACATGCTGATCCGCTCCGGCGCGATCGACATCATCGTCATCGACTCCGTCGCCGCGCTCGTCCCGCGCGCCGAGATCGAGGGCGAGATGGGCGACAGCCACGTCGGCCTCCAGGCCCGCCTCATGTCGCAGGCGCTGCGCAAGCTCACCGGCGCCATCAACCAGACCAAGACCACCGTCATCTTCATCAACCAACTCCGCGAGAAGGTCGGTGTGATGTTCGGTTCGCCGGAGACCACCACCGGCGGGAAGGCGCTGAAGTTCTACGCCTCCGTCCGGCTGGACGTCCGCCGCATCGAGACCCTCAAGGACGGCACCGAGGCCGTCGGCAACCGCGTCCGCGTCAAGATCGTCAAGAACAAGATGGCCCCGCCGTTCCGCGTCGCCGACTTCGACCTCCTCTACGGCCAGGGCATCAGCCGCGAGGGCGGCCTGATCGACCTCGGCGTGGAGCACGGCTTCGTCCGCAAGTCCGGGGCCTGGTACACCTACGACGGCGACCAGCTCGGCCAGGGCAAGGAGAACGCCCGCAACTTCCTCAAGGCCAACCCCGACATGGCGGACGGCATCGAGAAGAAGATCAAGGAGAAGCTGGGCATCGGCCCGAAGGTCGACAAGGAGGCCGAGCCCGTCGCCGCCCCGGACGCCGCCGCGCCCGCGTCCCCGGAGGCCGCCCCCGGCAAGCCCGCCGGGAGGAAGACCACGAAGGCCAAGCCGGGTGATTCCTGACAGAGAATCCCCAGATAAGGGTGACTCTTGACGAAGAGTGAGCGATGATCTCGTATGCAGGGCGGCGGCGCCTACCCCGGCACCGTTCGATCGGTGCGCGGACCTTCCCCAACGGCGCCGCCGCTCCCACGACCGGCACCCCCGGCC
>NZ_SMKK01000457.1 GCF_004348425.1 Actinomadura sp. 7K507
CTGACGGCGGCCGTGACAAGCTCCCCGTAGGCGGCCAGACACCGCCCCACTGATGGCCAGGAAGTTCCCCAGGGACGGCCAGATATCTCCCCGCTTGATCGTGATCGTTCCCGGTCGGCGAGAGTCGGCGGGTGAAGAACAGCAGGGAGATCATGGAGATCCTTGAGGCGTACGACCTCACGGGCAGTTATCGTGCCGCGGCCGAGTTGGCCGGTTGCGACCACCACACGGTGGCCCGGTATGTGAAGATGCGCGCGGCGGGGCAGGCGCCCGAGCAGCGGCGGCACCGGGAGCGGGCGATCGACGCCTACCTGCCCAAGATCGAGGAGCTGGTGGTCCGCTCCCGCGGGAGGATCCGCGCCGATGTGGTCCATAAGCGGATCGTCGCGATGGGCTTCGCCGGCGGGGAGCGCACCACCCGCCGCACGGTGGCCGAGGCCAAGGCCCAGTATCGGCTCGGCCGCCACCGTGTCTACCGGCCGTGGACGGTCGAGCCGGGGCTGTGGCTGCAGTGGGACTGGGGCTGGGGCCCGCTGATCGGCGGGCGGCAGACCATCTTGTGGTGCGCGTGGCTGGCGTGGTCGCGGTTTCGGGTGGTGATCCCGGTCTGGGACAAGACGCTGCCGACCGTGACCGCGTGCCTGGACGCGACGCTGCGGCGGATCGGCGGGGTCCCGGCCTATGCGCTGACCGACAACGAGAAGACCGTCACCACCGGCCATGTCGCGGGGATCGCGGTCCGCAACGCCGAGATCGTCGAGGTCGCCAAGCACTACGGCATGACCATCCGCACCTGTGTCCCGGCCGATCCCGAGTCCAAGGGCGGCTCGGAGGCGACGGTGCGGATCGCCAAGGCCGACCTGGTGCCCACCGAGGTGAACCTGCTGGCCGAGTACCGGACGTTCTCGCAGTTGGAGAGCGCTTGCCGGGCGTTCTGCGACGAGGTCAACGACCGTGTCCACCGCGAGACCCGCCGCAAGCCGACCGAGCTGCTGGCCCAGGAACGCCAGCGGCTGCACCCGCTGCCGCGGGCGCCGTTCACCGCGGCGTTCGGCACCACCCGCCGGGTGAACTGGGACTGCACCATCTCGGTCGAGGGGGTGCGCTACTCGGTCCCGCACCGCCTGGTCGACACCCGCGTCTGGGCCCGCTTCCACGGCGACGAGTTGATCGTCACCGCGGTGGCCGGCGACGGCGCCGCTGCCGAGGTCGCACGCCACCGCCGCGGCACCGCGGGGACACCGGTCATCGACACCGCGCACTATCCGCCCCGCGACGACAAAGACGCCGACCGCACTCCGAAGGCCACCAACGCCGCCGAGGCCGCGTTCTTGATGCTGGGCCCCGGAGCGGCGTCGTGGCTGGTGGAGGCCGCCGCCGCGGGCACCCGCCGGATCGGCCACCAGATGGCCGAGTCCGTCGCACTGTCCAAGCTGCACTCGCCCGCTGCCGTCGACCGCGCCCTGGGCACCGCCGCGATCACCGGCCGGTTCACCGGCAAGGATCTGCTGTCGATCCTGGACTACCAGGCCCGCCAGGGCGATGCCGAACCGACCCGGCCCGGCGAGGACCACAGCCTGCAGCCCGGCACCTCCGCCTGGGCCGCCTTCGGCACCATTCCCCGCCCTGCTCCCGACACCGACGGCCCCGACACCGATGCCCTCGACACCGACGGCCCGGGCGGGCGGGCGTGAGGCCCGGCCCCGCCCCGGACTGGGCACCGCTCAGCATGCGCAGGTGGGTCGCCCGGGACCTGCACCGCACCCTGACCACGGCCATCGACCACCTGGAGGCCCGGCACGCAGGAACCACCGGCCACCTCACCGGCACTGTGCTGGACGACCTGCGCTATCACGCCGGACTCCTGCGATGCCGTCTGGCCGAATCGGCCGCCGGCAACGGCACCATGACAGACAAGGACCCGATCCGATGACCGCACCGCTGCGCACCGTCCCCGGCTCGGCCGGGGACCCCCTGGCCGAGGCGATCGAACTCACCCGCCGGCTCAAGTTGCCCCACATCCGCCGCGCCCTTCCCGACCTGATGCCCACCGCCAAGGCTCAGCGCTGGGACCCCGCCGAGGTCGTCCGGGTCCTGCTCGCCGAAGAGGCCGCCGGACGCGACCGAGCCAACCTGGCCACCCGCCGCAAACGGGCCGGGTTCCCCGCCGGCAAGACCTTCGGCGACTGGGACGAGACCGCCTCGCCCATCCCGCATCCGACCCAGGACGCCCTCAAAAGCCTCGAATGGATCGGGCGCCGCGAGAACCTGTGCATCTGCGGCCCATCGGGCACCGGCAAATCCCACTTCTGCGAGGCTCTCGGCCAGGCCGCCGTCGAAGCCGGGCTGAGCGTCGCCTGGTTCACCATCGAAGACCTCGGCGTCCTGGTCCGGCGCCACCGCGTCGACGACTCCATCGCACGCGCGCTGACCCGCCTGATCCGCTCCGACCTGGTCATCATCGACGACATCGGCCTGCTGCCCGTCTCACCCGACGCCGCCGAGGGTTTCTACCGCCTGGTCGACGCCGCCTACGAGAGACGCTCGCTGGCCGTCTCCAGCAACCTGCACCCCTCCGGCTTCGACGAGATCATGCCCAAGACCCTGGCCACCGCCACGGTCGACCGGCTCCTTCACCACGCCCATGTCGTGGTCACCCAGGGTGACAGCTTCCGTCTCGCCCAAGCGACCTCCGGGCAGGGGGTGAAGCCCTTCTCCTGACCCTGACCAGCACCAACGGCGGGGAACTATCTGGCCGCCGTTGGGGAACACACCATGGCCGCCTACGGGGAGATCTCAAGGCCGCCTACGGGGAGTTCCGAACGGCCATTGACA
>NZ_SMKK01000458.1 GCF_004348425.1 Actinomadura sp. 7K507
TGTCAACGGCCGTTCTGAACTCCCCGTGGGCGGCCTTGAGATCTCCCCGCTGGCGGCCGTGGTGTGTTCCCCAACGGCGGCCAGATAGTTCCCCGCCGTTGGTGCTGGTCAGGGTTAGGTGAAGGGCTTCACCCCCTGCCCGGAGGTGGCTTGGGCGAGGCGGAAGCTGTCGCCCTGGGTGACCACGACATGGGCGTGGTGCAGGAGCCGGTCGACCGTGGCGGTGGCCAGGGTCTTGGGCATGATCTCGTCGAAGCCGGAGGGGTGCAGGTTGCTGGAGACGGCCAGCGAGCGTCGCTCGTAGGCGGCGTCGACCAGGCGGTAGAACCCCTCGGCGGCGTCGGGTGAGACGGGCAGCAGGCCGATGTCGTCGATGATGACCAGGTCGGAGCGGATCAGGCGGGCCAGGGCGCGGGCGATGGAGTCGTCGACGCGGTGGCGCCGGACCAGGACGCCGAGGTCTTCGATGGTGAACCAGGCGACGCTCAGCCCGGCTTCGACGGCGGCTTGGCCGAGAGCCTCGCAGAAGTGGGACTTGCCGGTGCCCGACGGGCCGCAGATGCACAGGTTCTCGCGGCGGGTGACCCATTCGAGGCTCTTGAGGGCGTCCTGGGTCGGGCGCGGGATGGGCGAGGCGGTCTCGTCCCAGTCGCCGAAGGTCTTGCCGGCGGGGAAGGCGGCGCGTTTGCGGCGGGTGGCCAGGTTGGCGCGGTCGCGTCCGGCGGCCTCTTCGGCGAGCAGGACGCGGACGACCTCGGCGGGGTCCCAGCGTTGGGCCTTGGCGGTGGGCACCAGGTCGGGCAGGGCGCGGCGGATGTGGGGCAGCTTGAGCCGGCGGGTGAGTTCGATCGCCTCGGCCAGGGGGTCCCCGGCCGAGCCGGGGACGGTGCGCAGCGGTGCGGTCATCGGATCGGGTCCTTGTCTGTGGTGGTGCCGTCGCCGGCGGCCGGTTCGGCCAGGCGGCATCGCAGGAGTCCAGCGTGATAGCGCAGGTCGTCCAGCAGGCCGCCGGGCAGGTGGCCGGTGCCTGGGGGCGGGGTCCCCAGGTGGTCGATGGCCTCGGTCAGGGTGCGGTGCAGGTCCTGGGCGACCCATCTGCGCATGTTGAGCGGCGTCCAGTCCGGGCCGGGGCTCACGCCCGCCCGCCCGGGCCGTCGCTGTCGAGGGCATCGCTGTCGGTGTCGGGGGCCGGGCGGGGGACGGTGCCGAAGGCGGCCCAGGCGGAGGTGCCGGGCTGCAGGCTGTGGTCCTCGCCGGCGCGGTTCGGTTCGGCCTCGCCCTGGCGGGCCTGGTAGTCCAGGATCGACAGCAGGTCCTTGTCGGTGAACCGGCCGGTGATCGCGGCGGTGCCCAGGGCGCGGTCGACGGCTGCGGGCGAGTGCAGCTTGGCCAGCGCGACGGCCTCGGCCATCTTGGCGCCGATCCGGCGGGTGCCCGCGGCGGCAGCCTCCACCAGCCAGGACGCCGCTCCGGGGCCCAGCATCAAGAACGCGGCCTCGGCGGCGTTGGTGGCCTTCGGTCTCCGGTCGGCGTCCTTGTCATCGCGGGGCGGATAGTGCGCGGTGTCGATCACCGGTGTCCCCGCGGTGCCGCGGCGGTGGCGAGCGACCTCGGCCGCGGTGGCGTCGCCGGCGACGGCCGTGACGATCAGCTCGTCGCCGTGGAAGCGGGCCCAGACCCGGGTGTCGACCAGGCGGTGCGGCACTGAGTAGCGCACCCCCTCGACCGAGATGGTGCAGTCCCAGTTCACCCGCCGGGTGGTGCCGAACGCCGCGGTGAACGGCGCCCTGGGCAGCGGGTGCAGCCGCTGGCGCTCCTGGGCCAGCAGCTCGACCGGCTTGCGGCGGGTCTCGCGGTGGACACGGTCGTTGACCTCGTCGCAGAACGCCCGGCAGGCCGCCTCCAGCTGCGAGAACGTCCGATACTCGGCCAGCAGGTTCACCTCGGTCGGGACCAGGTCGGCCTTGGCGATCCGCACCGTCGCCTCCGAGCCGCCCTTGGACTCGGGATCGGCCGGGACACAGGTCCGGATCGTCATGCCGTAGTGCTTGGCGACCTCGACGATCTCGGCGTTGCGGACCGCGATCCCGGCGACATGGCCGGTGGTGACGGTCTTCTCGTTGTCGGTCAGCGCATAGGCCGGCACCCCGCCGACCCTGCGCAGCGTCGCGTCCAGGCACGCGGTCACGGTCGGCAGCGTCTTGTCCCAGACCGGGATCACCACCCGGAACCGCGACCAGGCCAGCCACGCACACCACAACACCGTCTGCCGCCCGCCGATCAGCGGACCCCACCCCCAGTCCCACTGCAGCCACAGCCCCGGCTCGACCGTCCATGGCCGGTAAACACGGTGCCGGCCGAGCCGGTACTGCGCCTTGGCCTCGGCCACCGTGCGGCGGGTGGTGCGCTCCCCACCGGCGAAGCCCATCGCGACGATCCGCTTATGGACCACATCGGCGCGGATCCTCCCCCGCGACCGGACCACCAGCTCCTCGATCTTGGGCAGATAGGCGTCGACCGCCCGCTCCCGGTGCCGCCGCTGCTCGGGCGCCTGCCCGGCCGCGCGCATCTTCACATACCGGGCCACCGTGTGGTGGTCGCACCCGGCCAGCTCGGCCGCGGCACGGTAACTGCCCGTGAGGTCGTACGCCTCAAGGATCTCCATGATCTCCCTGCTGTTCTTCACCCGCCCGACTCTCGCCGACCGGGAACGATCACGATCAAGCGGGGAGATATCTGGCCGTCCACGGGGAACTTCCTGGCCATCAGTGAGGCGGTATCTGGCCGCCTACGGGGAGCTTGTCACGGCCGCTGTCAC
>NZ_SMKK01000045.1 GCF_004348425.1 Actinomadura sp. 7K507
CGCCCGGCCCGCCCAGCTGACGGGCCTCCGGCGGCAGGCGTCCCGGGCGGCCTCCCGCGCCGGGCGGCCTTCCCGCCGGGCGGCGTCACTACAGGCGGCGGGGGCCCAGTTCGGGACGGGGCCCCAGCGGACGCTCCAAGGTCAGGGTGACCCGGCGCACGGCGACGCCCGAGGCGTCCGCCATCACCGGGTTGAGCTCCAGGCGCGCGACCTCGGGAAGGTCGTAGCCGAGGCGGGACGCCCGCAGCAGCAGCTCTTCCAGGGCCTTCAGGTTCACCGGTTCGGCTCCGCGGTGGCCGAGCAGCAGCGGCGCCGTCCGGACCGCGCGGATCATCTCCGCGGCGTCCACGTCCGCGAGCGGCGACAGCCGGTAGGCGCGGTCGTCCAGCAGGGCGGCGGTCTCATGGGCGATGCCGAACGAGACCAGGGCGCCGAACGAGGGGTCCTCCCTGATCACGATGCGGGTCGGGACGCCGTGCTCGTCGCCGTCTCCGCCGCCGACGATCTCTATTCCGTAGCAGGAGAGAAGCTCGGCCACCTGCTTCGGAGCGAGCTCCACCGGGCCGCCGGCGCCCCGGGCGCCACCCGAGCCGGCCTCCTCCCCCGCGTCGAGCCATTCGGCGACCAGTTCCCGCGCGCGGTCGCGGTCCACGCCGTCGAGTTCCGGCGTGTGCCCCGCGGGACGCTGCCGCCACTGCGCGTACCGGATCACGTACGCCAGCGCCCGGACCGCGTCCTCCGGCGAGGGGTAGGACGGCACCGACCCCTCCGCGGGCATCCCGTCCGGCCCGGTGACGCGAAGTTCGGCGGGCATGCCCTCGGTGCCCAGGTAGGTCGCCACGATCGGCTTCCTGCCCTCCGCGGCGAGCCGGAGGATCCGCTCCGGGACGCGCACGTCGTAGCCGCCGATCGTGGGGGGCGTGAACACCGCCACCACGGCGTCGACGGTGTCGTCGTCGAGCGCGGAGGCGAGTGCCGCCTCGTAGTCGTCGGCGTCCGCGCGGGGGCCGAGGTCGATGCGGGGCCGGACGTCCAGGCCGTGCGCCACCGCCTCGTCCTGCGCCAGCAGGCCCAGCGAGTTGGAGTTGTCGATGACCGCGACGCGGTCGCCGGACGGCAGCGGCTGGTAGGCCAGCACCTGCGCCACGTCGAACAGTTCCGACAGGTCCTCGACCCGGATCACGCCCGCCTGCTCGAACAGCGCGCTGACCGCGTGGTCGGGCAGGGTCAGCGCGCGCGCCGCGTGCCCGATCGGGACGCCCTGCGTACTGCGGCCGCTCTTGACCGCCACGATCGGCTTGCGGCGGCCCAGCCTGCGCGCCAGCCGCGCGAACTTGCGGGGGTTGCCCAGCGATTCCAGGTAGAGCAGGACGGCCTTGGTCGCCGGATCCTCCTCCCAGTACTGCATGAGGTCGTTGCCCGACACGTCCGCCCGGTTGCCGGCGGAGACGAACGTGGACAGGCCGAGGCCGCGCTCGGCCGTCCGCTGCAGGATGGCGATGCCGAGCGCGCCGGACTGGGAGAAGAACCCCACAGGCCCCCGTCCCGGCATGGTCGGCGCCAGGGTCGCGTTCAGCCGCACATCGGTGTCGGTGTTGGCGATGCCGAGGCAGTTCGGCCCGACGACGCGCATGCCATAGGCCCGCGCGAGCCGCACCAGTTCCTCCTGCCTGGCGCGCCCCTCGTCGCCGATCTCGCCGAAACCGGAAGACACGACGATCAGGCCCCGCACGCCCTTGCTCGCGCACTGCTCCACGACCTCGTGGACGGCGTCCGCCCTGACGGCGACGACGGCGAGATCCACATCGTCGGGAATGTCCAGGACCGACGCGTAGGCCCGCACCCCCGCCACGGCCACGGCCGTCTGATGCACCGGATCCACGGGCCCGCTGAAGTCCCCGGCCAGCAGGTTGCGCAGCACGGTCTGCCCGACGCTGTGCTCGGCACGGCTCGCCCCGATCACCGCCACCGAACGCGGGAAGAGGAGCCGCTGGATCGACCGCGACTCGGCCCGGTGCTCGCGGGCCGACATGACCTCCATCGACGTGTCGGTCGGCTCCAGGTCCAGGACGAGCTCGATCACGCCCTCCTCGAACCGCTGCTCCGCCCGGTAGCCCGCCTCCCGGAACACCCGCGTCATCCGCCGGTTGTCGGGCAGCACGCTCGCCACGAACCGGCGCACACCCCGCTCCCTGGCCGCCGCCGCGATGTGCTCCAGCAGCACCGGCCCGAGGCCCCGCCCCTGGTGCGCGTCCTCCACGAGGAACGCGACCTCCGCCGTCTCCGGCCGGTCGCTCAGCAGGTCGTAGCGGACGACCGCCACCATGACCTCGCCGATCGTGGCGATCAGCGCGGCGCGCCGGTCGTGGTCGACGGTCGTGAAGTGTTCGACGTCACGGTCCGACAGGTGCGGGCGCGGCGAGAAGAACCTGTAGTAGATCGACTCCGGGGACAGCCGCGCGTGGAAGTCGCGCAGCAGGTCGCCGTCTCCGGGCCGGATGGGACGCAGATGGGCCGTCCCGCCGTCGCTGAGGACGACGTCGGCCTCCCAATGATCCGGATAACCGTCGGTCACGTACCTGAGGGTAAGGCACGGACGCCCGGTGTCCGCGCCACGGAAAAACGATGCTTCCTGGCTTTCGCTGCGCGTTCGAGACCTACTCGGGGCCCAAGAGCTGTTACGGTCGACCACACGCCCTGAATTGCCGCTCGCGCGGGCCGTGTTGATCGAGGTGATGACTCCATGACGCGCGTGGTCGTGGTCGGCGATCTGATGACAGACACCGTGGCGCGTGCCGCCTACCCCTTGGCAAAGGGGAGCGACACGCCGGCCGCCGTGACGACCCACGGGGGCGGTTCGGGCGCCAACGTGGCCGCCTGGCTTGCCGTGGAGGGGATCGACGTCGCCTTCGTCGGCCGCCGCGGCTCCGACATCCTGGGCCGCAACCGGGACATGGAACTGATGGGGTACGGCGTCGACGCCCGCCTCGTCATGGACGGAGATCGTCCCACCGGCACCTGTGTGGTGATGGTCACCCACAAAGGCGACCGGACGATGCTCTCCGACCCCGGAGCCAACGCCGCCCTGCTCCCCGAGGACATCGAGCGCTGCAGGGACCTGTTCTCGCAGGGGACCCACCTGCACCTGTCCGGCTACTCCCTGATCAACGAGGGCTCCCGGAAAGCCGCCATCCACACCCTGGACCTCGCCCGCAAAGCGCAGATGTCCGTGTCCGTGGACGGCGGCTCCTCCTCCCCCCTCAAGCGGATGGGCGCCGAGCCCTTCCTGGAGTGGACGCAGGGCGCCCGCCTCCTGGTGGTCAACGCCAAGGAGTCCGAGATCCTCACCGGCCGCGACTCGCCCGAGCAGGCCGCGAAGGTCCTCACCGCCTGGTATCCCCAGGTCGTGATCAAGACCGGCGAGGACGGCGCACTCTGGTACACCAACGGCCGCCCCGAGCCCATCACCGTCGCCGCCGAACCGGTCGAGAAGATCGCGGACGGCACCGGCGCCGGTGACGCTTTCGTCGCGGGCCTCCTCCCGTCCTGGCTGGACGGCAAGCAGCCCGCCGACGCCCTCACCGCCGGATGCCGCCTGGCCGCCCGCGCCATGCAGCACCTGGGCGCCCGCCCCAGCCTCGACGTGGTCGACAACCAGATCACTTAGAACGGCACCGTCCGGGAGCGCTCCCGCGCGTCCGGACGCACGCCACGGGCCTCCCGGCTCCGGTCGCCGCCACGCAGCGGGCAAGCCCATCGCGCCGGCTCGTCGGCCCGAAGGCCAGGGGCGATGAGTGGGGCTCAGGCGACGGGGGTGTAGGTCCGGACGTCCTCTCGGACGGCTGCCCACAGGCGGTTGAGGGGATGGCCCGCGTCGTAGCGTTCGAGGTCGGCCCGGCGGACGAAGGCACCGGTCATGAGCTCGGCCTTGGGTTCCAGGTCGTCGCGCAGGGCGATGGCGCGGAGCGGGACGGCGTCCGGGTCGTCCTGGGCGGCCATGCCGCGGCCGATGGAGCCGGTGACGATCATGCAGCCGCGGACGAAGCCGGAGCGCAGCAGGGACAGGCCGTAGTGCAGGTCGTCGATGTCGGCGACCACGGTGAGGCGCTCCCGGAAGCTCGGCCCGTACCAGGTGGCGAGCAGATCGGCGACGAGCCCGGCGGGCGGCAGCACGAGCGGGACGCCGGCGAGGCGGCTGGTCTCGACCGGGGTGTCGGGGAGCTCGGACACCGGCAGGTTCGTGAGCAGGAGGGCCTGACCCCGTGCGTACTCGATGACCTCGTACTCCTTGAGGCGAAGGTCACCCTCGGGGGTGCTGACGATGCTGCCGCAGATGAGGTCGACCTGCCGGGTCTCCAGGCGTGACCACAGGTCCTTGGTGCGGACGTGCGCGACCTTGAACTCCACGTCGCGCTGCTGGAACTCCTCCGACACGCGGTTCCAGGCCCGCGAGACGATCGGGAGCGTGAACTCCGTGGTGCCGACGGTGAGCATCCTGCCGAGGCGGCGCCGGCTCCGGTGAATGGACTCCAGCCATTTCTCCAGCGTCGCGTGCGCCAGTTCGACCGTCCTCTCGCCGGTCGGGGTGAACAGGAAATCCTTGCCGCGGCCCTGGCGGACGGTCAGGACCTCGCCGCAGAGCGCCTGGCTGTTGCGGTTCAGCGTGTCGAGCTGCTTCTGGACGCTGGACTGCTCGCGGCCGAGGACCCGGGCGGCCCTCAGCGCGGACCCCGTCTCGTGCACCACCAGGAGAGTCCGCAGCTGGTCGAACGTCATGTCCAGCAGCCCGGCCGGGCATTCCAGAATCGCGTCGAGGGTCGGTGACACGGGGAGCGACATTACTACCTGTTCCGTCGTCCCACCGAAATGGCCGATTGGTCATCTGGGCGGGAAATGATGACATTTCCCGCTGAACTTATCTCAAGATGTTCTTGTAAACAACTGGACAGAATTTTCTAACCTCTAGAACACTTTGCCTGCGAGCCGCTCCCGCCGCCGTCACCGTCCCCTCAGGACGGCGGCTCTCCCGGGCGCGCCCCGGCGGTGCCGGCCGCCGGGGCCGCCGCCCGGCGACTCCCGACTCCCGTTCGCCGCGGCCCTTCTCCGCCGCGGCGCCGGGGCCGGACACCGGCCCGTGCGCGGGGCCGCGCGCACGGGCCGGCCCGATCGTCCCGCCCGCGCCCACGGGGGCGCGCGGGCGCGGACGGGGACCCGCCGCCGGCACCACCGGCCGGACGCACCGGCCACTCGGCGCGGCGCGGCTCCGTGGGATGCGTCCGGCCGGTTCCGGGACGAGGCCTCCCCCGCCGCCCAGCCGGCTCACCGATGAATATGCCGGGGCCCGATGGTCTGTAGGGGAGGCCGCACGAAGGCCGGCGGCATGACGGCGGTATCCGAGATCGACCGCGCCGCACGCGGCGCGTTTCGACGAGGCAGATTGGAATGATCATGAAGAATCCGGTTCCCCGGCTCGACGAACGGTTCAGCGACCCCGACGCCCGGCCCGTGCCCTGGGCGACCGCCGCGGAGGTGCTGGAATCCGCGCAGCTGTTCTGGATCACGACCGTCCGCTCCGACGGGCGGCCCCACGTCACACCCCTCGTCGGCGTGTGGCTCGGCGAGGAGCTCCACTTCACCACGGGCCGCGAGGAACAGAAGGCGCTGAACCTCAGCGGCAACCCGCGGGTGGCCATGATCACCGGCTGCAACCGGTGGGACGAGGGCCTCGACGTGGTCGTCGAGGGCGTGGCCGAACGCGTCACCGCGCACACCGACCTCGAACGGCTCGCCATCGCCTGGGCCGCCAAATGGGACGGGCAGTGGCAGTTCCAGGCGATCGACGGCGGGTTCACCCATGCCGACGGCGGCGAGGCGCTCGTCTTCGCGGTACGGGCGTCCAAGATCCTCGCCTTCGGCAAGGGCACCTTCTGCCAGACCCGCTACGTGCCCGCCGACTGATCCTTCGAGGACCATCGGCCGGTCAGGGCGTCGGGAACCGGCCCCGCGCTCGTCACACGGGATCGCTGGGACTCCTGTCAGTTGGGCGTGGCCAGGGTCAGGGGGAGGACCTGGCCGGCGCCGGATTCCTTGAGGAGGCGGGTGGCCACGGTCATGGTCCAGCCGGTTTCCACCCGGTCGTCCACCAGGAGGACGGGGCCGGGGTTCTCCGAGAGTGCCGTGGCCAGATCGCCGGGGACGGTCAGGGCGTGCCAGACCGAGCGGAGGCGCTGGGCGCTGTTGTGGCGGCGCGGGACGGGATCGCCGATGGGGACGAGTTCGCCCAGGTAGGACAGGCGGCCGATCTCGGCGATGCGGTGGCCGAACGTGCCGACCAGGCGCGGGCGGGAGCGGGAGCCGATCGTGACGACTCCGGTGGGGCGGGCGGGCCAGTCCCAGGCGGCGAGGACCTTGACGACGGCGTCCACCAGGTCGGCGGGGACGTCGGTGTCGTCACCGGAGAAGAGGTCGCGCAGGCGGTTGCCCCAGCCGATATCGGTGAGGCGCCCCAGGGCGCGGCCTGTCCCGGCCTGCAGTTCGGGCTTGATGCGCCCGGAGACGCCCAGGTCGGCCTTGACGCCGGTAGGCCACATGCGGCGGGGTGCCAGGTCGACGCCGGGACGGTGGAGACGGTCACGGGCCTGCGCCGCGCCCTCCTGGGAGACGCCGGCGGGCCAGTGGCGGCCCGTGCAGTTGTCGCAGCGGCCGCAGGGGGCGGCGTCGGGGTCGTCCAGCTGGCGGCGCAGGTACTCCTCCCGGCAGGCCGGGGTGGAGATGTAGTCCAGCATCGCCTGCTGTTCACGGCGGCGTTCCGCGGTGACGCGTTCGTAGCGTTCCCTGTCGTAGGCCCAGGGCCGGCCGGTGGCCGTCCAGCCGCCCTTGACGCGGCGTGCCGCGCCGTCCACGTCGAGGACCTTGAGCATCATTTCGAGGCGGGCGCGGTTGAGGTCCACCAGCGGTTCCAGGGCGCCGGTGGACAGCGGGCGGTCCGCGGTCTCCATGACGTCGAGGGTCTGGCGGACGACGGGTTCGGGCGGGAACGCCAGGCTGGCGAAGTAGGCCCAGATGTCGCGGTCCTCCCGGCCGGGCAGGAGGATCACCTCGGCGCGGTCGACGCCGCGGCCGGCGCGCCCGATCTGCTGGTAGTAGGCGACCGGGGACTGCGGGGCGCCCACGTGGACGATGAAACCGAGGTCGGGCTTGTCGAAGCCCATCCCGAGGGCGCTGGTGGCGACGAGGGCCTTGAGCTTGTTGTCCTGGAGGTCCTGCTCGGCCTGGAGCCGCTCGGCCTGCTCCGTCTGCCCCGAGTAGGCGGCGACCTCGTGGCCCCGGTCGCGCAGGTAGCCGGTGATCTCGTGGGCGGCGGCGACGGTGAGCGTGTAGATGATCCCCGAGCCGGGGAGCTCGGCGAGGTGCTCCCCCAGCCAGGCGATGCGCTGCTCCGCGGTGGGCGGCGTGACGACGGCGAGGTGGAGCGACTCGCGTTCGAGGGGGCCGCGCAGGACGAGCGCGTCGTCACCCGCGAGCTGCTCGGCGACGTCCTGGGTGACGCGGGCGTTGGCCGTCGCCGTGGTGGCCAGGACCGGGATACCGGGCGGCAGCTCGGCGAGCAGCGTGCGCAGCCGCCGGTAGTCGGGACGGAAGTCGTGGCCCCAGTCGGAGATGCAGTGCGCCTCGTCGACGACGACCAGCCCGGCCCCGGCGGCCAGCTTGGGCAGGACGAGGTCGCGGAAGTCGGGGTTGTTGAGCCGCTCGGGACTGACGAGCAGGACGTCGACCTCGCCCTTCTCGACCTCGGTGAAGATCTGCTCCCAGTCGCCGGTGTTGGACGAGTTGATCGTGCGGGCGTGGATGCCCGCACGGTCTGCGGCCTCGATCTGGTTGCGCATCAGCGCCAGCAGCGGCGAGACGATCACGGTGGGGCCGGCGCCGCGCTCGCGGAGCAGCCGGGTGGCCACGAAGTAGACGGCGGACTTGCCCCAGCCCGTGCGCTGGACGACCAGGGCCCGCCGCCGCTCGACGACGAGGGCGCTGATCGCCGTCCACTGGTCGTCGCGGAGCCGGGCGTGGTCGCCGGCGAGGGCGCGCAGGCAGCGCTCGGCCTCGTCGCGCAGTCCGTCTGAAGTGGTCATGTGTCCCTTGGTACCAGCGCCTCGGAAGACATCGCACCAGAATCACGTTCTGTGGACGGACGCGGGCCCGGGGGGTGCCGCGGATTTGGGACACCGGGGCCGCGGGTAGCCTGCCAACCAAGATCGGTTTCGCAACGGGGAAGGGGCGCGAGCGGGGGAATGGGCGCGGCGGAGCGCATGCTGGGGCCGGACGCGGCGCTACGTCTGCGGGAGTCACCCGCGCTGCAGCGGCTGCGGCGTACGTGGCAGGTCCTGATGGACGTCTCCCCGCCGGAACCGCACGAAGAGGAACCCACCGAGGTCGTCGACCCGCGGGTGATCGACCTCGTCCTGCGCGTCGGTGATCTCCTTCTGGCCAGCGGCGAGACGACCGAGCGGGTGAACGAGGCCATGCTCAGCCTGGCCGTCGCGTACGAGCTGCCGCGCTGCGAGGTCGCGGTCACGCTGACCAGCCTCATGGTGTCGGCCCATCCCGGGAAGGGCGCGGCGCCGATCACGGGCGCGCGTGCCATCAGGCGCCGCACCCCGGCCTACTGGCGGCTCACCGCGCTGCACAAGCTCGTCCAGGACGCGTCCATCGGCATGCTGGAGCTGGAAGAGGCCCACAAGAGGCTCGCCGAGATCAAGCGGGGCCGCGCCCCCTACCCGGCCTGGCTGCTGGTCGCCTCACTCGGGCTCGTCAGCGCCTCGGGCAGTGTGCTGGCCGGCGGCGGGCCGCTCGTGGCGGTCACCGCGCTCGTCGCCACCCTGATCGGCGAGCGCACCGGCGCCATCCTGGCGCGCCGCGGCATCGCGGAGTTCTTCCAGCTGTCGGTCGCCGCCGCCATCGGCGCCGCCGCCGCGGCGCTCGTGGTGTCGGTGGGCGAGCCCGGCCAGGCCGCCGCGATCGTCACGGGCGCGATCCTGGCACTGCTGCCGGGACGACCGCTGGTCGCCAGCATCCAGGACGGCATCACCGGCGACCTGGTCAGCGCGGGCGCGCGGGTGCTGGAGGTCTTCTTCATCATCGCGGCGCTCGTCGCGGGCCTCGGCGCGGTGGTCTACATCGCGGTCAGCCTGGGCGCCCCGATCGACGTCAGTCACCTGCCCACGGCACCGGTGAAGCTGGAGCCGGTCGCGGTCATCGCCGCGGCCGCGATCTCGCTCACCTTCGCCATCTCCCTCGCCGCGCCAAGGGACGTGCTGATCGCCGCCGCCCTGGGCGGCGCGCTGATCTGGGTGCTGTACGTCCTCGCGCGGCAAGGGGGGCTTCCCCCCGTGCTGGCCTCGGCCCTGGCCGCCACCGTGGTCGGCCTGGCGGCGAACTGGCTCGCCCGCAGGCAGGGACAGCCCGTGATGCCGTACGTGGTGCCCGCCATCGGGCCGCTCCTGCCCGGTACGGCGCTCTACAGGGGAATGGTCGAGCTCAACACCGGATCACCGGACACGGGTGTGCTCAGCCTCATCGGGGCGGTGTCGGTCGCCCTCGCGCTGGGCGCCGGCGTCAACCTCGGTGGGGAGCTCGTCCGCGCGTTCCAGCATGTGGGGCTGAGCGCGTCCGGACGCTGGGCACGTCCCGCGGCCCGCCGAACCCGCGGCTTCTAGCACGCGGGGGTTCCACCGCAGACGTTCTGTCGGTGGCGGACGTTACGTTCACCGCATGTACCGACAGGGAGACGTCCTGATCCTGCCCGTGCCAGAGGACGCGGTTCCGCCGTCCGTGCGCGACCTGCCGCCCGCTCCCAGGGACGGCCGGGGGCGCATGGTCCTCGCGCTCGGTGAGGCCACCGGGCACGCGCACGCGCTGTCCGCACCCGGCTCGCTGCTGCGCGTCCCCGATCCGCTCGCCCCGGACCACCTGCACCTGCCGTCCGGCGGCCGGCTGGTCCACGAGGAGCACGCGGCGATCACCCTGCCCAAGGGCTGGTACCGGGTGATCCGCCAGCGCGAGTACGTGCCCGGCGCCGTCCGCGTCGTGGCGGACTGAGGAGGACGGATGCTCACCGGGACAGCGCGCGAAACCCACTTCGTGGTCGCCGACTGGCAGGCGGTGGCGTTCGGCACGGGCCCCGCCGACCGTGACCGGGCCGAAGCCGGTGTCGCCGCGGCCTACGCGGCCGCCGGTCTGGACGCCCCCGAACGGTACGTGTGGATGCCCTCCCCCGCGCGCGGCGCCGTCGCGGCGGCCGTGCTGGCTCGGCGCGGTGACGCGGGGGCGAGCGTCCTGCACGAGGTGAGGACGCGCCCGTGGGAGGCCGAGCGCGCCGCGGCCTGCTCCGAACAGGGGCCGGAGCAGTGGCCGCGAGTGTGGGCCGAGACGGGTGGGCTGCTGTGGAACCAGGTGCAGGCACTGGTCACGCGCGTGCGCGGCGCCATCGGTGACCTGGCCGCGGACGGTGATCCGCCCTCGGCGCGGGCGGAGGGCGCCGCGTCCGTGCTGCGGGGCGCGACGCTCGACGCGGCCCTCGGCCAGCACGACGCTCCGTGGCTGGCGCTGTTCGAGGCGCTCGGGCGGCTGGACGGCCCCCTCGCCGGTCTCGCCGAGGCCGCCCGCTCCGCCGGCTGGTGGTGGCCGTACGAGCGGCTCGTGGTCATGTCGGAGCGCCCCTGCGACCTGCACCGGGACGAGCCGGGGCGGCTGCACCGCGGCGACGGCCCCGCCCTCGCCTATCCGGACGGGTTCGCCCTGCACGCCTGGCGCGGCATGCCGATCCCGGCCGATTTCGTCGAGTCCCTGGCCGGCCTGACCGCCGAGCGCATCTCCGCCGAACAGAACGCCGAGCTGCGCCGGGTGATGCTGGAGATCTTCGGTTACGACCGCTATCTGGCCGAGACCGGTGCGCGTCCTCTGCATCGGGACGAGACCGGTGTCCTGTGGTCGATCGACCTGCCCGGCGACGAGCCCGTCGTGATGGTGGAGGTGGTCAACTCGACGCCCGAACCGGACGGGACGTACCGCGTCTACTACCTGCGCGTCCCCCCGAACACCCGCACAGCGCGCGCGGGCATCGCCTGGACGTTCGGTGTGGACGAGGCCGACTACCACCCCGAGAAGCAGACCTGAGCCTTCGAACCGCCGGAGGCATCCTGGCCGGCGGGCGTCCCTTGAGAGCACTTCCCCAGTCAAGGGACGCCCGCCCAGCTCCCCTCACGGGGTCGTCGTCTGCGCCCAGGTGACCTTCCCGCGGCCGGTGGAGCGCCACCCCCAGGAGTGCGACAGCGCGCCGACGAGCATCAGGCCGCGGCCGCCCTCGGCCTGGAGGTCGGCGATGGGCGCGGCCGGGCCCTGCGGGTTGTCGTCCCATACCTCGACCATGACGGTCTTGTCGTCGGGCAGGTAGAGGACGAGCATGACCGCGTTCGCGTGGCGGATCGCGTTGGTGACCAGTTCGCTGGTGATGAGTTCCAGGTCACCGTGGACGTCCCGGCGATCCCAGCCCTCAAGAGCCGCGCGCACGGTGTCGCGCGCCGCGCGCACGGCCGTGTCGACCGGTTCGAGCGCGAGGACGAAATGGGGTCGCTGTCGATGGTCCACCGAACCGCCTAAGTTGACCGGCTAACGCAAGCATGCGCCACCTGAGACGGTCGTGCACGGGATCTGGACTCACTGCGGTGTCCGGTCCGTGCCGGGCGGCGGCCGGGGCCGTCCGCCGTTCGCCGTCGCGGGGCAGGTCACCCACCGCCGAGCAGGGCGGGGATGCGTTCGAGGACGCCTCCCGCGAACGTGTCGTAGAGGCCGAGTGGCTCAAGGTGGACATAGCCGATGTGGCAGTCGCACGTGTCGAGGGGGCAGGGGCGGGGCGCGAGGGCGTCCCTGAACGAGCCGTCGTAGAGGTTGCCCAGCACGGACGGGACGAAATGGCAGCGGCGCACCGTGCCGTCGCCGTCCACGGACACGACGGTCTCGCCCGTCCGGCACGCGAGGCCGCGGCTGGGGTGCGGGCGCCGGCTGACGGGGAACAGGGGGTCGATCTCCGTCCAGGAGGCGGCCTCGGCGTCGTCGTAGGCATGCCCCTCGGCGGCGTTGACCCACAGGTACGTCCCGGTGGGCAGGTCGGCGCGCAGGCGCTGCGCGGCGTCGAGGTGTTCGGGCCGTCCGACGATCCCGGCGCTGAACCGCACCCCGCGCGCCGCGAGATCGCGGCATTTGCCGAGGAACCGCTCGTAGGGGACCTGTCCGGGGTGGTAGGTCGCCCACAGGGCCAGGCGGGTGAGATCGGCGCCGGACGTCCACGAGACGCGGTGGCTGAGGTTGGTCTGGATCGCGACGCGCTCGACGTGCGGGAGGTGGCTCAGGTCCGTGAGGGCTCGCCTGTACCAGGACCGGACGAGCCCCTCGCCCCACGGTGTGAACAGGACGGAGACGCGGTGTTCCTGGCGGGAGACCCACTCGGTGAAGCGTTCGAGGGCGGCCCGGTCGGCGCGGAGCTGCTCCGGCGTGTCGCGGCGCTTGGCGAACGGGCAGTACGGGCAGGCGTAGTCGCAGCTGGCGAGCGGCCCCCGGTAGAGGATCGTGAGATGCTCCATCAGCGTGCCTCGTAGGCGGTCATCAGAGCTTGGACCCGAGGTGAGAACAGGGCGGGGCCGATGGCATCGGAGTAGGCGAGCCCTTCTGGAGTGAGCCGCAGGGCAGTGCCGGACATCTCCAGCCATCCGCGGTCGTCGAACGACTTCAGGTCGGCGGGAAAGTCGTCGAGGGGGTCGGTGCCGAAGCGCGCGCGGTAGGCGCTCCGGTCGAGGCCGGTCGTTTGCAGGAGGGACTGGACGAGATGCCTGCGGCGGCGTTCCTCTTCGTCCATTTCGAAGCCCACACGCGCGGTCGTGAAGTCGTCCTCGCGGACGTAGTCATCGATGATGGAGCGCACCTGGCTCGCCCCGACCGCGTACTCGAACGAGTAGTGCAGGCGGGACGTGTAGGAGCGGGCACCGCAGCCCAGGCCCACCATGCCGTCGGTCTGGCAGCAGTACTCGGTGCCGTTGGCGGTGTCGCCGGGCCGCCGGAACATCCGCATCGACACCTGCTCGTAGCCTTCGGCCAGGAGATGGTCACGGCCGATGGCGTAGAGGGTGAGGCGCTGGTCGTCCCAGTCCTGGGTGCGGCGTCCGAGACCGGTCAGGGGACGGACGTAGAGGGGATAGAGGTAGATCTCCTCGGGGCGCCACGCAAGGGCGGCGTTCAGGGAGTGCATCCACGTCGCGGGTGTCTGGCCGTCGATGCCGTAGATGAGATCGATGTTGAGTGTCGGGAAGCCCACCGCGCGGATACGGTCCAGAGCGGCCTCGACTTCCGCGCGTTTCTGCGGACGGACGGCCGCGCGTGCCTCTTCGTCCAGGAAGCTCTGCACGCCGATGGAGATACGGGTCGTGCCGCGTTCGGCGAGGACGGTCAGCCGGTCGGTGGTGGCCGTGGCAGGTGAGGTCTCCACGCCCAGCGGGATGGAGCCGAACCCGGGAAACCGTCCGGCGACGTCGCAGAGCCGTTCCAGTTCGGACGCGGTGAAGTAGGTGGGAGTGCCGCCGCCGAACGCCGACGTGGCGAATGAGGCGTCGCCGCCTAGCGCGTCCAATACGGCCGTGGCCTGCCGGTCGAGTGCGTCCAGGTACGCGCCGGTCAGCTCTTCGGGTGCGCCAGTGCGGGTGAACAGGTTGCAGAAGCCGCACCGCATCTCGCAGAAAGGCACATGGAGGTAGAGGAAGAGCGTGTCGAGCGGCTCCCCCGCCCACACGTCCCGCGCATGGGGTGTCGGATGCAGTGGCCGGTAGGCGGTCTTGTGCGGGTAGGCGTACACGTACCCCTGGTAAGGCGTCCCCTGGTAAGGCGTCACGGCAGAACGAACTCCCCGTACGGAACGGTCCACACGACCTCGTGGCCGATGCGGTGCCCGGTGTGGCCGTCCTCTCCGTACGCCGTCCCGTGGTCGGAGCAGACGATGACGAAGCAGGGACGGCGCATCAGTGCGAACAAACGGCCGATATGGGCGTCGACATGCCGGAGCGCGGCGGCGTGGCTGGCGCGCGTGTCCCCGTTCGAGCGCGTCGCGCCGTCCAGATAGAACCAGTTGGGCTGGTGCAGGGACGCGACGTTCAGCAGCAGGAACAGGCGCCGGCCCGCGGTCAGCCGCGCCATGATCTCGGCGACGCGGTCGATCTGGTTGGGCAGCGCCTCCGGGTCGGTCACTCCGAACTCGCGTTCCCAGTGGCTCTCGGCGAACAGCGACGGAAGCACCGAGCCGAGCGGCGTCAGCTTGTTGAAGAACCCGACGCCGCCCACGCAGACCGTGTGGTAGCCGGCGTCGGCGAGCCCGGACGGCAGGTCGGCGGCGTCGAACGTCCATGTATCGCCGGCGGTCGTCTCGCTGCCGGGGAACGCCCCGGCGAAGAGCCGTGGGTGCACCCCGGGGGACGCGGGCGTCGGCAGGAACCCGGCCAGCATCGCGGTGTGGGCGGCATAGGTGAAACTCCCCGGCGTGTGGCGGCGCTCCCAGCGGCCTCCAGGGAGCAACCCGGTGAGAGTGGGAGTGTCCCCGGCGTCGGCCAGTTCGGTGGCCACGTCGTAGCGGAGCGTGTCCAGAGTCACCAGCAGCAGATCGTGGCTGCCGATGACCTCGTTCATGTCGTACACGCACCGCTCCCCGCCAGGACGGCCCCGACCTGGGCAGTGTAGGTGTCGGCGCCTTCGGCCGACCCGCCGGGCAGGCCGGTCAGGCCGGGCAGCAGGTCGCCGAACGCGTTCACCTCACCGACCCCGAAGCGCTTCAGCCCGATGCCGACGAGCAGGTCGACGCCGACCATCAGGCTGCCCGGAAAGCAGGCGGCGGCCCGCACGCACACGTCCATGGCCCGCCGCCATCCGTCCTCGCCGAGCGCCCGCTGCACCGCGCCCAGGTCTCCCCTGGCACCGCCCAGGTGCAGGTTCGTCATGGGATGGCGGCTCGTCCGGACGACGGCGTGCGTGGGTTCGCCGCCGATGACCACGACGCGCAGGTCGAACGCCCTCCCGCCGGCCGTGGCCTTCGGCATCCACCGCTCCACGTGCAACCCCTCCGGCGCGAGATCGTCGATGAGCGCCGCGACCTCGTCCTCGGTCTCGTACGCGCGGACGCGCAGCGAGTTGAGCAGGCCGTCCGGCGTCCGCGCCGCCGACGTGACCGCACGGACCCGGCCGGGCGCGGTCTGCAGCGCGACGACCCCCGACGCGGACGAGCCGTGCGCCGGCTTGACGAACACCCGCCGCTCCCTGGCCTCGTCCATCCGGGATCGAAGCGCCGCATAGCCATCGACGCCGGGCAGAGCGGGCGGTACGGGGACGCCCGCCGCCAGCATCCGCGCATGCGAGAGCCGCTTGTCGAACATGACCGCGATCTCCCCCACGTCGCCGAGGAGCCGCGCTCCGGAGGCCGAAGCCGCCGCCTCCAGGCGTCGCAGCGCCGCCGTGAACGTCCGGTACCAGCGGGCTCCGCCGCCGACGCGGGCCGGGTGGCCGGGGCCGCGCAGCAGCGCGTCGGCCTCCGGGTCCCCGCCCGGCGAGTCGATCCGGAGCAGTTCCCCCGGCGCGAGGACGATCTCGGCGCCGCGCAGCACGTCCGTCCAGGGCATCAGGCGCGGCTCGGGCAGCCCGCACGACCGGCACGCCGCCGCGAACAGCGCGGCCCGCCGGTCACCGGGCGTCCCGGCCACGACGAACGTCATTCCGCCGCTGCCGTGATCTCGGCGGCCTCGGCCCTCTGAGGGGGTTCGCCGTCGGGCCCCGTCTCCTCGTCGAACCTGAACACCGGCGGACCGGCGTACTCGTCCAGGTGCTCGTGAACACCCACTATTCGGCGACCGCCACGTAGCGCCAGTCGTCGCCGTTGGGGTCCTGCTCGTCCAGGTTGACCTTCACGCCGGGGAGCGCGGCCTTCACGCGCTCCATCAGCGCGTCGGACAGGAAGTGGTGGTGGAGGTCGAGTTCGCGCAGGTGGGTGAGGGGCTGGCCGGACAGCAGCGCCTCCGCGCCCTGGTCGGTCAGGACGCCCATGGCCAGGCTCAGCGACTCCAGCCGCGCCGCGACCGGCGCGCCGGCGACCGCCGCCGCGATCTCGTCCTGGATCGCGCTGTTCTCCAGCCCGAGATGCCGCAGGGCGGGCAGCCGCTCTCCGCCGAGCAGCGGGGCCAGATCCGCGACCGTCGCGTCGCCGCCGTAGTCGTCGACCCCGAACCACAGATCGAGGTGCGCCAGGTTCGGCAGGTCGCTCGCCGCCACCGCCCGGACGACGTGCCCCGGCAGCCCGCCCGACTCGAACCGCAACATGGTCAGCTTCTCGCTCTTGACCGGTTCGAGCACGAGCCCCGCCGCCCCCCGGACGTCAAGCCGCTCCAGTCCGGCGAATGCCGTGAAAAGGGGCGAGATGTCGGAGTGCTCGATCCAGGAGATCTCCGCCTCCTCGCCGGTGATGTCGCCCAGGAACAGCGCCCGCAGCCGGGGGAAGGACGCGGCGGCCTTGGCCAGCAGCGCCACCGGGTCCGCGGGGTCCTGGTCGTAGGAGGCGCCCCAGTAGCCGATGACCAGCGCCGTGACCTCCGCGGCGTCGACCCTCTCCAGGAACCGGGCGAAGACGTCGTCGAACGAATCCTCGTCGAAGGTCGTCCCGACGTACCAGGCCGTCCCGGCCGCCGGCGGGAGCTCGTCCTCCGGCCCCGTCTCGTCGTTGAACCTGAACACCGGCAGACCGGCGTACTCGTCGAGGTTCTGATAAATGCCCATGGATCCCCTTCGTGAGCCTGCAGGGATCATGTCCTATCAGGAGCGGATGACAGGGCGCCGCCCATCCCCCGGATCACCACACGGAACGGCAAGGCGGGACCAGCGCTCACCTGGCCGCCGATCGGGGTAACGGCCAGGTGACGGACGCATGGCGAAGCATCAACAGAGGTGCGCCAGACGGGTGAAAGCAGACGAGCCGGACCTCTAGAGTGAATCGAACGTGGGGCCCTCTCGCCGGAGGGCCCTTTGCCCTGCCTGCACGATCAAAGGTCCCCGATCATGAACGACCACGAGGTGCACGAGGAGTGCATGCGGCTCCTCCAGGACGGCATGCCCGTCCCCGCCCCCGCCGCATTCGAGCAGGGACGGGACTTCCTTCCGCTGGGTCTCGACATGGACGGCGACGTCGCCGTCGTCACGTTCCTGCATCAGTGGGACACGACCGCGGCCGCCTTCATCGAGGGCTGGACGTTCCACCGCCGCGACGGCGAGTGGAGGGAGCTCGGCGGCGCCGCCGGCTCGGCCCCCGATGAGCCCCTCGCCCGCCGCTCGTCCGGCGAGATGGGGCGTCACCTGATGAAGTACGGGTCGGGCCGCACGGTCCGCAACGCCAACCGGGTCCTGCCCTGGGGCGCCAGGTGGGTGAACGAGGCGCGGCTGCGCGCCTCGGCCGAGGTCGCGCGGATCAGGGTCGGCAAGCGGATCCTGGACGTCCCCGAGCACGGGCATGTCGCCGTGGTCTGGGGCGCCCGGCACGGGCCGGTCATCGAGGCCCTCGCCGCGGACGGCTCGGTGCTGGACGCCATGGACCTCGACCGCCCGGCCATCCCCGCGCGCACGCAGAGCTGATCTCCCACCGCTCGCCTGGAACGGTCTTTTCCGGAGATCCCCGGCACGGACGCGCCACGCCACGCCGGCGGCGCTTCCGCGGTCCGTGCACCGGGCAGACTCGGGGGCATGGCCCTCACTCCCGACTACGACTCCGACCCGGAGCGCTTCCGCCTCGCCGGCAGGGTCACCAGGAAGTACCTGATCGGGGCCCGGAGCCTGCATGACCACATCGCCTCGAAGCTGCTGGACGCCGGGGTGTCGCGCGTCCTGGACATCGGCTGCGGGGAGGGCGCCCTCAGCGCCGCCCTCCCCGCGCTCGCGCCGCTCGGACTGGCCGGCGTGGACGCGTCCGCGACCCTCCTGCGCGCCCATCCGGGGCCGCGCGTGCAGGCCGACGCCGGGCGCCTGCCGTTCCGGGACGAGGCGTTCGACGCCGCCGTCGCCGTGAACATGCTCTACCACCTGGACGATCCCCGGCCCGCGCTCCGCGAGGCCCGCCGCGTCCTGGCCCCCGGCGGCCTGCTGCTCGCCTCCGCGATCTGCCGGAACGACAGCCCGGAACTGGCGCCCGTCTGGCGTCCCGAACCCACCACGTTCGACGCCGAGGAGGCCCCGGACCTCGTCTGCGAGGTCTTCGGCGAGGTCGAGGTGGAGCGCTGGGACGCACCGCTGATCACGCTCCCCGACCGCGCCGCCGTCCGCGACTACCTGATCGCCCGCCACGTGCCCCGCGCCGAGGCCGCCGAGGCGGCCGGGCACGTCCGCGCCCCGCTCCCCGTGACCAAGCGCGGCTGCCTTGTCCTGGCCCGCCGCTGAAGCGCTAGAGCCAGCCGAGGTCGCGGGCGGTGCGGGCGGCGGCGTGCCGGTTGTCCGCGCCGAGTTTGGTGACGGCGGCCGACAGGTAGTTGCGGACGGTCCCCTCGGACAGGCCCAGTCCGCGGGCGATGCGGGAGACGGGCGCGCCGTCGGCGGCGGCGCGCAGGGTGTCGAGCTCGCGGGGGGTCAGCGGGCACTCCTCGGCGGCGAACGCGTCCGCGGCGAGCTGCGGGTCGATGTACCGGGCGCCGGCGGCGACCTGCCGGATGACCTGGGCGAGCTGCGCGCCGGGCGCGTCCTTGCCGAGGAAGCCGCGGACGCCGGCGGCCATCGCGCGGCGCAGGTTGCCGGGGCGGCCGTGCGCGGTCACGATCACGAGCCGGCAGCCGGGCAGCTCGCGGGAGAGGCGCTCGGCGGCGGCCAGGCCGTCCAGTCCGGGCATGTCGATGTCGAGGACGGCCACGTCCGGTTTCAGGGCGATGGCGCGCTCGACGGCCTCGTCGCCGCGGCCGACGTCGGCGGCGACCTCGATACCGTCCTCGGTCTCCAGCAGCAGGACGAGCGCCTCCCTGATCAGCAGGTGGTCGTCGGCCAGCAGCACGCGGATCATGCCTCTCCCCTCCCAGCGCCCTCCCCGGGGCCCTCCACGGCGACGGGAGTCACCGGGACGGCGGCCGCCACCCGGAACGTCCCGTCGCCGGCCGGGCCGGCCGTGAACTCGCCGCCCGCCGCGGTGATCCGCTCGGCGAGGCCCGCGAGGCCGCTGCCCGCGTCCCCGGCCGTGCGGCGCGCGGCGCCGTCGTTGACGATCTCCACCCGTACGTGGCCGGTGTCGGACCGGACCGTGATCTCGCACCAGGTGGCGCTGGAGTGCCGCAGCACGTTCGTCGCGGCCTCCCGGGCGACCCAGCCGAGCGGCTCGTGGACGTGGTCGGGCAGCGACGGCGACACCTCGGGACGCTCGCAGCGGAGCCCGGCGGCGCGCAGCACGGCCGACATGCCGTCCAGCTCGGTGCGCAGGGACGTGGCCCGGTAGCCGCGGACGACCTCGCGCACGTCCCGGACCGCGTCCCGCGCCATCGTCTGGATCTCGACCAGCTCCTTGCGGACCCGCCCGTCGTCGCGTTCCACGAAGCGTTCGGCCACCTCGGCGCGCAGCGCGACCGCCTGGAGGCTGTGGCCGAGGACGTCGTGCAGGTCGCGGGCGAAGCGGAGCCGCTCCTCCCCCACCGCGGACCGGGCCAGCACCGCGCGGGCCTCCCGGAGTTCCTGGACGACATGGAAGAACCACACCGTCACGTATCCGGAGAAGGCGGCGAGCGGTATGGCCACCACCTCGTACAGGACGGTCAGCGCGGGCAGTCCCAAGAACACGCCGTAGGCGGGGGTCAGGACGGTCGCCGCCGCCGTCGCCGCGATCGCCTCGCGCAGCGGCAGCACGACGGCGATCAGCCCGGCCGGGACGAGGAGCGCGTTCCCCCAGCCCTGGCCGGTACCGAGCAGCGGCGGCAGCACCCAGCAGATCGCCGTGATCGCGGCGAGGCCGAACCGGTGGCCGGGCGCGGTGCGGCGCATCAGGTTCAGCCACAGGAGCCGGGCGTACAGGGCCAGCGTGGCGCCGGTACCGGTGAGCGCGAGGATCAGGTGGCCGGCCTCGTGCCGCTGGAAGACCTCGTACCAGAGCGCGGGCGCCAGGAGCCCGGACAGCGTCATCGCCGTCATCCCCACGAGGATCGCGGCGATGACGGTGGGACGCGGGATGCCGGGCTGCACGCGCCCAGCGTATGCGGCCGTCAAGGCGGGCGGGCGGTGCCCGTGTCCATCGCTCCGGCCGGGGTCAGGCGGCGCGGAGGCGGGCGCGGAGGTGGGTGGCGTCGCGGCCGGTGACCAGGCGTCCCGCGTCCAGGACCCCGACCCGGTCGGCCCGGCACGCCTCCCGCGGGTCGCGGGTCGCGAGCACCACGCTGACCCCGCGCGCGGCCAGCATCAGCAGGACCGACCACACCTCGCGGTCCGCCGTCTCGTCGAGGCCGGCGGTGGGCTCGTCGAGGAAGAGCACGTCCGACCGTCCGACCAGGGCCAGCGCCAGGTCGAGCATGCGCTTCTGTCCCGCCGTGAGCCGCTCGAACGGGACGCCGGCCAGGTCCGTGAGGCGGGCCAGGCGCAGGGCTTCGTCGCGGGTGAGCGGATCGAGCGTCCAGCGCCGCCACGTGTCGACGATCTCGGCGACGGTCAGCCCGGGGAACAGTCCGCCGTCGCGCCAGACGGCCGCGGGCCGCGCGGTCTCGCCTTCGGTGTAGGGGTCGGCGCCGCGGAGGCGGACCGATCCGCCGGTCGGGCGCCGGAGCCCCGCGAGGATCTCCAGCAGGGTGGTCTTGCCCGAGCCGTAGCGGCCGAGCAGCGCGTAGACCTCCCCTTCGGCCACGGTGAACGAGACGTTGCGGACGGCCTCGTTCAGGTCCAGGTCGCGTACCTCGATCACGGGTGCCTTCATGGCAATAATGATCTCTGTGCCCGGCGCGGACGGGCAGTCACAGGCGTCAGGAAACGGCCGTGAGGATCGCAGGGGTGACCGATGACGAATGTCATGGTCCGGCGATCGCCCATCCGGCCGGGGGGACGGTGACGCCCTTCTCCGAGAAGGCCGCTTCACCGGCGACGCACGTCCAGCCGGCGTCGGGCAGATCCACGTTGGCGGGCTCGTCGTCCAGGTTCAGGACGACCGCGAGCCGTTCTGTGCCGTGCCCCACTGTGTAGGAGAGGGCCGTGTTGGTCAAGGTGTCCACTGTGGTGCGGGCGTGGACGAGCCATGGATGGCGCCGTCTAAGGCCGATCAGTTCTTGGTGCAGGCTGTGGTGGGTCAGACCGTACCCCGGGGTCTCGCCGGGGCTTTCCGGGAAGGCCGGCCGTATGGCGTCGTCCCCGCCCTCGCGTTCTTCTTTGACGCCCTCGAACGCGAACTCGTCCCCGGCGTAGATGGACGGGACGCCACCGATGGTCAGCAGGACGACCAGCGCGTGGGCTATCTGCCGCTCGTCGTCCAGGCGGCTCGCTATGCGGGTCACGTCGTGGTTCCCGAGGAACGTCTGCGGGACGAACGTTTCGAGCATCTGGTCGTGGCGGCCGAGCGCGTGGGCCAGTTCGAAGAAGTTGCGGTCGTTGAGGGAGCTCCAGATGGCCTTCCAGAGTTCGTACTGCGTGACCGAGTCGAATCCGGCCAGTTCGACCAGCGCCGGGTAGTCGCCGTGGATGACCTCGCCGACGAACCAGGCATCGGGGAAGCGCACACGGACGCGGTCGATGACCGTCCGCCAGAACACCGGCGGGACGGCGTAGGCGGCGTCGAGGCGCCAGCCGTCTATGCCGCGCTCCAGCCAATGGGTCATGACCTCGGTGACGTAGTCGGCGACATCCGGTTCGGCGTGGTTCAGCGTGACGAGGCGGTCGTGTCCCTCGAACGTGCGCAGGTCAGGGTGGAACCACTTCCTGTACGGGGACTCCTCGCCGTTGGCGGCAACGTCGGCGAATGGCGGGAAACCTCGTCCGACATGGTTGAAGACACCGTCGAGCAGGACACGGACGCCCTTCTGTGAGGCGTCGTCGATGAGCCGCTTCAGGTCGTCCTCAACGCCGAGCCTGGGGTCGACGCGGAAGTGGTCGACGGTGTCGTAGCCATGGGTCTCGGACGCGAACACCGGACCGAGCGCGAGCCCGTTGCAGCCGAGCCCGATCAGATGGTCGAGCCAGCCGTTGAGCCGTCCCAACCGTGGCGTCGGGGCCGTCCCGTCCGGTACGGCCCCGACGAAGCCGAGGGGGTAGGCATGCCACCAGATGGCGTGATCAGGCCAGCGCATGCGCACCCCCTACCCCGAATGGGGGCGGCTACATTCACGCGCGCACGAGAGTCTCCAAGGTCAGGTCGTCCGGGTTGGCGGCACCGGCGAGGGCCATGGTCAGTTCCAGTTCGGCCTGGAGGCAGCGCAGGACGTGCTGGACGCCGGCCTGACCGGCCAGCGCCAGCCCATACGCGTACGGGCGCGCGACCAGCACCGCCTTGGCGCCGAGCGCGAGGGCCTTGACGATGTCCGATCCCGTGCGGATTCCGCTGTCGAACAGCACGGTCGCCTGGTCTCGGACGGCGTCGACCACCGTGGCCAGCGCGTCCAGGGAGGCGACGGCTCCGTCCACCTGGCGTCCGCCGTGGTTGGAGACGATGACGGCGTCCATGCCGGCGTCGATGGCCTGGCGGGCGTCGTCGGGGTGTTGGATGCCCTTGAGCGCGATCGGCCCGTCCCAGTGGTCGCGCAGGAAGAGCAGGTCGTCCCAGGTCAGGCTGGGGTTACCGAAGTTCGCGACCCAGTGCAGGATCGCGGTGTCGCGGTTGGCGGCGGTGACGGGCCCGCCGATGGCCTTCTGGAAGACCGGGTCGGTGAAGTAGTTGGCGACCCCGATACCGCGCAGGAACGGCAGGTAGGCCTGGTCAAGGTCGCGGGGACGCCACGCCAGCGTGAACGTGTCCAGGGTGACGACGAGGGCGGTGTAGCCCGCCGCCTTGGCCCGCTCCATGAAGCTGACGGCGAGGTCCCGGTCCTTCGGCCAGTACAGCTGGTACCAGCGGGGCCCGTCTCCGTTCGCCTCCGCGACGTCCTCGATGGTGTACGAGGACGCCGTGCTCAGCACCATCGGCACCCCCTCGGCCCCGGCCGCCCGCGCGACGGCCAGCTCCCCGTCCGGGTGGAAGATCGACTGGACGCCGATGGGCGCGAGCAGGACCGGTGACGGCAGCGCGGTGCCCAGCACGTCCACCGACAGATCGCGGTGGGCCACGTCCCTGAGCATCCGCGGCACGATCCGCCACCGGTCGAACGCCTCCCGGTTGGCCCGCGCGGTCGCCTCGGTGCCCGCCGACCCCGCCACGTACCCGAACGCCTGCGCCGACAGCGACCGTTCGGCGAGCCCCTCCAGTTTCGTGAGGTCCGTGGGCAGGGCGGGGAGGACGTCACCGAGCCCTTGCAGGTAGATCGAGTTCTGGTGGTCGGCCAGCGCGCTCAAGGGAACCTCCGCATGCGGGATTTCATCCGTCCGGTTTTAATCTGCCAGGTCCGCGTAGGTGACGGAACGACATCGATCCGGCATGCCGGGCGGCTCACCCGGTGGGGCGGGCGAAAGTTGTCCCCGGGACCGGCCACAATGTGGGGCATGGCACGACGCGGATCCCCAGCCCCTCCACCGCCGGACTTCGAAGAGAACATCGTCGACGTCGATGTCTCCGAGGAGATGCGCGGCAGCTTTCTCGAGTACGCCTACTCGGTCATCTACCAGCGGGCGCTTCCCGACGCGCGCGACGGCCTGAAGCCCGTCCAGCGGCGCATCCTGTACTCGATGAACGAGATGGGGCTCCGCCCCGACCGCGGGCACGTCAAGTGCGCCCGCGTCGTCGGCGAGGTCATGGGCAAGCTGCATCCGCACGGCGACAGCGCCATCTACGACGCGATGGTGCGGATGGCGCAGTCGTGGGCGATGCGGATGCCGCTGGTCGACGGGCACGGCAACTTCGGCTCGCTCGGCGGCGACGACATGCCCGCCGCCATGCGGTACACCGAGGCGCGGCTGTCGCGCGAGGCGATGCTCATGGTCGCCTCCATCGACGAGGACACGGTCGATTTCCGCCCCAACTACGACGGGCAGGAGACCGAGCCGGAGGTGCTCCCGGCGGCGTTCCCGAACCTGCTGGTGAACGGCGCGTCCGGCATCGCGGTCGGGATGGCCACGAACATGGCGCCGCACAACCTCGGCGAGGTCATCGCCGCGGCCCGGCACCTGATCGACCACCCGGACGCCACGCTGGACGACCTGATGCGCTTCGTCCCCGGCCCCGACCTGCCGACCGGCGGGAAGATCGTCGGCCTGGACGGCATCCGCGACGCCTACGAGCGCGGCCGGGGCACGTTCCGCACCCGCGCCACCACGACGATCGAGAACGTCACGCCCCGCCGCAAGGGCATCGTCGTCAGCGAACTCCCCTACGCCGTCGGGCCGGAGCGCGTCAAAGCCAAGATCAAGGAACTGGTCAACGCCAAGAAGATCCAGGGCATCTCCGACCTGAAGGACCTCACCGACCGCAACGTCGGCCTCCGCCTGGTCATCGAGATCAAGAACGGGTTCAACCCCGAGGCCGTCCTGGCCGACCTCTACCGGCTCACCCCGATGGAGGAGACGTTCGGCATCAACAACGTCGCCCTCGTCGACGGCCAGCCCCGCACGCTCGGCCTGCGCGACATGCTGCAGGTCTACGTCGACCACCGCATCGACGTCGTCCGCCGCCGCTCGATGCACCGCCGCAAGAAGCGCGAGGACCGCCTCCACCTCGTGGACGGCCTCCTGGTCGCGCTGCTCAACATCGACGAGGTCATCCAGGTCATCCGGCAGAGCGACGACGCCGCGCAGGCCAAGCAGCGCCTCATGCAGATCTTCGAGCTCTCCGAGATCCAGTCGCAGTACATCCTGGACACCCCGCTGCGCCGCCTCACCCGCTACGACCGCCTGGAACTGGAGAAGGAGAAGGAGCAGCTCGCCAAGGAGATCGCCCAGCTGACCGCGATCCTCGAATCGGAGAAGAAGCTCCGCGGCGTCGTCTCCAAGGAACTCGGCGATGTCGCCAAGGAGTTCACCACCCCCCGCAGGACGATCCTGCTGGAGTCCTCGGGCCAGACCGCCGCGGCGGCCGTCCCCCTCGAGGTCGCGGACGACCCGTGCCAGGTCCTGCTGTCATCGACCGGCCTCATGGCCCGCACCCACGACGCGTCCCCGCTGCCGGACAGCGGCCCCCGCGCGAACCACGACGTGCTGGTCTCGGTCGTCCCCGCCTCGGTCCGGGGCCAGGTCGGCGCGGTGACGTCCCTGGGCAGGATGATCCGCGTCGAGGTCGTCGACCTCCCGACACTGCCGACCTCGGCGACGCCCCCGTCCCTGGCGGGCGGAGCCCCGGTGGCCGAGTACATCAACCTCGAACCGAACGAAACGGTCGTAGGCATAGCCGCCGTCTCCGACCAGGGCGGCGGCCTGGCTCTGGGGACGGCCCAGGGCGTGGTCAAACGCGTAGTGCCCGAATTCCCCGCCAACCGCGACGAATTCGAAGTCATCACCCTCAAGGACGACGACCGCGTCGTCGGAGCCGTCCAGCTGCTCTCCGAGGAACAGCACCTCGTCTTCATCAGCACCGACGCCCAGCTCCTGCGCTTCGCCGCCTCGATCGTCCGCCCCCAGGGCCGCGCCGCCGGCGGCATGGCGGGCATCAAACTCGGCGAGGACACCCGCGTCCTGTGGTTCGGCGCCATAGACCCCACCCGCGAGGCCCGCGTGATCACGGTCTCGGGCTCGTCCTCGGCACTGCCCGGCACCCAGACCGGCGCGATCAAGCTCGCCGACTTCGCCGAGTACCCGGCCAAGGGCCGCGCGACCGGCGGCGTCCGAGCCCACCGCTTCCTGAAGGGCGAGGACGTCCTGCTCCAGGCCTGGGCAGCCCCGACGCCACTCCGAGCCGCGGCCGCCAACGGCAAACCGGCGATGCTCAACGTGTCAATGGGCCGCCGCGACGGCTCCGGCGAGAAACTCGACAAGCCCATCGTGGCCATCAGCGGCCCGATAAGTGAGCCACCGGAAGACACGACCGAGGAATGACCAATGGGGCCCGGTCCGCCACTCGGGCGGGCCGGGCCCCATTCCCGATCTTCCGGAACAACCCGGCCGATCGTCCCGTACTTTCCACGCTTGCCCTGGACCGGATGACACGCGGATGATTTACCCCTACTTAGGGGGAAATCATGGGGCGTCTCATACCGGCCATCGCGGCGATCAGCGCATTACTCACCCTCGGCGCCTGCGCCGAACAGGCCAAGTCACCCGCCGCGGCTTCGAACACAACGGCGAGCGCGACACCTTCCACGGCAAGTGCCCCTCCCACCACCAGCGCGGCCCCCACGCCCACTCCGTCGGTCGAACAACGCACCGTCACGAAGAACCACAGAATTCCATACAAGACTCGAAGGGTGAGCGACCCCACCCTTGCCAAGGGCAAGACAAGAGTGAAGAGGCGCGGCGTCTCAGGCATCAAGACCCTCACCTACAAGGTCACCTATGCCGGCGGCGAGGCCACGGACCGGAAACTCGTGCGCGAGGTCGTCACAAGAAAGCCGGTCGCCCGGATCATCGCGGTCGGCACCAAGCAGGCCCGGCGGTGCGACGAGAACTACAGCGGCGCCTGCGTCCCGATCGCCAGCGACGTCGACTGTGCGGGCGGCAGCGGCAACGGCCCCGCCTACGTCCAAGGGCCCGTCCGCGTCGTCGGCTCGGACATCTACGATCTCGACCGAGACGGCGACGGCACCGCCTGCGACTCCTGACCACCGGGCTCCGGACGACGCGCGCCCCGGCGGGAGGCTGCTGGCGGCCAAGGGCATGGGAGACGAGATGACGGTATGGCAGGAGCACCGTCCCGGGACTCCAAACCCGGCGCTCGGCCCGTCCCTGAGGAGTCCAAGGCGTACTACAACATCGTCCACTTGTACGGCGGGATATTCGTGCAGGGAGCCGAGACGGTCGTGAGCCCGGCCACGCCGGGCAGCAGCGCTCCCCCCGGCCCCACCATGCGCAAGGCGGGGGAACGGTTGAAAAAGCTCAGCGAACTCGCCGAAAAGATCCGCGCACTGAACTGAATACCCCGCTCGTCGAGCCGCCTCGGGGATCGCCGGCCGGCGAGCGCGGCAGAGGCTCAGCGAACTCGCAGACGAGGTCCGTGTGTCGTGCTGTTCTCGCCGGGGTCCGGATCGCGAAGAGGGGTGCCGTCGTGGCGTGACGCGATCAGGGCCAGAACGCCGATGACGATGAGGGACACGGCGCCTCCGACGGGTTCCAGCGCCATGATCGGGATTCCGAGCGCCAGGAGGATCCATCCTGTCTCCACCGGGACCGTTCCGGTGACGAGCACAGCCCTCCTCACCAGCATGCCCAGCCCGAAGAGGGCAATACCACAGACCACGAACCATTCGGCGGCCATGCGCTCTTTGTCGCCGGTGGCCGAGTTCCACACGCCGTCGGACACCATGCCGCGCCATTGCGAACCATCGACGACCAGGCCCAGCAGCACGTGCAGGACGGCGACGATGAGCACGAGGCGCGGAACCCACCGGGACAGGCCGGGGACATCCCGAGGCGCGTAGGCCGTCTGGTCGTTCTCTCTGGTTTTCACGATTCGGCCTTTCCTTCGTCCAACAGCCGGAACACCAGTTCGTAGATGTCGCGCATCTCCCCGCCGGGCAGTGGCGGCATCAGGTGCGCGCCTCCGATCACGACCAGGTAGAGCAGCGTGGCCATGCGGTCCGGGGCCGCGTAACCGGCCTGGCCGCACAGCTCCCGCAGGTACCGGATGCGGGTGGCGTCCACCCGCTCCTGCATGGCCGCCGCCTCCGGGTCCTGCTTCGCCCAGGCCCGGATCCCGATCTCCAGTTGCGGATCGTCGTCGCTGGTGGCCTGCGTCGCGAGGCGGTCGAGTCTGCCCTGGGCCGACTGGTCCTCGCTGCGTTCCACCACGTCGATGACCGCCGTGGTGTGCCGCTCCTCGTAGTGGGCCAGCAGCCGCGTCCGGAACTTCGGCATCGACCCGAAGTGGTGGTAGAAGGCGCCTTTGGACATCCCCATCCGCTCGCACATCCGATCCAGCGTCACCGCCGGCGCACCCTGCTCGGCCAGCAGCGCCAGCCCCTCCTCCAGCCACACTCCCGCGGCCGTTTCGCTCACGCCCCACCTCCATACCAAACCTTTTGGTATGGAGCTTATCAGAGCGACCCGGCGGCGACCATCCGGTCCCGACCGCATCGCCCACTCACCTGCGGACCGCATCGAGATCCTCGTTGCACCGGACGATCTCCTCGGCCACTTCCACGACGTCGCACACCGGGAGACGGAGGACGCCGGCCGGCGGCAGGGTGGCGAAGAACGTCCCGTCCCGCACCCAGACCGTGATCTCCGCCCGCACCGAGAGGACGGCCATCCGCCACCCGTCGCTCAGGTGCAGCGGCCCGATTCCCCGCGCGGCGAGCAGCCGCCGTAGTGCCCGGGCCGCCTCATGGCAGTCCCGCCGAGGCGGGAACCACGGCACTTGCACAGGCAGCGCGAAGTAGACGACCTTCCCGGACACCGGCACCGAGCCCAGCCGCGACCGGCTGCGATGGGCTCCCCAGCGCCCGCCATGCTCCACCGCCAGGGCGTTCACCACCTCCAGCCCACGCCCGCCCTCCGCCTCCACCGGCGGACGCAGGTTCGCCCCGGACGGCACGGTCCCGCACCACGACGCGGAGTCGAAGACCCGAACCACGACCTCCGCCCCCTGCCCGCGCCCGTAGATCTGCAACTCGGGCAACCCAGCCGTAGGCATGGACCCGAGCGCCCGTCCACCCAGCGCATGCACGAACACGTTCGTCGCCAACTCGGAAACCATCGTCACCGCGTCGTCGACCAGGTCCCCCGGCAGCAGCAACGCGGTGAGCGTGTCCCGGGCGAGCGTCCGCGCCGCCCCCGCACACCGAGCGTCCGGCGGCAGCCCCCAACCCGCACACCCACCACGCCGAACCACCTCCGCCCCACACCCGTCGCCTCCCGCACCACCCGGCGCCCTCCACACCACGACCACCACCCTTTGATCCGTGACCATGAGGACACCCTGAGTGATGGCCTCGCATCGCATAGTGGTCCCGACGTGACCTGATCGCAAGTGGAAGTGAAAAATTCCATCTCAGAATCCTGCGGAGCTTCACGAAAACGCCGGTGGACGCACCAGCGGGCACGGCACACTCGGTACATGCCTGAACGTCGTCCCACGATCCGCGAGCGCAAGCTCGCCGCCGAGTTGCGCCGCCTGCGCGAAAGATCAACCCTCCGGCTCGATCAGGTTGTCGCCGAGTTGCAGGCCCGAGGGTCGGGGCGTTGGTCCACCCCGAAGCTCTCCCGTGTCGAGACGGCGGCCCAGGGGATCAAGACGACGGACGTCAACCAGCTATGCGATATCTACGACGTGACTCCCGAGAGGCGAGAGGCGCTACTCGCTCTCACCCGATCAGCACGCCAACGCGGCTGGTGGGACGCCTACGCCGACACCATCCACACTGACTACGCCGCCTACATCGAGCTCGAGGCCGAAGCCAAGTCCCTTCGCTGTTACGACGCCCTCGTTCTCAATGGCCTGCTGCAGACCAACGAGTACGCATACGAAGTCATCCGTGTGGGATTGATGCAGTTCGCACCTCCGTCGGAAGTGGACCGGCGTGTTGAAGTGCGCACCACCCGCCAGGCACTCCTTCACGACCGCGAACCTGCGCCACTCCGCATCTGGTCGATCATCGACGAAGCCGTGCTCCGCAGGATCATCGGCGGCCCAGCGGTCATGAACCGCCAGTACCATCACCTGCTCAATCTGGCCGAACACCCCAACGTGATGCTCCAGGTGCTTCCCTTTGCGGCTGGAGCCCACGCCGCACCCACCGGCACCTTTGCGTACATGGATTTCCCCGAGCGGCACACGCCCGATGTCGTCTATCTTGACGGACTGACGAGCGCTCTCTACATCGAGGATGACACCCAGGTCCACACCTACTGCCTGGCGTTCAACCAGCTCGCCATGACCGCGCTAGGCGCCGACGAGTCACTCGACATGATCTCCAAACTGGCCAAGAGCGCATGAATGCGGCATATTTACTCAAATGAGCATAAAAGGCTATCGGTCCAGTTGGCGTAGAAGCTCTCACTCGGCGCAGGGAGCGAACTGCGTGGAGGTGGCCCAGGCCACGGAGGCTTGGGCAGTCCGCGACTCCAAAGACGCCACCGGCCCCGTCCTGACCCTCACCCGCGACGAGTGGACCGCCCTCCTCGACACCATCAAGACAGGCACCCACGACCTCCCCTGACCGGCGCCCGGGAACGACCAAAGGACCCGGGGCCGCCATTTCAGCGCCCGGGTCCTTGCGAATTCGAATGCATCGGCGAGGGCGAGGCCTTCCACTGCTGGCGAGCCCGCCACGACGAGCCCGGCGCCCATGCCCACCCCTTCGGTCGAACAGCGCACCGTGCTGTTGCGTGAGGTCGTCACAAGAAACCGGTCGCCCTGACCGGGATCCGACGACTGCCGGAGCGGGCGATGTCGCGGCCGCGAGCGTGTGCGCGGACTCGGTAGAGGCCGGGCCCTGCCGGAGTGAGCATCGGCAGGTCTGGTGGATCTTCCATCAGGCAGCGCACCATGAGTGGGCCTTCTTCGACCTGCATGCTGGCCTCGGCGATTTCTTCCCAGCCCCCATCGCCCAAGGGCGGCGGGTGGTCGTGGATCTCGATGTGCACCGCGACGTTGCCGTCGGCGATTCCGGTGTGCACGATGACCCCTTCGCCGGTGGTGGAGATGAGCCCTCCGGCTTCCTCGGGCACGTAGTCCTGCTGGTCCGGCTCCATGAGGAAGAACTGGTGGTAGTCGATGTAGGTCCACGCGGGGCCGTGCCGAGCGATCAAGGTCATCGAGCTGTCCCTTCCAGGTGGGTGGGGTAGCTGTTCCAGATTCCGGCGGCGGTGCGGTGAGGTGCTTGGCGGCGGCGTTGGGGACGCCGTCGGTCGCGTTGCGCAGGGCCTTTAGGGGTGGGGTTTCGTGGGGGCTTCCTCGATGTCGGGTTTGGATTGGAGTCGGTGGATCTCGGCGACGGTGCCGCGTTCGGCGGTTCTGATGAATCGCAGGAGGGTGTTGAGCTGTTCGTCGTCGAAGGCGGCCAGGTCGTCCCGCGTGCGGGCGATCAGTCCTGAGTAGGCGGCGGTGACCCGGTCCAGGCCGTCCTGCGTGGGCTCGATGAGCACCCGCCTGCGGTCTCCGGGGTCGGCCACCCGCCGGACGCAGCCCGCGGCGACGAGCCGGTCGATCATTCGCGAGGCCGATCCAGTGGTGAGGTTCACGTGCTTGGCCAGGGCGCTCGGCGTCGCTGGACCGTGACGGCCCAGCACATGCAGGCATTGCACATCCGTGTCGGTAACGCCCAGCCGGTCAGCGACAACGTTGTTGAGCTGCACGACCAGGATGGCCCAGCCGGGGACCGCGTCGTGGATGAGCTCGGCGAGCAGCGCTTCCCTCTCCGGTTCCGTCATCGTGGCGTCTCCCATCCTTATCGCTGCGTCGCGCAGTAATTTGCGATACATTCACTGCGTTACGCAGCTACTGTGTGGCGCAGCCACATTATGGCATCGTTCCGGGACCGAGGGAGTACGGCACGGCATGACCACATCCACCCAGGCCCCTGGCGGGGCGGTGACCTCCGCTCTCCTGTCCGGGCGCACGGCGGCCGTCGTCCTGGCCACGATCCTCATCGCGGACTTCATGGAACTCCTCGATGCCACCATCGTCACCGTGGCCGCCCCGGCGATCGCCGAGGACCTGCACGCCGGCGAGGCCGCGCTGCAATGGATGCTGGCCGGGTACACGCTCGCCGTCGGAGCGGGCCTGGTCACCGGGGGCCGCATCGGCGACCAGTTCGGACGCCGCCGAGTGTTCCTTCTGGGACTGGCCGGGTTCATGCTGGCCTCCGCCGGATGCGGGCTGGCGCCGAGCCCCGGCGTCCTGATCGGTATGCGGGTCGCGCAGGGCCTGGCCGCCGGACTGATGATCCCGCAGGTGTTCGGCATCATCCGCGCCTCGTTCGAGCCCGGTGCACGCGCGAAGGCGCTCGGCGCCTACGGCGCGGTGCTCGGCCTGGCCTCGGTGGCGGGCCCGCTGCTCGGCGGCGTCCTGGTCGAGGCCGACCTCTTCGGGCTGGGTTGGCGGGCGATCTTCTGGGTCAACGTTCCGATCGCGCTCATCGGGCTGATCATGGCGGCCCGGTACATGCCCGAGTCCAGCGCCCCGGGCACCACCCGGCTGGACCTGCCGGGCGCCGCCCTCGCCGCCACCGCCACGGTGCTCCTGCTCCTGCCCCTCGTCCAAGGACGCGACTGGGGCTGGCCCTGGTGGGGCTTCCTCATCCTGGCGCTCTCGGCTCCAGCGGCAGCCCTGTTCGTCCTCAGGGAACGGCGACTGGTCGCACGCGGCGGGCAGCCGATCCTGGATCCCGCCCTCCTGCGAGTGCGGGCCTTCGCCGGCGGCCTGTCCGCCTGCCTGCTGTTCTTCGGAGCGATCGGCTCCTACTTCCTCCTGCTGTCGCTCTACCTCCAGGCCGGAACCGGACGCACCGCGCTCGAGACCGGTCTGGTGATCCTGCCCTACGCCGTCGGCTCGATCATCACCTCCGGGATCGGTGTCCAGCTCGCCCACCGCGTCGGCCGCGCCCTGCTGGTGTCCGGCGCACTGGTCCTCGCCGCATCCCAGGTCGTCCTGCTCCTCATCGTCAGCGACGGCACCGACCCCTCCTACTGGACGCTCGCCCTGCCCCTGTTCTTGGGAGGCCTCGGGCTGGGGCTCACCGCGCCATCTCTGATCAACGTCGTTCTGGCGGGCGTACCCGGCAAGGACGCCGGCGCCGCGGGCGGTGTCCTCACCACCGTCACCCAAGTGGGCAACGCCCTCGGTGTCGCCGTCCTCGGCGCCGTGTTCTTCACCCGGTTGGAAGACTCCTTCGCCGACGGTGCGAACAGTCTCATCGCCTACGGCGACGCCCTCACCACGATCCTGCCCTGGCAGGTCATCTGCTACCTCACCGCGGCCGCACTCATGTTCCTGCTCCCCAAGCGCGCCAACACGCCTGAAGAGTGACGGCGATACCTTCATCCCGCTTGCGTGGGTTCCTTCCAGCCCCGGCGGCGATCATGATGGAGCGGGCGGCAACGTGCGCTCCCGGCTGAGGTAGGACGGTAAATGGGTGACTGGTTTCAGACGATCGTCGATGTTGAGGCGGGAGCGGAGGACGCGGACCGCCTCGCGGCCAGGGTGCGGGACTGGCTGATATCCGTAGAGGTCGTCCTGGCCGAACGCACGGACTGCGTGCTGGGAGCCGAGGTCGGGCATCCGCCCGGGCCCGCAGCCGGGCAGGCGCTGGAGGATCCGTCGTCGGATGACGGGTGGCAGGGCCTGTGGTCCAACGGCCTGGACATCACCGTGGGACGCAGGGTCTTCGACGCGGGGCAGGGCGAGGTGGAGGCGGTGACCTGTCCGCACTGCATGGGGGCGATCCGTCTCATCGACGACGGCTGGGAACTGATCGACGAGGCGTGGGCCCCGTTCAGAGAGGTTCTGACGGATTGGCCGGAAGGATACGACGGCGTCATCGCGTGCCCGTCCTGCGACCAGCCGGTGGAGCCCACCGCCTGGCGCTGGGCGGATGACTACTTCGTCTTGGGCCACCTCGGCTTCACGTTCTGGAACTGGCCGCCGCTGAAGCAGGACTTCGTCGCCGAGGTCGGCTGGCGGCTGGGCGGCCACCGAACCGTGCTGCTGGCGGGAAAGCTCTGATCCACGTGTTGACCGCCGCTCGATCAGCGTGCTCGCCGCCCAGGTGATGTGCGCCCCGGAGTGGGCGGGCTCGCGTTCGTAGTCGTGCACGGCTGCGGCGGGCGCGCATGATCCAGCCGAGGGTGCGTGGGTGTACAGGTCCCCGGGGCCGTGTCACGATGATCGAGAGTCCGGGGACGCCGCCAGGGCGCCTCGAGATGATGAACGGAGCCGTCATGACGTCTCTTTGGCCTGCCCCCGAATCGGCAGCACCGGAACCGGAGCCCGCCTACTCGGGGGCATCCACTGCTCGGGTTACGGTACGGGACATCGCCGCCGCCAAGCGGCGGGGTGAGAAGTGGCCCATGCTCACCGCCTACGACGCGATGACCGCGTCGGTCTTCGACCAGGCCGGGATCCCCGTGATCCTCGTCGGCGACACGATGGGCGACAACCATTTGGGATACGAATCGACCGTCCCGGTCACCCTGGAGGAGGTCGTCTTCCTCGCGTCGGCCGTCGTGCGCGGTACCAGGCGCGCGCTGATCGTCGGTGACCTGCCGTTCGGCAGCTACCAGCGGGATCCGGGCCAGGCGCTGCGCAGCGCGGTGCGCCTCGTCAAGGAGGCCGGGGTCGGCGCGGTCAAGCTGGAGGGCGGGGAGCGCAGTGCGCCGCAGATCGAGCTGATGGCGGGCGCGGGCATTCCCGTCATGGCGCACATAGGGCTGACGCCCCAGTCGGTGAACACGCTCGGGCACCGGGTCCAGGGACGCGGCGAGACCGCGGCCCGGCAACTGATCCGGGACGCCCGCGCGGTGCGGAAGGCCGGCGCGTTCGCGGTCGTCCTGGAGGCGGTGCCGGGAGCGCTGGCCGCCGAGGTCACCGCTGACCTGGACATTCCCACGGTCGGCATCGGCGCGGGCCCGGACTGCGACGCCCAGGTGCTGGTGTGGACCGACGCCGCCGGGATGACCGAGGGACGCGCGCCGCGCTTCGTGAAGCGGTACGGCGACATCCGCCAGAGCCTCGGCGACGTCGCGCGGGCCTACGCCGAGGACGTGGTCACCGGCGCCTTCCCGGCACCCGGGCACACCTACGCTTAGCGCGCCACGAAACACCCGCCCACGGCATCCGCGGCGTCAGTTCAACACGTCGCTCAGAGCGGTTACTGAACGATGGCCTTGTTGTAGGTGGGTGGGGCGCCCAGTGCATCGCGGTGGGATTGGGGGCGGGTGCCGTCGATGTCGAGGACGTTCAGTTCTTCGCCCAGCTCGGCTCCGATGAGGACCTGGCCGCTTCGCTTCATCAGGTCCGGGTCGCGGGCGAGGGCGTCGATGAGGCGGCCGCTGAACTCCGGGGACTCCGCGCCGGCGGCGAAGGACTTGTAGCGGTCGGGGGCGCCCTCGAACAGGGCCTTGGTCCGCTCGGTTCTCAGTATGCCCATCCACAGCGAGACCACGGCGACGTTGTAGGGCTTGAAATCCACCGCCATGTCGTGGGCCATTTTGTCCACGGCCGCCTTGCCCGCTCCGTAGGCGGGACCGTGCATGTAGCACTGACCTCCGAAGGAGGACGTGTTGACGACCAGGCCGGCGTTGTTCTCGATGAGCAGGGGCGCCGCGTAGTAGCTGGCCACATAGGCCGAGCGCATTCCTACGTCGAACATGTCCTGGAGCCCCAGCGACTTTTCCCAGAAGGGGCCCTTCTTGGGCAGGTCAGGGGGAATCGTGAACGCGTTGTTCACGAGGACGTCCAGCGAGCCGTGCTCACGTTCCACCTGCTCGAACAGGGCTTCGACCTGGTCGTCCTGCGAGTGGTCGCATATCACCGGGATTCCGATGCCGCCGCGCTTGTCGATCTCTTCGGCGGTTTCGAACACCGTGCCCGGAAGGGCATTCGAACCCGTAGACCCTGTGCGTCCGGTCACGTAGACCGTCGTCCCGGCCTCGCCCAAGGCCAGGGCGATTCCCTTTCCGGCGCCGCGGCTGGCGCCGGTGACCACCGCCACCCGGTCTTCGGTCAGGCCCATTCGCTCTCCCCGAGGAATTCCAGCATCGCCGCCGTGGTCTCGGCGGGCTTCTCCATCTGCATCATGTGCCCGGCGTTCTTGATCATCCGGACTTCGCGCACGTCGGCGTGGTGCCTCGTCAGCTTGTTCAGCGGGTCGGCGCCGTGCCAGCCCTCCAGGTCGGTGTCCTGCTCGCTCCCGAGGAAGAAGTACGGTGCGGAGTTCTTCCTGTCGCCGTACGACTTGCGGTACTCCCAGGAAAGATCCATGGCCCGGTACCAGTTCAGGCCGCCGGTGAAGCCGCTGCGGCTGTAGTCGGCCACATAGAATTCCAGTTCGGCTTCGGTCAGCCACGTCCACGGGAGGGGCGGTGTTTCTGGCAGCGCGTCGATATAGGACGTGCCAGGAGGTTGGCGCCAGACGTCCAGGTAGTGGTAGTCGCTGGAGAGGGCGTAGAACACCTTGCGCAGGAATTCGCGGGGAGCCGCACCCAGATCACGGTCGGCCACGCCGGGTTCGCGGAAGTAGTGGATGTGGTTGAAGTGCTTCTCGGCCTGGCGGGCGGCCAGACTCAGCGGAGATTCCTTGCTGGGGGTGAAGAACGGATTCTCCAGGGCGATGATCGCCGCGACGCGTTCCGGGTGGTGATAGGCGAGGTCGTAGGCCGAGAAGAGACCGAAGTCCAAGCCGCTGAAAACGGCCTTCTCCTCGTTGAGGTGGTCGAGCAGGCCGACGAGATCGGCCACGATCCGGTCTACGTCGTACTCCCGGTGGTCGCCTGGGCCGCTGGTCTGGCCCATGCCGCGCATGTCGGGTGCCACGACCCGGAATCCGGCGTCCGAGAGGGGCCCGATCTGGTGGCGCCAACTGAACCAGGTGTGCGGGAACCCGTGCAGGAGGACGACGAGCGGCCCTTCCCCCTCCTCCACGTAGTGGACGTCGAGACCGTTGATCTTCGCGTACCGATGATTCCAATTGGCCACGCTGCGGTCCCTTCGGCTCGTGAGTCCGCCGTCCGCCACGACTGTGCAGGACGTCACGCGGCCCGGCACCGCGCCGTCCCGGTGAGCGGGAACCCCTACGTCTCGATGTCGTCCGGGCCCCAGTGGGCGTCCATGCGGACGATCTTGCCGTCGGCGTTGAAGGTCATCACGTCGATGGCGCGGATCTTCATGCCGGGGATGTCGACGGTGAAGGCCATCGCGGCCCGGTCGCCGTGGGAGCCGCGAATGGGGCTGTCGAGGGTGAGCTTGGCGCCGCCGGCGATGGCGTTCGTGTAGAACTCCTCGATCCCGGCGATGCCGTTGATCGGCGGGTTGCCGACCGGGTCCTCGATGACCGCGTCATCGGTGTAGAGAGCGACGATGGCCTTCGGGTCACCGGCGTTGAAGGCGTCGATGTAGGCCTGGAGCGTCTGTTTCATGTGGTCCTGGGTCGGCATGAGCGAAGCCTAGCAAGCGACCGCTTGGTGTCCAGGTGCGTGATGATGGACGCATGGCGATCGCATCATTCATGGTTCCGCTCGGCACCCCCGCTCCCCCTTTCACGCTTCCCTCCGTCGAGGGCGAGACCGTGTCGGACGGGGACTTCGCCGAGGCGTCCGCCCTGCTGGTGGTCTTCCTGTCCAACCATTGCCCGTACGTGCGCCGCATCGAGGACGTCGTCGGCGCCCTCACCTCCGAGTACGCGAGAAAGGGCCTCGCCGTCGTCGCCGTGTGCAGCAACGACAGCTCGAACTATCCGGACGACGGCGCCGACCATCTGCGAGAGCAGGCCAAACGGGCCGGGTTCGGGTTTCCCTACCTGGTCGACGAGTCCCAGCAGACCGCCCGGGACTTCAAGGCCGCCTGCACACCGGACTTCTTCCTGTACGACCGGGAACGCAAGCTCGCGTACCGAGGTGAGTTCGATGCGGCACGGCCCAGGAACGACGTGCCGTCCGACGGCGCCTCGCTGAGGGCGGCGCTGGATCTGGTACTCGCCGGCGAGGACGTCCCCGAACCGCACGCGCCGAGCCTCGGCTGCGGAATCAAGTGGAAGCCCGGAAACGAGCCGGTGTAATTACATCGGCCTGAATCACACCGGCTGAATCACACCGGCTGAGTTACGGCAGAGTCGTTTCGCCTTCGAGAGAGCACGCGACGGCGGTCAGCTGGAAACCCGCCGGTCGCAGGCCGAGGATCACCCGGCCAGGCCGTGCTTGAAGGCGTAGCTGACGGCCTGGGCCCGGTCGCGGAGGTTCGCCTTGGCGAACATGTTGTTGATGTGCGTCTTGACCGTCGCCTCGGAGATGAACAGGTCGCCTGCGATCTCGGTGTTGGAGCGTCCTTGGGCGATCAGGGCGAGCACCTCCACCTCCCGGCGGGTCAAGCCGTCGGGCGGGGCGCCGGGGACGGGACGGTGTCGCGTCTCCTCGGTGGCGACCGCTTCGACCAGGCGGCGCTGGATCGCGGGGTCGAGGCCCGCCGCTCCCCCGCGGACGGCGTCGACGGCGCGGGCGATCTCGTCGGCGCCTGCGTCCTTGGTGAGGTAGCCGCGGGCACCGGCGCGCAGCGCGGCGAAGATCGACTCGTCGTCGGCGTAGGTGGTGAGGACGACCACCTCGACGTCCGGGTGGTCCCGTTTGATCCGGCGGGTCGCCTCCACGCCGTCGACGCGCGGCATCCGCAGGTCCATCAGGACGACGTCGGGGCTCAGTTCGGCGACCATCGCCACGGCCCGCTCGCCGTCGCCGCACGACCCGGCCACTTCGAGGCCGGGCAGAAGTTCGAGCAGCAGCACCAGGCCCTCACGCACCACCGTCTGGTCGTCGACGACCAGGATCCTCGTCTTCTCGGTCACCGCGTCCCGTCTCCGTACACCGGCACTCTGAGGGACACACGAAAACCCTTGCCGTCCGGCCCGGTCATCAGGGTCCCATCGATCAGCTCGGCGCGCTCCCGCATCCCCACCAGGCCGTACCCGCCGCCACCCAAGTCCACGACGGGCTCCGTGCCGCCGGTGTCGGTCACTTCGAGCTCCACCTTGTCGCCGAGGTAGCGCAGGGTCACGTGTGCGCGCGCGCCTGGAGCGTGTTTGCGGACGTTGGTGAGCGCCTCCTGCGCGGTGCGCACAACGGTCAGTCCCGCCTGCGGCGAAAGCTCACGATGTTCGCCCGTCACCCGCACCTCACAGGAACGGCCGGTGCTCGCGTAGAACTCCTCGGCCAGTTCGGCGATGACCTCCTTGGGCTCCGGGATCTCACCGCGCAGTGTGGCCAGTGCCCGCCTGGTCTCTTCCAAGCCCGAGCGGGCCAGGTTCCGCGCGCGCTCTACACGGTCCAGGGCCTGCACACGGTCGCCGTCCCGGGACAGCAGCAGCCTCGCACCCTCCAGGTGGACGATCTGCGCCGACAGAGAATGGGCCAGGATGTCGTGGATCTCCCGTGCGATGTGCGACCGTTCGGCCAGCACAGCGTTGGCGGCCTCCGCGCGGCGGGCGGCGGCCTGTGCGTTCATGCCCTGGCGGGTGGCCACGGCCCCCAGGGTGATTCCCATCGCGGCGACCATCGGCCCGAGGTCGGCGCCCTCGTCCCGGAACAGTTCACCGAGGCCGGCCAATGCGGCGATCGTCACGGCTCCCGCGGCGATTCCCCAGCCCAGGGGCAGCCGGGAAGCCAGCACCCAGAGAGCGATCATGGCGACGACGAGGCTCGCGCCGAAGTCGGGCTCGATCCCGTAGAACGCCAGCGAGGCCGCCACGGCACCCGCCGTCACGGGGATCGCCGATGGGCGCGACCGTGGCTCGTCCATCCGGGAGAGGCGGAGGCCCGCGGCCAGGAGGACGAGCATGACGACGTTCAGTGCGGCAACGCCCAGACCGAGCCCGTCCAGAGCCGGCGGATGCTCGGACTCGACCAGTTTGCGCACGTAGGCGAACAGCCCCCAGGCCAGCAGCCCGCCGATGACGACGATCCTGGCGATCCGCTCCGCCAGGGACGACCGGTGGCACCTCACGGTACGAGGCCTACAGGTCCGGGCCCGCCGCCCCGGACGGCCACCCCGTCGCGCTGTCCGCGCTCGTCGATGGGACGGGCCCGAGTTCCCCGACGGCGGGCCGGCGCGAGCACGACGAAGTGGAGCACCGCGCTGTCCGGGCCGTCCACGTTGGCCGCGTTGTCCGGCGTGTTCATGGCCTCGACATTAAACGTTCGTGACCTCGCGGGGATCGGCTCCCGGCTGGAGTTAGCGTTCTCCACCGCCGGGTGGAGAACGCGTGCCCCGGGGCCGGGGCCTACACGTCGATGCGTTCGGCGTCGAGTTCGGACGCGCCTGCGGTGATGAACGCGCGGCGCGGAGCCACGTCACTGCCCATCAGCAACTCGAAGATCTTCGCCGCGTCCTCGGCGTCCTCGATGCGGATCCGGCGCAGCATGCGGTGCCGCGGGTCCATCGTGGTCTCCGCGAGCTGGTCCGCGTCCATCTCACCGAGGCCCTTGTACCGCTGGACCGGCTCCTTCCAGCGCTGCCCCTTGCGCTCGAACTCCACCAGCTTCCGGGTGAGCTCGCCGTCGCTGTAGCAGTAGACGTACTTGTCCTGCCCCTTCTTCGGCTTGATCAGCTCGATGCGGTGCAGCGGCGGGACGGCCGTGTAGACGCGTCCCTCCTCCAGCATGGGCCGCATGTACCGGTACAGCAGCGTGAGCAGCAGGGTGCGGATGTGCGAGCCGTCGACGTCGGCGTCGGCCATCAGGATGATCCGCCCGTAGCGGGACGCGTCGATGTCGAAGGAACGGCCGGAGCCGGCCCCGATCACCTGGATGATCGCGGCGCACTCGGCGTTCTTCAGCACATCCGCGACGGACGCCTTCTGCACGTTGAGGATCTTGCCGCGGATCGGCAGCAGCGCCTGGAACTCGGAGTTGCGGGCCAGCTTGGCCGTGCCGAGCGCCGAGTCGCCCTCGACGATGAACAGCTCGCTGCGGTCGTCGGCGTTGCGGCAGTCGACGAGCTTGGCCGGGAGCGCGGAGTTCTCCAGCGCGTTCTTGCGGCGCTGGTTGTCACGCTGGGTACGGGCGGCGATGCGGGTCTTGGCGGCGCCGACGACCTTCTCCAGGACGGCCCGCAGCGGCTGCTTCTGCCCGCGCGGCGGGTTCTCGAAGATCTCCCGCAGCTCGCGCGTGACGACCTGGGAGACGATCCGGGTCGCTGCGGAGGTCCCGAGGACCTCCTTGGTCTGCCCCTCGAACTGCGGCTCGGGCAGCCGGACGGTCACCACGGCGGTGAGGCCCTCCAGTACGTCCTCCTTGAGGACGTCCTCGTCGCCGTTCTTCAGCAGCCTGGTCGCGCGGAGCTGCTCGTTGACGACCTTGAGCACGGCGCGGTCGAAGCCGCGTACATGCGTGCCGCCCTTGGGGGTGGCGATCACGTTGACGAACGACTTGGTGATGGTGTCGTAGCCGCTGCCCCAGCGCAGCGCGATGTCCACCTCGAGGTCGCGCTCCACGTCGGTGGGGGTCAGGTGGCCCTGGTCGTCCAGGACGGGGACGGTCTCGGTGAAGTGACCGCGGCCGCTCAGCCGCAGCACCTCGACGATCGGGGCGTCCTTGGCCAGGTAGGTGCAGAACTCGCCGATGCCGCCGTCGAACCGGAACGTCTCGTCGAGGATCTCCTCGCCGCGCTCGTCGCGGACATCGATGGTGAGGCCGGGGATCAGGAACGCCGTCTGGCGCATCCGGTCCAGGATGAGGGACTGCTCGACCGTGGCGTCCTTCAGGAAGATCTGCAGGTCGGGCCAGAAGCGGACCCGGGTGCCGGTCACCTTCTTGGCGACCTTGCGGACCTGCCGCACGCCGGACTTCTTCTTGAACCGGGCGTTCGCGCGCCCGTCGTCGGCGAACTCGCCGGGCAGGCCGCGCCGGAAGCTGATCGCGTGGGTGTGCCCGTCGCGGTCGACCTCCACGTCCAGGCGGGCGGACAGCGCGTTGACGACGGACGCGCCGACACCGTGCAGGCCGCCGGACGCCGTGTAGGACACACCGCCGAACTTGCCGCCCGCGTGCAGCCGCGTCATGACCAGCTCGACGCCGGGAAGGCCCGTCTTGGGCTCCAGGTCGACCGGGATACCGCGGCCGTTGTCGGCCACCTCGAAGGACCCGTCGGCGTGCATCGTCACGCTGATGTGGGAGCAGTATCCGGCGAGGGCCTCGTCGACGCAGTTGTCGACGATCTCCCACAGGCAGTGTGCGAGGCCCCGGCTGTCGGTCGACCCGACGTACATCCCGGGTCGCTTGCGCACGGCCTCCAGCCCCTCCAGCACCGATAGGTGCCGGGCGGAGTAGCCGTGCTGGTCGTCGGTGGTCGCTTCGGCGGTCGCGGCGGTCAACGTGCGTGTGCTCCTCGGGGGTAGGACGGTCGGCAGAAGAGTACCCCCGGCCGCCGACAATCCACCGGCAGGCTCGCCGCCGCGTACGTTCCGGCACGTCTGCGCGGCGGCCCTGGACGGTTGGACAGGCTACCCGGCTCCGGGGCTTCCCGGCTCCGACTTTGGACCCGGACGTCCACCTTTGGGTGGGTGTGCCCTCCCCGAGCGCCTGCCTATCGTGCTCCGCATGGCGCAAACGATCGAGGTCAGGGGCCTCCAGAAGCGATATGGGGACGTCCGTGCCGTGGACGGTGTGACGTTCGGAGTCGAGGAGGGCGAGTTCTTCGGAATCCTCGGCCCGAACGGTGCCGGGAAGACGACGGCGCTGGAGATCATCGAAGGGCTGCGGGAGGCCGACGCGGGAGAGGTGTCGGTTCTCGGGATGTCGCCGTGGCCGCGAAACCCCAGGTTGCTGCCCCGGATCGGCGTCCAGTTGCAGTCATCGTCGTTCTTCGAGCGGCTGACCGCGCGCGAGCAGCTGCGGACGTTCGGCTCGCTGTACGGCGTCACATCCAAGAAGGCCGACGCGATGCTTGAGCTGGTCGGGCTGGATGACAAGGCCGACGTCCGCGTTGAGAAGCTCTCAGGCGGCCAGGCGCAACGCTTGTCCATCGCGTGCGCGCTCGTTCACGACCCGGAACTCGTCTTCCTGGACGAGCCGACCGCCGCCCTGGACCCGCAGGCCCGGCGCAACCTCTGGGACGTGCTGCGGGAGATCAGCACACAGGGCCGCACGATCGTCCTGACCACGCACTACATGGACGAGGCGGAAGCTCTCTGCGACCGCGTCGCCATCATGGACGCCGGCCAGATCCTGAAGCTCGGCCCACCGGCCGTACTGGTGCGCGGCCTCGACGCCCCGGCAAGGATCAGCGTGGCCAGCGGCGTCCTCACGGTGGAGGACACGCTGCTCCTGCCGGGGGTGGACGAGGCCACCGACGACGACGTCTCGCTGACCATCTCCACCCGTGACCCATCAGCGGTGGTCGCGGCCATGGCGGCCAAGGCGGCGCTCGACGGGGTCCAGATCCGGGGCGCGACGCTGGAGGACGTCTTCCTGGAGGTCACCGGACGGGAGTACAGGGCATGAGCACGTACCAGAGTTTCAAGAGCCTCTCCCGGGCCATGTACCTGGGCTTCCAGCGGGACCGGACCGCGCTGTTCTTCACCGTCCTGTTCCCCTTGATGTTCCTGGTCATCTTCGGCGGTGTCTTCAGTGACCAGATGACGTCCAAGGTGGACGTGCTGAAGGTCGGCCAGGTGCCGGTGCTGGACCAGGCCGTCGCCCAGGGCGGCGGCGAACTCGGCAAGGTCATGAAGGTCGCCGAGGCGTCCGACCGCGCCGGCGCCCTCCGCCAGGTGGAGAAGGGCGACGTGGACGGTGCCGTCGAGCAGCGCGGGGACCGGCTGATCGTCCACTACTCCGCGGCCGACCAGGTCAAGGCGGGAACGGTGCGGGGGCTGATGGACTCGGTCGTCCAGTCGGCGAACCAGGCCGCCACCGGCAGCCCGTCCGCCTACTCGCTGTCCGCGCAGCGGGTGGAGGACGACTCGCTCAAGGCCATCCAGTTCTTCACACCCGGGCTGCTCGGCTGGGCGCTGGCGTCCGCGGCCGTATTCGGGGCCTCCCAGACGCTCGTGACGTGGCGGACCAAGGGCATCCTGCGCCGCCTCCGGCTCTCCCCTGCCCCGATACCCACCGTCTTCGCCGCGCGCATCGCGGTCAGCGTCGCGGTCGCCCTGGTGCAGTTCGCGCTGTTCGTGCTCGTGGCGCAGCTTCCGATGTTCGGGCTCCAACTGGAGGGCGCCTGGTGGATGGCCGTCCCGCTGCTGATCGCGGGCGTACTCGCCTTCCTGTCGATAGGGATGCTCATCGGCGCGTGGGCCAAGAGCCAGGAGACGGCCAACGCGGTGACACAGTTGATCGTCTTGCCCATGGCGTTCCTGGGCGGCTCGTTCTTCCCGCTGGAGGAGACACCGGGCTGGATGCAGACGGTGTCCTACATCTTCCCGCTGCGGTACCTGAACGAGGGGATGCTCAATGTGATGAGCCGTGGCCTCGGACCGGCGTCCGTACTCACCGAAATCGGCATCCTGGTGGGCGTAGCCGTCATCGGCTCGTTGCTCGCCCTGCGGATGTTCCGATGGGACGCCGCCTAATGTGACCTCGGTCACTAATTGGGCCATTCTGCTCTGGGCGTACGGAGAAGCAGGTTGGGAACGTCAGCGTCGGGTTAGATGTTGTCCTAAGTACCGACCCCGAGCATGAGGAAGGTGCCGTGACTGGAGCCCTTGCCCCAACGAAGCCGCTGAGCGTCGCCGATCGATGCGACCGCTGCGGTGCCCAGGCCTACGTCCGTGCTGTCCTTGTAGGCGGCGGCGACCTTCTGTTCTGCGCCCATCACGGGCGCAAGTACTCAGAGGCGCTCCGTGCCAACGGGGCCGACATTCAGGACGAGACCGACCGGCTCAACGAAACCCCGGCAGTCGCTCCGACCGAGGAGCGGTAGTTCCCCATATAGCAGGAGCGTTGAACGGCGGCCACCCTCTCCGGTGGCCGCCGTTCACATTCCGCCCCTTCGGCTCCACTGTGGAGCCAATTGGACATGACTTCATGGGGTGATCATATAATCACTCTCAGTATTCATTCGGTGGCGCGGATCACCATTTCACCGTGATACTCACCTGTTGGTGACATTCTTCACGCACCGCGTCATCCAACTCGCACCGCTTCTCGCGGTCTACCGCCCATCGGGAGGATCGTGCACATCCTGCTGCCGCCGTCGGAGAAGAAGGCCGCCGACGGGGACGGCCCTCCCCTGGACCCGGCCTCCCTGAGCTTCGCCGGCCTCAACCCGGTGCGCGAACGCGTCCTGACGGCCCTGAGCGACGTGTGCCGCCGTGACGACGCGCCGGACGTCCTGGGCCTGCCGGCAGGACAGACCGACGAGGCGCTGGCCCGCAACAAGGCGCTCCACACGGCGCGCACGCTGCCGGTCTCGCGGCTCTACACGGGAGTCCTCTACGACAACCTGAACCTCGCCGGCCTGGACCCGGTGGCCGCCGCCGAGCAGGTCATCGTCTTCTCGGGCTTGTGGGGCGCGCTGAGACTCACCGACCGCGTCCCGCCGTATCGGCTGGCCATGTCCGTGTCACTGCCGCCTGAGGGCCGTCTGGCAGCGCTGTGGCGACCGGCGATGCGCGAGGCTCTGCGATTGGACGACGGCCTGATCGTCGACATGCGTTCCGGTCCGTACGCGTCCGTCTGGAAGGCGCCCCGGCCGGCCGTGGCCGTGCGGGTGTTCCGCGAACGGCTCGTGGGCGGCGCCCCCTCG
>NZ_SMKK01000459.1 GCF_004348425.1 Actinomadura sp. 7K507
GCACACGATCGCGTCGATCGCGTGCGAGATGCCGGCCTGGACCAGGCGGGGCGGGTGGGCGACGCCGTCGGCGGCGGGCGCGGCGGGCAGGTCGGATCCGTCCTCGTCGCCGGGCCAGTGCGCGGTGATCGCGGCGTACAGCATCCGGCCGAGGCCGCGGACGTCCTCGGCCGCCGGGTCTTCGCAGTGCCGGTCGCCGAGGACGGCGTGGGTCGCGATGCCGAGGAGCTTGACGGTTCCGCCGGTCGTCCAGACGAGGTCGCGTGGGGTGAGGCACAGGTGCGACAGCCCGGCGGCGTGCGCGGCGGCCATGGCCTCGGACGCCTCGTACAGCAGGGTCGCGGCACGGCCCGGTTCCAGCGGCGCCTTGGCGAGCATCCCCTCCAGGCTCTCGCCGACGACCCACTCGCTGACGACGTAGGCGCTCTCGCCGCTGTCGTCGGCGTCGAACACCTGGGTGAGCCGCGGGTCGGTCAGGCGGCTGGCGGAGCGGGCCGACGTGACGGCCTCGCCGATGCGGGGGAAGTCGGGGTCGAAGGTACGGACCGCGACGGCCCGCGCGAGGATCTCGTCGATGGCCTTCCAGAGGCACGAGCCACCGGAGTCGGTGATGCGCTCCTCGAGCCGGTAGCGGCCGGCGAGACGTGTGCCGGGCTCAATGACGGACGACGTGCTCACGGCAGCGTCCTGGACAGGTGGTCAGATCCCATGTTAGTGGCGTGGCAGCTTACGCCTCCGACCCTCCTCTTTGCGTTCCCCAGGGTGTCGCCCCGCAAGCCGTAGTCCCCCACATGGTAGTGGCTACTCGCGCAACTGGCCCGCCTTATCGCCGCGCGTCCTTTTTACTTTGCCCGCTTTCCGGTGGCGGCGGGTCAGCGGCCAGGGAGTTTCCTGGCGAAAGTGGAGATCGCGGTCTGGACCTCGTCCACCCGCATGAGCTTGGCGAAGACCAGGTACAGCAGCCCGCCGCCGGCGGAGCCGATGATCAGCGTGATCAGGGCGGGGACCAGCGCGCCGGTGCTGCCGAGGGCGTCGGAGATGGTGTGCGTGGCGTAGGCGAAACCGACCAGCGGCCAGATGGCGACGAGCAGCTTCAGGTGGCCGCCGATGATGCGCCGGCCGTCCATGCCGCCGAGCTTGCGGCGGAGCACCAGCCAGCAGGTGATGGTGCCGACCACGTTGCTGATCGCGAACCCGCCGGCCAGGCCGACCACGATCCACTCGACGCCGAGGACGTTGTAGGCGGTGAACGCCATGATGATGTTGGTCGTGACGGTGACGACGCCGATCAGCGCGGGCGTCCTGGTGTCGCGGTGGGCGTAGAAGACCCGCAGCATCAGCTGGTAGATCGAGAAGGGCACCAGCGCGATCGCGAACATCTGCATGACCCGCGCGATGACCAGTGCGTCGTCGGCCGAGGTGTTGCCGTGCGCGAACAGCACGGTGGTGATCTCCGGGCCGAGCACCAGCATCAGCGCAGCCGCCGGCATGATGATCACCGATGAGAGGCGCAGCCCGGTGGAGAAGGCGGCGCGCAGGTCGGCGGTCTTGCCCTCGGCGGCGAACCGGCTCATCCGCGGCAGCAGCGCGGTGATCACCGAGACCCCGACGATGGCGTAGGGGAGCTGGAAGAGCTGGTAGGCGTTGAAGTACGGCGTGTATCCGTAGCCCTCGCCGATGCCCTCGTCCACGGCGAGGTTCCCGGCCCGGTTCGCCAGCGCGGTCACCACGGCGAGCCCCGCCTGCGTGGCCATGACGTACACCAGCGTCCAGCCGGCCAGCCGGCCGACCTCGCCGATCTCGCCGCGCTGGAAGTCCAGGCGGGGCCGCCACCGGAACCCGACCTTGCGCAGGGACGGCCACAGCGCGAGCGTCTGCAGCACGATCCCGCCGGTGGTGCCGAGGGACAGCAGCAGCAGCTGGCCGTCGGAGACGTTGGTCGGGTCGACCGCTCCCGACGTGACCACGAGGAAGGCGCCGCCGACCCCGATCACGACCAGGTTGTTCAGTACCGGCGCCCACATCGGCGCGCCGAAGCTGCCGCGCGTGTTGAGGATGGCCCCGGCGAACGCGCCGACTCCGTAGAAGAACAGCTGCGGCAGGAAGAACCGCGCGAACAGGACCGCGACGGTCCGCTGGTCGCCGGTGTAGCTGCCCGCGAGGACGTCGATGAACAGCGGCGCGCACAGCACCGCGACCACGGTCAGCAGGCCGAGGCCGATCACCGCGAGGGTGAACACCCGCTGTTCGTACTGTTCGCCGTAGGTGCGGTCGCGTTCCTTGGCCCGCACCAGCAGCGGGACGATGACGCTGACGAGGATGCCGCCGAGCAGCAGGTCGTAGATCTGGTTGGGGACGGTGTTGGCGGTGTTGTAGGCGTTGGCGAGCATCCCGGTGCCGAGCGCGGCGACGATGACCGCCGTCCGCAGGAACCCGGTGACGCGGGACGCGAGGGTGCCCACCGCCATGATCGCGCCGGACCGCAGGATGCCGCCGCCGGCGCTCTTCCCGCCCTCGCCGGGGCCCCCACCGGGACCGTCGCCGGGAAGCGTTCCCACGGCCGTCTCGCCCGCGGGTACCTGCCCGCCGGGGAGGGGGATGTCAGTCGCCGTCTCGGCCGCGGGGCTCCCCATGGGGGGCGGTGTGGTCCCACGTGCCGGCGGCATGTTTCCCGCGCCCGGCGGCGTTCCCGTCGGGTGCTGGGCCGGATACCCGGTCGGGGGGTTCTGCGGTCCCGGTCCCGGATACCCCTGCGGGGGCGGGCCCTGCGGCGGGTGGCCCTGTGACGGGTGGCCCTGCGGGGGCGGGCCC
>NZ_SMKK01000460.1 GCF_004348425.1 Actinomadura sp. 7K507
GATCACCCAGAAGGGCGATGGATTCCACGCCGACACCGTGGGCCTGAGCGGCCTGTCGCTGCCCCTGGCACGCAGGCTCATGAACGACGGCAACTGGCACAGGTCCTACAACCGGGGCCCCTACCTCACGGGGTTCCGCCGATCGACCACCGCCACCTCGGCCCTGCTCACCCTGACCACGGCGACCAACACGATGCACGACTGGATCACCACCGGCCGCGCCTACGTTCGCGCCCAACTCAGTGCGGACGCCCTCGGCCTGCGCTTCCAACCGATCAGCCAGGCGCTCCAGGAATTCCCACAGATGGACGAGCTGCGCACCGAGCTGGAACGGCTCGTCGACGTGACACCCCCGGGCAAGCTGCAGATGCTCGTCCGCGTCGGCCGGACCAAGCCACCGGCCCTCTCACCCCGACGCGACCTCCGAAAGATCATCCAACGGTGACCTGGAACGTCCAGCCCGCACCTGGGCCATGAAGTGTCAATGAAGCCTGTCCATCGTGGCTGAACGTGAGGTGACCGGCCTCTGGGGCCTTGCTGTCTCCGACGCCGACGCTCGTTTCGAGGTCGGCGACTTCTACGCAGGCACCGCCGACGCCGTTGCTCGCGTGCCCTTGCGGCATGTGGCGCGGCGCGGGTCCCGCCACGACCGTCGATCTGGACGCGGAGACCGCCTGGCGCCTGCGCACCCGCGGCATCCAGCCGGACGACGCCCTGGCCCGCGCCCGCATCGACGGCCGGCGTGAACTCGGCGAAGCCGCCTGCCGGATCGTGTCGATCATCTACTGACCGCGAAGCGGCAGAGGCCGACGTCGCCGCCCTGACCGAGATGCTACGCCGACATGGAGGTCCACGACTGGCAGTTCGGCGGCCGCGCGCCACTGCGGCTCGGAACGGCCACCACCGACTGGGCCGCTCGTGTTCGGCATCGTCAACCCGTCGGCCTGCCCCTCGGCGGGACGCGCTTCACTGACGCGGGGCGATCAGTCCGGCCAAGTCGAGTTGATCGCCGTGGATGTCCGCGAGCCACGGGTCGTGGACGTACTCGAAGTCATAGGTTCGGGTGTCGAGTAGGCCGCTGACGTGCAGGCGAGGTTGCAGGCGCTCGAGGAGTTCGGTCAGCTTCCTCGACCCTTGGGTGGTGCCGCGCCAGGACGACATCCCGTGGGGGCCGTCATGGGTCACCAAGATGTCCACACTGCCGCGACGTACACGACGTCGGGATCGGGGGCGTCGAAGCCCAAGATGACGAACGGTGTCTCCATCGCGGCGTGTGCTCCGGCCTCGAATGGGAGAACCTGAAGTTGTACGCCTGGGCGATCGGCGATGTCGGCGAGATGCTCAATTTGTTCTCGCATGACCCGCCCGCTCTCGACGACTCGCCGGATCGCCTCAGAGTCGTCGTCGGGACGGGCTGCCCGGATCACGGCCCGGGCTTAGTCGGCCGTCTGTAGGACGCCCGGGATGAGTTGCTGCTGATAGGTGCGCATCTCCCGCGCTTCGGTCTCGAGGCCGATGTAGGTGCCGTACTCGGACGGCAGCACGTCGGAGTAGACCTGCCACCAGCCGCGTTGACGGGCCTCCCGGGCGAGCGCCAGCAAGGCTTCACGCTGTTCGCCGTGCACCTCGTAGACATCGAGCAGGTGGCGTAGGTCCGCGGGGCGGATGCGGCGATCGCCCTTCTCCCAGCGTCCGAGGGTGCTGGGGTTCCACTCACCACCAGCGAGGTCGGCGACCTGCTCGATCGTCAGTCCTCCCACTTCTCTGAGGCGCCGCAACTCACGACGGAGCCGCTTGCTGCGGACGGTCGGGCTGACCTACCCAACGGCTCGTCCCCAACAGAGCAGGGCCACCGGAGGACGGAACCGGTGGCGGCGACGGCCGCGCGGCTGAACTCGCTGGTTCGGCTGATGTGGGCCTTGCGGGAGTTGGAGCAGGGCTCGGTGTTGTACATGGACGGGACGGCCGAGCCCTGGTGTTGTCGGTTCCGGTGCTGTCGCGGCGGCGGTCGATGGCCGTGCTGGTCGTCCAGGAGTGCGGCGGCGGGTGGTCCTACCTGTGGGACGCCGCCCGCCGGACGTCGGTCGGGGCGGTGCGGGTGGCGGCCGAGCAGATCACCGAGATCGGACGGTGATCGTCTGGGACGAGGTGCACACCGAGCGGGTGTGCCCGGGTGGGACGCTGGACGTGCGGAAGGTCCGGGCGCGGGTGCGACGGACGCTGGCCGGTGGACTGGGCGGCAACGTCGCGGGGTTCAACCTGGACGACGTGGACCTGATGGTCTGCGAGGTCACGACCAACGCCGTCCGGCACAGCTCCAGCGGCCGGACGGGTGGCGGCGTGTGGGTGACGGTGCTCTTGTCGTCCGACCGGCTGCGGGTGGAGATCCAGGACGACGGCGGCTCGGACGGGTGTCCGCTGCCCCCGGCGCAGGGTGCCGGCTGGGACGAATCCGGGCGCGGCCTGATCGTGGTGGACGGGCTGGCCGAGCGGTGGGGCTCACTACCGGATCGCGGACGGCCGGTTCACGGTGTGGTTCGAGGTCGTCCGATGAGCGGGAAGCGAACGGCCCTGCGCGTCCTGCGGCGTGCGTGGGCGATGGCGCGGCGACCGGTCGGGAGCCAGGTGACCGTCCAAGAAGGGCTGCCTGAGCCTTATCCGGAGACGGTATTTCTGTTCGCGGGGCTGGGGCCGAAGGCGCGGAAGGCGTTGCCGGGCGAGGCTCGGGCGTGGCGCGTCCTGGCGGAGATGGAGGGCGCACGGGCTCGGGTTTGGTCGGGGCAGGGG
>NZ_SMKK01000461.1 GCF_004348425.1 Actinomadura sp. 7K507
CGCCCGCCCCCCGGAACGAGGAAGCGAAGCGGGCGGGAGGCGATCTGCCGGCGCAGGAGGACGATGAGGGCGCGGACGTCGGGGAGTCGGTCAACGCGATACGCGCCGACGCCCCTGAGGGGGACGCGGCGGCCGAGGACGAGGTAGCGGCCGAGGACGACGACCACGCGAGAGGCAAAGGGAGGACGCGGCGGGGGAAGGCCTTGCGGCGCACCGCGCTCGGGCTGGTCGTCGTCATGCTGCTCGGTGGCGCGGGGGCCGCGTTGATCTATCGGGATCTGGTCGGGGGCATCGAGCAGAAGGACGTCGGCGACCGGCTCGGCGCGAACCGGCCGGAGAAGCTGAACAAGTCGCTCAACATCCTGCTGATCGGGTCCGACACCCGGGAGGGCGACAACGCGGAGTACGCGGTCCCCGGCATGTCCGGGGCGCGGTCGGACACGGCGATCCTGCTGCATCTGTCGCCGAACCGGGACCAGGCGGTCGGGATCAGCTTCCCGCGCGACTCCATGGTGAAGATCCCCGAGTGCGAGAAGGACGACGGCGGGACCGTTCCGGCGCGGTTCGGGATGCTGAACACGGCGTTCGCGTTCGCCGGTCCGACGTGCACGTGGAGGATGCTGGAGTCGCTGACCGGTGTCCACATCGACCATTTCGTGCAGGTGGACTTCTCCGGGTTCAAGCGGATGGTGGACGCCCTCGGCGGCGTCGAGATCTGCGTCGACAAGCCCGTGAACGACCCGAGGGCCGAGCTTTACCTGGAGGCGGGGAAGCAGACCGTGCAGGGCGAGCAGGCGCTCGGCTACGTGCGGGCCCGCTACTCGATCGGCGACGGGTCCGACCTCGAGCGGATCGAGCGCCAGCAGAAGTTCATGGCCGCCGTCGCGGAGAAGGCCACCGACTCCGTCCTCAGCGACCCGGCGAAGACGTACAAGTTCCTCAAGGCCGCGACCAAGTCGATGACGACCGATGACGAACTCGACCTCTCGGCGATGCGGAAGCTGGCGGACGGTCTCCGGGGGATGAGCGCGGGGCAGGTGCGGTTCGTGACCGTCCCGGTCGAGCGGTACGCGCCAGACCCCAACCGTGTCCAGTGGAACCAGGCGCGGGCCAAGGCGCTGTTCGAGGCCGTCCGGCACGACAACGACCTGCCTGCGGAGCCCGCCAAGCCCGTCCAGCCCCGGCAGGCGCCGCCCTCCCCGGGCAAGGTGAACGTCACCGTTGTCGACGCGGGTGGAAAGGACGCCGTGGTACAGCGGGTCGTGAAGCAGCTCGGGAAGCGCGGCTACAGGGTGGCAGTGAAGGTCGAGAAGGGGGCCGAGTCGCCCGACAGCCGCATCGTGTACGCGCCGCCCGCCGAGGGGCAGGCCTCCGCGCTCGCGCGGGACGTCCCCAGCGCGCTGCTCACGGCCGACGCGGGCACTCCGGCGGGCGGCGTCCGGCTCATCATCGGAAAGAACGGACCCCGGCTGGCACCGCCGCCCATCAACAAGATCGGCGGAGGCGTCAAGGCCGGTCAGCAGAAGCGCTGCGAGTAGGGGCGCGGCTCAGGCGAAGACGAGGACGGCCAGCAGCGCACCGGCGAGCATGAAGGGGCCGAAGGGAATCGTCGACTTGAGCCGCGCCCGCCGCGCGGCCAGCATCACGGCCGAGTACACGCCGCCGAACAGGAACATCGCGAGGACGCCCAGCAACCAGGCGTCGGCCCCCAGCCAGCCGAGATATAGGCCGAGCACGCCGGAGAGCTTGACGTCGCCGAACCCCAGCGCCGAGGGGGCGATGAACCACTGCACCAGGAACAGCACCCACAGGACGGCCAGGCCGATGAGCGCCGAAACGAACCGGTGGCCGCCGTCCCCGGTGAACGGCACCGCCGCCATGAGGAGGGCGATGCCGAGGGGGTAGGACGTGAGCGTCAGCGGGTCGGGCAGCCGGCGCAGCTGGACGTCCACGACGGCGAGGGCGACGCCGACGACCATCAGGTAGGCGAACGCGGGAAGGTGCGGGCGCGGGCCGATCAGCCAGGCGAGCAGTGCCACCCCGAGCGCGGCGCCCACGCCCGCCGGTACCGCGTTGCGCCTGAGCGGCACGGTCCAGTCGGCGCGCCAGGACCATGCCGAGGACGGCGGCTCCTCGACCGCGGACCCGCTCACGCGGGGTCGCCCGCCGCGTCGTCCCGCCTCACCATTCAGCGGATGTTACCGAGCGCCCGCCACCACGCCAAGGCACCGAGCGACGCGGGCGGACGTTCAGCCGAGAACGGTGAAGCTGGACACCACCTGCGGCAGCCCGGACGCGTCGAACTTCGCCTGCGCTCCCCGGACCGTCAGGTCGAGCATCGTCCGGTTCCGGGTGAGCGCGTAGATGTCGACGCTGCGGATCCGGACGGTGAGCCCGCCCTGGAATCGGGTGTCGTACTCGGTCTCGATCCGGCGCGCCTCCCGCGCCCCCGCCACATCCGCCGCGGTCTCGCTCACCACCCGCCGCCCGTTGACCTGGTTGACGGCGCGGGCCTGCACCATCATGTCCTTCATCGAGCCGTCGTACCCGTCGACGCGGGAGACGATGACCTGGCCGCCGCTGCCGTCGTTGGCCGGGTTCGGCGGATGCCCTTCGACGATCGGCCAGTCGTTCTCGTCGGTGGAAGTACGGAAGACCCAGCCGGGCGGATGCGCGAACGAGTACACGTCACCCTTGTAGGTCGTGTACCCCTCGGGGGGTTTGGGCGGGGCCGCGGAGCCACCGCCCCCGTC
>NZ_SMKK01000462.1 GCF_004348425.1 Actinomadura sp. 7K507
TGGAAGGTGTACGTCAAGGACGGCATCATCACCTGGGAGGCGCAGCAGACCGACTACCCGTCGGTGGGCCCGGACCGGCCGGAGTACGAGCCGCGCGGCTGCCCGCGGGGCGCGTCGTTCTCCTGGTACACCTACTCGCCGACCCGGGTGCGGTATCCGTACGTGCGCGGCGTCCTGCTGGAGATGTACCGGGAGGCCAAGGGCCGGACGGGCGACCCGGTGGAGGCGTGGCGGGAGATCGTCTCCGACCCGGAGCGGGCCCGCGCCTACAAGTCGGCGCGTGGACGCGGCGGCCTGGTGCGGGCGACGTGGGACGAGGCGACCGAGATGATCGCGGCCGCGCACGTGCACACGATCAAGAGGTACGGGCCGGACCGCGTCGCGGGTTTCTCTCCGATCCCGGCGATGTCGATGGTGTCGCACGCGTCGGGCTCGCGGTTCATGTCGCTGATCGGCGGGACGATGCTGTCGTTCTACGACTGGTACGCCGACCTTCCGGTGGCGTCCCCGCAGGTGTTCGGCGACCAGACCGACGTCCCCGAGTCGGGGGACTGGTGGGATGCCGGGTACCTCATCATGTGGGGCTCCAACGTGCCGGTGACGCGCACCCCCGACGCGCACTGGATGACCGAGGCCCGCTACCGGGGGCAGAAGGTCGTGGCGGTCTCCCCGGACTACGCCGACAACGTCAAGTTCGCCGACGAGTGGCTCGCCGCCCAGCCCGGTACGGACGGCGCCCTGGCGATGGCCATGGGGCACGTCACCCTCAAGGAGTTCTTCGTCGACCGGCAGGTCCCGTACTTCACCGACTACGTCAAGCGCTATAGCGACCTGCCGTTCCTGGTGCGGGTGGAGAAGCGCGGCGACGCCTACGTGCCGTCCAAGTTCCTGACCGCCGCCGACCTGCCGGGTGCCGAGGCCCGCTCCGAGCACGCCGCGTTCAAGACGGTGATCCTGGACGCGAACACTGGGCATCCGCTCGTCCCGAACGGGTCGCTGGGGTTCCGGTACGGCGAGTCGGGTGAGGGCAGCTGGAACCTCGACCTCGGCGACGCCGACCCGCTGCTGTCCGCCGAAGGCGGCGAGGCAGGGGAGGCGGTGGAGGTCGAGCTGGCCCGGTTCGACGCCCCCGGCGGCTCGCCCGGAACGCTCCGGCGCGGCGTGCCCGTCCGGAACGTCGGCGGCCACCTGGTCACGACCGTCTACGACCTGCTGCTCGCCCAGTACGGCGTGAAGCGGGACGGCCTGCCCGGCTCGTGGCCGTCGGGGTACGACGACGCGTCGCAGCCGTGCACCCCGGCGTGGCAGGAGGGCATCACGGGCGTCCCGGCGCAGGCCGCGGAGCGCATCGGGCGGGAGTTCGCCGCCAACGCCGAGGAGTCCGGCGGCCGCTCGATGATCATCATGGGGGCGGGGACCAACCACTGGTTCCACTCCGACACGATCTACCGGGCGTTCCTGGCGCTGACCACGCTGACCGGCTGCCAGGGCGTGAACGGGGGCGGGTGGGCGCACTACGTCGGGCAGGAGAAGTGCCGCCCGGTGACGGGGTGGGCGCAGCTCGCGGGCGCGCTGGACTGGTCCCGGCCGCCGCGCCAGATGATCGGCACCGCGTACTGGTACCTGCACACCGACCAGTTCCGCTACGACCGGTTCGGCGCCGACACCCTCGCGGCGGCCCGCCCGGCGGACGGCGCCGCCGGGCAGCTGGCGGGCCGGACCACCGCCGATGTGATCGCGCAGGCGGCGCGGCTGGGCTGGATGCCGTCCTACCCGACGTTCGACCGCAATCCCCTGGATCTGGCCGGCGAGGCGGAGGCCGCGGGCAGGCAGGCCGGCGACCACGTCGTGGACGAGCTGAAGGCCGGGCGGCTCAAGTTCGCCTGCCAGGACCCCGACGCGCCCGAGAACTTCCCCCGCGTCCTGTCGGTCTGGCGGGCCAACCTGCTCGGCTCGTCGGCCAAGGGCAACGAGTACTTCCTCAAGCACCTGCTCGGCACCGACCACGCCGTCCGCGCGCAGGAGACGCCGCCGGAGAACCGGCCCAAGGAGGTCGTCTGGCACGAGGAGGCCCCGGTCGGCAAGCTCGACCTGCTGCTGTCGCTGGACTTCCGGATGACCAGCACCACGATCTACTCCGACGTGGTGCTGCCCGCGGCGACCTGGTACGAGAAGCACGACCTCAACACCACCGACATGCACCCGTTCGTGCACTCGTTCAACCCCGCGATCTCGCCGCCGTGGCAGACCCGCAGCGACTGGCGGGCGTTCCAGGACATCGCGGTCGCGTTCAGCCGGCTCGCCGAGCGGCACCTCGGCGTGCGCAAGGACCTCGTCGCGGTGCCGCTGCTGCACGACACCCCCGACGAGATGGCGACGCCGCACGGGCGCGTCGCCGACTGGGCGAAGGGCGAGTGCGAGCCCGTCCCCGGCGTGACGCTGCCGAAGCTCGTCACGGTGGAGCGCGACTACCCGGCGGTCGCCGCGAAGATGACGGCGCTCGGCCCCCTCGCCGAGCGGCTCGGCGCGACCACCAAGGGCGTCACGTTCGACCTGGAACGCGAGGTCGAGTACCTGAAGCACAAGAACGGCGTGGTGCGGGGCGGCCCCGCCGACGGGCGGCCGTCGCTGAAGCGCGACGTCCACGCCTGCGAGATGATCCTCACGCTGTCGGGGACGACGAACGGGCATCTGGCCACCGAGGGATTCAAGACCCTGGAGAGACGCACCGGCACCCG
>NZ_SMKK01000463.1 GCF_004348425.1 Actinomadura sp. 7K507
CGCGTAACAGTGCTTGTTGCTGTTTTGTTAGCAGTACGGCGCTACACAGACATGCTAGAGCGACTCGTGGCCTGATGGTGTTCGTTCGATAACACAGGGTGATTGTGGCGGGTTTTTCCGGATTGGTGGGTTGGGCCCGTTCGCGATCACTCTCCGTCCAGGCTGGAGGGGTTCACCGATGTCAGCGGTCATGCTCGCGCCAGAGGCGCCGCCGCTCGTCCTCGATCCGTCCGACGAGGCGCCCGCGAAAGCGCGCCGCTACCTCACCGACCGGTTCCGCGAGCTCGGGCACCCCGACGACTTCGTCGGTCGCCTCGTGGTTACCGAGCTGGTTACCAACAGCTACAAGCACGTCGGGGGCGGGCACATCGTCGTCCGCATCTTCCCGGACATGCGCGAACCGCTCACCGTCATCGAGGTCTGGGACGAGAGCAGGGCCCTCCCGGTCGTCCAGAGCGAGGACGACGACGCCGAGAGCGGGCGCGGCCTGCTGCTGATGGAACACCTCGTGCACGACTGGGGCGTCCGGCCGCTCAACGAGGAAGGAAAGATCACGTGGGCTCGCTGCGCCCGATGAACGTCCAGGCGGGACGCCACCTGCTGCGGTGGCGGACCCGCCTGGGCCGTACTACGGCGATCCGGAACCTCGACCTGCTCGCCGTCGCCGTCCAGGCCAGGAGCTACCGCTACGTCAAGCTCTACCAGGCCGACGAGTTCCCCACCCGTCCACCACTGCTCTGGGTGTTCGCGTTCAGCCCCGACGACCACGTCCGCGTCGCGGTGAGCGTCCACGCCACACCCGGAGGTGGCTGGGCCTACTACGAGGCCGGACGCGGAAGGCACGGCTACCTCTCCCCCTGCGGCGACACCAAGCGGGCCTCCGACCAGGTCGACGCGCTCCTCAAGCACCGCATGTTCCCGTCCACCTGGTAGCGCATACCGCACTGGGCAGCACCATGAGGCAGGTGCTGCTCTTGCTGTGCGGCCCACGCTCAAATCCATTCGCCGTGTTCGAGGTAGCGGGTGCCGCCGTCGCAGTGGGTCGTGGGCGAGACGCCGGGCAAGGCTTGGAATGGTCAGATCGTGGATCTGGGCGATGTCGTGACACTGGTATCCGACCAGCTCGCTGGGTCGATGCGAATGGCGCTGAGTTGGTCGGTCGTGAGGGTGCCGCGGCCCGAGCGTCCTTCTGACGGCTTCGGGACGAAGCTTGCTCGCCCGGATGGGGAGTTGCCTCGGTGCCATACAACCTGTCTGCTACGACATCATGCAGAGAATCTTCTGAGGGTGAAGGGTCGTCCGGCGGCGACCGCGCACGGGAGGACGGAGAGATGACACAGGATGAGGCAGTAGGAGCCGAGTACACGCGGCTGCGGGAGGCCGCGATCCTTGTACTGGACGCGTTGCCGGATGCCGAGGACCGGCCGACACAGGTCGATGGCGCGCTCCGGAGTTTGCGTGCCGTGTTGAGCGGTGACGTGTCGATGCAATCCGATACAGGGGCCGGAACGCTTGATCCGTTCGAGCAGATGCTCACGGTCAGGCGATATACGGGTCGGAGGGCGGAGCCGGTGTCCCTTCCACAACAAGCGGCGGACCTGCGGCGGCAACTCGATGGAGACCGGGCCCTGGACGAACGGCTGCCCGGTGAGCCGTCCCGCAACGTGGTCGTCACCGAGTTGCGCGCGATGATCGTTGCCAGCCTGCTGGAGGAACTGGCCGCCCGGCTCTCTCCCGGGGTGGCGTTCGGTCCCGGGCGGAACGGCGAGGAGCTGGCACAGCTCGCCGTCGACCTGGCCAAGGAGTTGCTCGACCAGACCTTCCTCGGTCAGTGAGGGGAACAGGCCCGGCGGGACGTGCCCGCGACTGGGCCTACTACGAGGCCGGACGCGGGCGGCACGGCTGCCTCTGAGGTAGGCCGGAAGCGGAGGAGGATCCCTGCGAGATCGTGTGATGAGGGCCTAGTGGCGGCCTAATGGCGGCTTGGGGTGGTCAGGTGCCTCGGGGGGCGTACATGATGAGCGCGACTCCGGCTAGGCACACCAGGGCGCCTATGACGTCCCAGCGGTCGGGGCGGAAGCCGTCGAGGGCCATGCCCCAGGCCAGGGAACCGGCGACGAACACGCCGCCGTAGGCGGCCAGGATGCGGCCGAAGTTGGCGTCGGGCTGCAGGGTCGCGACGAAACCGTACAGCCCGAGCGCGATGACGCCGGCGCCGATCCAGAGCCAGCCGCGGTGCTCGCGGACGCCCTGCCAGACCAGCCAGGCGCCTCCGATCTCGAACAGGGCGGCGACGGCGAACAGGGCGATGGAGCGGGCGATGAGCACGGCGGCGGATCTTTCTGGTCAGGGCGGGACAGGCGCGCGGCAGGGGCGGCGCTGGTCAGGTTTGCGGGCCGAACAGGTCGGTGAGCATGGCGGCGCCTGCTTCGGCCGTGCGTACTTCCAGGTGCAGATCGGGGCCGTCGAGGTCGAGGCGGAAGCCGATGAACGCGCAGCATCGCTGCTCGTCGGCCGCCAGTGCCGCGACGGCGGCCGCCCGGTCGGCGGGAAGGGTGAGCCGGATTCCGCCCTCTATCTCCTGCCGTGCGGCACCGTCGACGAGCTGCCGCCACTGGGCGACGCGTTCGCCCAGGCCGTCGCCGTCCAGTGAGCAGGTGACCGGGGCCGTCCGCCAGCGTTCGTTTTCGGCGGCCTGCCGGGTGGGCAGGACGGCGA
>NZ_SMKK01000464.1 GCF_004348425.1 Actinomadura sp. 7K507
GCTGGGGGGTGGGTCGGCGGCCAGGAACGCCAGATGGGCGTGGGCGACCATGGCCAGGGTGATGTGCCGGTACAGAGGCACGGCCCCTGGCGGAAAGCGGCCCCCCAAGCCAGAGGTGATCAATCATATGGGGTTCGGAACAAAGTATGCGCCATAAGTGGCGCATCGCTGGGAGGTTCAATGCGAGCATTTTCTTTGCTGATGATTCTGCTCGTAACCATGTCGCTCGTCTTTGTCGGATCCATTGCCTACGGAAATTCGAGTTTCATTGCCTGGGGGCTGGTTGTTGTGGCATTGGGTGCTGGAGTGCAGATACTTCTTCACCGCCGTGGAGTTTCTTATAGAGAAAATCCACAAAGCCAGGAGACCGCCGTTGAGGTACTGCGGCAGGGGTCATTCCTTAAGTTGTATCCACCATTTCCGGTCGCTCTGGCATTGGTAGCGATGGCGATCATCATCAACACGGGTCCACCGGGCCTCATCATCCTGCCTCTCGTGAGCGTCATGGCGTGTACCGCCGTCTGGCAGGGCAAGCATCGCGGATGACGGCGATGTGCCACGGGCCGGTGGTCGCCGTCGAAGAGGTAATGGTCGAACGTGTCGGCGTCATATCTCCCGTCTTTGATCGTGGAGAGTCTGACGGCAGCTGATTTCACCTGACGGATCGAGTGAAACAACCAGCGACTCCATCTCGGTCTTGCTCCGGGACCACGAGCTGGGCAATCGCCGGAAGCTGTTCAGCCAGAACCCCGTCAGAGCCCGTTCCTGGCTCTACGAGAAGAAGTTGAATTCGCCGTTGCGGACGCCGGCTAGGAAGGCTTCCCATTCGGGACGGGTGTAGAGGATGACTTCGGCGTTGGGGCGGTGGCTGTGGCGGACGGCTACGCGGTCGGTGCCGTCCAGGAGGGGGCCCGCCTCGACGCAGTTGCCGCCGCCGTTGGGGCTGTAGCTGCTGATGCGCCAATCGATGTGTGTGCGTTCCTCAGCGGTGAGGGTGTCGCGTGGTTCGGTCGTGCTCAAGGCTTCTCCTCCGCGATCGCCGCGATCATCTCCACGGATTCGGCCGGCTCGAGAGCCATGGCCAGGTGGCCATCGTAGGCATGGACGAATCGCGAAATGTCGGGCGCTTCGGTGTAGATCGCACCGGCCAGCGTCTCGGTGTAGGCGACCTCGGGGAAGGGCGTCGGCATCTGGAAGATCTCGAAGCTTCCGTAAACGCTCGCCAGCTTTCCGGTGCCGAGCGGGAGCACTCGGATGTCCACTGCCGACGACTCCGAGAGCTTGATCAGGTGTCGAAGCTGGTCGTGGATGACCTGCGGCGCTCCGACCCTGCGACGAAGCACGGCTTCGTCCAGGATGGCGCTCACGCGCGGGGGGTCGGGTTTGCGGAGGACGCGTTGGCGCGTCATGCGGAGTTCGTGCCAGCGTTTGATCTGTTCGTCTGTGGCCTCGCACTCGTCCGCTTGGATCACGTGTTCGGCGTACGACGGGCACTGAAGGAGACCAGGCAAGACGATTGCGGCGTATGACCGGATGTGGGTGGCGCGGGACTCCAGCCAGACGTAGTCGATCAGGGAGCCTGCGACGTCGTCCGCGTAGCCGTCCCACCAGCCCTTCTGCCAGACGTCCCTGCTGAGGTTGAGCAGCTTCTCGCGCAGTTCCGGGTTCGAGACGCCATACAGATCGAGGAGCGCGAGCAGGTCGGGGCGGCGGATCGGATAGAACCCCGTCTCGTAGCGGCTGAGCGTCGCGGTGTCGCGCTGTAGGTACTCGGCGGCCTCCTTGAGGAGGATTCCCTTGCTGTCGCGCAGTTCGCGGAGTTGCTGTCCCAGCCACTGCGAGCGCAGCGTTCCCGGCCTGGATGTCGCCGCCATCTTTCAGCCTTCCATGATCGCTCCGGAAGCCTGGAGCGAATTACTCAAAGCAACTTGCCCTGTGCTGGACGTGGTGCGACTATACCGACAGTGTCCGGATGGATACAGTGAGTTCCGTGAAATGAGAAGAGCCGGGACGGATCAGTGCTTGGCGGCTACGTCCGTCCCGGCCCGGTCGCTCGGAAGGGAGCACCCGGATGGATGACGTCCACGAACCCGAACTACTGACTGTCTACCACGCGGACGAAGCCGAGGTCGTGGCGCTCGCCGGGGGTGCTGCGCCCAGGCTGTTCGCCCTCGTGCGGGAGGACTACGGCGAGGACGACGCGGTGGTGGAGGAGGTCGTGGCGTACGGGGTCGCGCTCCCGGACGGGTCGGCTGCCACCGTGCCGCTGAGCGGACGGGGGCTCGGGCGGTGGCTCACGCCGCAGAGCGCGTCGCGGCGGATGCTCTCGGAACTGGTCTGGCTCTCACCCGGGCGGTGAGCATACGAAGGCCCCTGGGGAGCCCGGGGGCCTTCGGCAGGCACTGTCAGCTCCCGGGGCGGCGGGTAAGCGTGCCGGGGCCGAGTTGGCTGCCGGACGGAGTGGAGCCAGACCGCTGACCTATGAGACCGCCTCGTCCTCTTCTCGTTCGTTGGTATCGGCGGCCTCGCAGGCTGGGGAGACGCTTGCGGCGGCCTGGTTGAGAACGTCGTCCTCCTGGTCGGTCTGAGCGCATGCGTCGCGCGGTTGTCTGCCTTTTCCGGTGGGGCATTGGCGTCGGGTGGGGTGGCGCGTAAGGATGCTGGGGTGACTCAACCTCCTGGTTCGCCGCCGCCCGGGATGCCGTCCCCACACGGG
>NZ_SMKK01000465.1 GCF_004348425.1 Actinomadura sp. 7K507
GGGCGGGAAGGCGAACGCGCCGGCGAGCGCGGCGGGCAGCACGAGGTGACGGCGCATGCTCAGCCGCCTCCCGCGATGCGCCGCAGTTCGGCACCCACGCCCGTGAACGCCTCCGGGCCGACGGCCATCGCCCCGCTGAACACGTGCGAGATGTCGATGGTCAGGTACGTCCCGGCGGCCAGCAGCGCCGCCATCAGCGACAGCGGCACCAGGGTCATGCCGCGCGGCCGGGCGCCGGCCAGGAACGGCAGCAGCACGACCGCGGCGCCGGTCACGACGGTCACGGCGAGCAGGCCCGGCGGTGGTTCCGTGCGGGCGTCCATGGCGCGCTGGCGGCGGGCCGCGGAGATCTCGCCCAGGTGGCCGAGCACGGCGCCGCGCGCCTCCAGGAGCTCGTCGGAGCCGGGTTCGACCGCGAGGACGTGGCGGCGCAGCTCCTCCAGCCGCGCCCAGCCGCGCGGGCTGAGCCGTCCATCCTCCATGAGCCTCCATTCGGAACCGCGGACCAGGTCGGCGTACTCGCGCAGCCCCTGCTGGACGTGCCGGGCGTCGGCGGCGGGCAGCCGCGTGGCCGCCCACGACGCCTCGGCGATCGCCTGGCTCTCGGTGTATGTGTTGGAACGCGCGGCGTCCGCCGACGTCCACGGCACGACGACGGCGATGGCGAACGCCAGCAGGAACAGCGCCGAGAGCATCGCGCCGGTGTGGGAGGTGGTGGGGCCGTCGGGGTCGGGATCGTCGATGCCGAGGCGCGTCCGCCGGATCAGGCGGCTCGCCGTGATCACCACGGCGACCGCGCAGGCCGCGGCGGCACAATAAACGATCATGTTCCTCCCTGAGAGCGATGGCCATCACCGTGGGTGAGTGTAAATTCACGGTTCGTTGTTACGGATGGGTTTCGCTTGGTCGTCACCTGGAGGTGAGGTGACCGCCCGGCCAGGGAAGATCTGCCTGTGCGCGGTGGGGAGGACGCGAGGGGAGGGGCTGTCAGTTCTTGTGAAATAGGGTGTGGATACCGGAAGATCTCCTGTAGCCAACCAGGTATGACGGACGATTGATGGGACCGGCCTGAGAGGGCGGCCGCGTGAGGGGAGACGGCAATGGCGCCGCAGGGAAAACTGGACCTCGACCCGGAGGCGGTGCGCGCCGCCCGGCGGCTGGCCGCCCGGGCCGCCGAGCCCATCATCGAGATGGCGCGCTCCCACACCACCGTCTCGGTCGAGCGCGCGCTGCTGCGCCTGGCCGGGCTCACCGGCGCCGACGACGAGGGCCGCCCCTGGGCCAACCACCTCGCCGACACCGTCCGCGGCCAGGTCGGCCTGGAGCACGGCGTGGCCCTGCCGGTCTGGGACGCGCTGCTGAACGGCCCGCACGCCTCGCTCGGCGACCTCGCGCGGGCCGCCGCCCGGGGACGGGTGTCGTTCCGGCTGCCGTCCGGGACCGACGCCGAGCACGCCCGCAAGGCCGCCGGTGAGGCCGCCCGCGGCGGGATCGCCCGCATCGACCGCCGCCGCGCCGAACGCGACCGGCTGCTGGCCGCGCTGCCGCCGCCCGACGCGGCGGACCCGCCCAGGCCGCTGGTCTACCTGATCGTGGCGACCGGCGACATCCACGAGGACATCCCCCAGGCGCAGGCCGCCGCCCGCGAAGGCGCCGACATCGTCGCGGTGATCCGCTCCACCGGCCAGTCGCTGCTGGACTTCGTCCCCGAGGGCGCCACCCGCGAGGGCTACGCCGGCACGTACGCCACACGCGAGAACTTCCGGCTGATGCGCTCCGCGCTGGACGAGGTGTCCCGCGAGCTCGGCCGGTACGTGCGGCTCACGAACTACGCCTCCGGGCTGTGCATGCCGGAGATCGCGACGCTCGCCGGGCTGGAGCGCCTGGACATGATGCTGAACGACTGCATGTACGGCATCATCTTCCGCGACATCAACCCCCGCCGGACGTTCATCGACCAGCGCTTCTCCCGGCAGATCCACGCCCGCGCAGGCATCGTCATCAACACCGGCGAGGACAACTACCTCACCACCGCGGACGCGGTGGACGCCGCGCACACCGTGACCGTCAGCCAGCTGCTCAACGAGCGGTTCGGGCACGAGGCGGGCCTGGCCGACGACCAGCTCGGCCTCGGCCACGCCTTCGAGATCGACCCGGCCGTCCCCGAGTCGTTCCGGCTGGAGCTCGCGCACGCCCAGCTGGCCCGGGAGCTGTTCCCGGGCGCGCCGCTGAAGTACATGCCGCCCACCAAGCACATGACCGGCAACATCTTCGCCGGCTACCTGCTGGACGCGTTCTTCAACCTCGCCGGCGTGATGACCGGGCAGTCGATCATCCTGATCGGGATGATGACCGAGGGCATCCACACCCCCTGGCTGTCGGACCGCGACCTCGCGCTGGAGAACGTCCGCTACGTCCGCGACGCCTGCGGGAACCTCGCCGACGACTTCATGCCCCGCCCGGACGGCATGCTCGTCCAGCGCGCCAAGCAGGTGCTGGCGGAATCGGTGGAGCTGCTGGAGCGCGTCGCCGACGACGGTCTGCTCAGCGCCATCGCCGAGGGCACCTTCGGCGTCACGCGCCGCCCGCCCGACGGAGGCAAGGGCCTGGACGGCGTCGTCCCCCGCGCCGACGGCTACGCCAACCCCGCCATCGAGATCCTCGACGCCGAGGACCCGCACGCCGCACGTTCCACCACCGGCCGCCCCACCAC
>NZ_SMKK01000466.1 GCF_004348425.1 Actinomadura sp. 7K507
AGCCTCCACCGCGCGACCAGTCCCCGCCCCGCGACCAGCCCCCGCCACGCGATGGGCGTGGGTCGGAGGGGGATACGGCGGTGTTGCCGGTGGTCAAGGATCCGGAGGCGGCGCGGCGGCGGGCGCGGGCGGCCGAGCGGCAGCGGGCGGCCGCGGAGGTCAAGCGGAGCCGGTCGGCGCGTCGGCAGGGGGTGCCCTATCGGGGGCCCGGCCCGGTGGCCAGGGCGGCCGACCAGCACCGGTCGGCGATGCTGGTCATGGTGCTCACGCTGGGGCTGCTGATCGCCGCGGTGGCGGTGACCGGCGCGCTGCGCGCGTCCGCCATGCGGACCCAGCCGGTGGCGCTGGCCTCGCCGCTGCACATCTACCCCGTCACGCAGACCACGCCGGGGCAGTGCCCGGCGGGGACGCAGGGCATCTCGGGGCATTCGGGGTCCGGACCGACCTGCTACCGGCTGGCCCAGGGGATCGCGATCCGCAAGGTGTCCGACCTGAGCGTCCAGGAGTCCCGGGTGAAGCCGGGCGGCTACGACGTGGCGGTCACGCTGCGGCCGGTCGACCGGGACTCGTTCGCCACGCTGACGCGGGCGACCGTCGGGCGGGACCTGGCGTTCGTCGTCAAAAACCGCATCGTCACGCTCCCCCGCGTCGACATGGCGATCATGGACGGGAAGGTCATCGTGACCGGCCCGCCCGACCGCGCCTCGGCGAACAGGCTGGTCCGCGAGCTGAAGGGCCGCTGACGCGTCACCGCGTCCGGGCGGCGACGTCCTCCGCCGGAGCGTCCTCGGGGGCTGCGCCCTCGGCCTTGCCGCCGGTCTCGCCGCCGGACTTGCCGCGGGCCTTGGCACGGGTCGCCGCCCCGCGGAGCGGCACCTCCTTCAGCGCGAGCACCGCGACGAAGCCGACCAGGGCGATCGGGATCCCGAACAGGAAGACCGTCTCGAGCGAGTGGCTGAACGCGTCCCGGACGATGTCCTTGACCGGCTGCGGCAGCCGCGCGATCTCGTCCGGCGACCCGAGTTCGCCGCCGCCGGGCCCCTGGCTGATGCCGGCCGCGCGCAGGCCGGAGGCGATCTCGCTCGCGACCCGGTTGGTGAGGACCGCGCCGAACGCGGCCACGCCCATCGCGCCGCCGAGGTTGCGGAAGAACGAGACGCCGGACGTCGTCGAGGCCAGGTCGGCGGGCGGGACGGCGTTCTGCGCGGCGAGGATGAGGATCTGCAGCGTCAGGCCCATTCCGAAGCCGAGGACGGCGAGGTCGACGCCGATCAGCACCGGGGAGGAGTCGGTGTGGAGCCGCGACAGCAGGAACAGTCCCGTCGCGACGCACCCCAGGCCGATCACCGGGTAGATCTTGTAGCGGCCCGTCCGGGTGACGGCCAGGCCGGAGCCGGTGGAGGTGACGAGCATGGCGAGGACCAGCGGCAGCGTCATCAGGCCGGACGCCGTCGGGCTCATCCCCTTGACGATCTGCAGGTACTGCGGCATGTAGATCATCACGCCGAACATCGCCATGCCGACGCAGATCGAGGTGAACGAGGTCAGCACGAACATCCGGTTGCGGAACAGCCGGGGCGGCAGGATCGGGTCGCGGGCGCGGCGCTCGGCGACGATCGCCAGGGCGAAGAGCACGACGGTGACCGCGAGCAGGGCGTAGGTCCATACGGAGTTCCACGCGAACTCCACCCCGCCCATGGACAGCAGCAGCATCAGCGTGCCGGCGCTGCCGGTGATGGTGACCGCGCCGAACACGTCGATGTGGGTTTCGCGTTTCACCTTCGGCAGCTTCAGTACCCGCTGGACGACCAGGGAGGCGACCACCGCGAGCGGGACGCACACGTAGAAGCACCAGCGCCAGCCGAGCGCGTCGGCGTCCACGATGAACCCGCCGAGCAGCGGCCCGGCGACCGTGGAGACGCCGAAGACCGAGCCCATGAAGCCGGCGTAGCGACCGCGCTGCCGCGGCTCGACCACGTCCCCGAGGATCACTTGGGCGAGCGCGGACAGGCCGCCCGCGCCGAGGCCCTGGCCCGCGCGGAACGCGATGAGCTGCCCGATGTCCTGTGACAGTCCCGCGCCCACCGAGGCGACGACGAAGATCAGCAGGGCGGTCTGGAACATGAGCTTGCGCCCGGCGATGTCCGAGAGCTTGCCCCACAGCGGGGTCGAGGCCGTCATGGTCAGCAGGGTCGCGCTGGCAACCCAGGAGAGCTTGTCCTGGCCGCCGAGGTCGCCGACGATCGTCGGAAGCGCCGTGGCGATGACCGAGGTAGAGAGCATCGCGGTCAGCATCGCCAGCATCAGGCCGGAGAGGATCTTCAGGATCTGACGGTGCGTGTACTGCGGTCTGACCGGCTCCCCGGCCGGCTCTCCCGCCGGTTCCTGCGCTGCCGTGCTCGTTTGGACCACCTCTGCCCCCATGCCGGCCCGACGGACCGCCGAACCGATTACCTGTGCTGTGCATGTATGTTATGTAGACGCTTGTTTACTTGCAACTCGGCTAGGTTTCGAACACTGATGTCACCGGAGAGCGGGATGGGTTGGTACAGGTGATGCGGGTCGAAGAGGGCACCGGACGCGCCGAGCCGTCCACCGGCGGCGGGGCCGGCGGCGGGGACGGCGCGGCGGGGACGGGCGCGGCGCGGCGCCCGAAGCGCGACCGGGCGGCGACCCGGCGCCG
>NZ_SMKK01000467.1 GCF_004348425.1 Actinomadura sp. 7K507
GGTGGGCGCAGCCCGCACTGTTCGCCATCGAGGTGGCGCTTTACCGGCTACTGGAAGCATGGGGGGTGCGGCCGGACTACCTGGCCGGGCACTCCATCGGAGAACTGGCCGCAGCACACGTCGCCGGGGTGTGGTCACTGCCCGACGCGGCGGTGCTGGTGGCGGCGCGGGGCCGGTTGATGCAGGCCCTGCCCCCGGGTGGGGGCATGACCGCGATCCGCGCCACCGAAACCCAGGTTCAGGCCCATCTGGTGGACGGGGTGGAGGTCGCGGCGGTCAACGCCCCGGACGGTGTGGTGATCTCCGGCCGCGAAGACGCCGTCGCCCAAGTCGCCGCGCAGTTCGACAGGGTGCGGTCGCTGCCGGTCTCACACGCCTTCCATTCGGTGTTGATGGATCCGATGCTGGCCGAGTTCGAGGACATCGCCGCGAGCGTGTCCTACCGGCCGCCCGCGGTGCCGATCGTGTCCAACCTGACCGGCGAGATGGCCGACCCCGAACAGTTGTGCACCCCGGCCTACTGGGTGCGGCACGTCCGCCAAGCCGTCCGCTTCCACGACGGTGTCCAGACCCTGCGCGGCCACGGCGTCACCACCTTCCTGGAAATCGGACCCGACGCCGCGCTGACCGCCACCGCCGACCCCGGCGACGACGCGGAGTTCATAGCCGTCCAGCGCCGCGACCGCGACCAGCCCCGCCAACTGCTGACCGCACTGGCAGACCTGCACACCCGCGGCGTCCCGGTCGACTGGGCGGCGCTGTTCCCCGGTGCTCAACGGGTCGACCTGCCGACCTATGCCTTCCAACGCCAGCGGTTCTGGCTCGACTCGGTCACCGCCCCGGCCGACCCGGCAGCAGCCGGACAGCAGAACGCCGATCATCCGTTGCTGGCGGCGATGGTGGCGCTGCCCGGCAGCGATGGTGTGGCTTGGACCGGGCGTGTGTCGTTGGACACCCATCCGTGGCTGGCCGACCACACCGTCACCGGAACGGTGCTGCTGCCCGGCACCGCGTTCGTGGAACTGGCGCTGTTCGCCGGTGAACAGGTCGGCTGTCCCACGATCGAGGAGCTCACCTTGCACCATCCGCTGGTGCTGTCGCCCGATCAGGGCGCCGCGATCCAGGTCACCGTGGCCGGGCCGGACGAGGCCGGTCACCGTACGGTGGAGGTCCATTCCCGTCCCGAGGGCAGCGCCGACTCACTGTGGACGGTGCATGCGACCGGGACGGTGGGTCTCAACACTGTCGAGGTGCGGGCCGGTGCGGGGGTGTGGCCGCCCGAGGGGGCCGTCGCGGTGCCGGTGCAGGAGTTCTACGATCGGCTGGCCGATCAGGGACTCGCCTACGGCCCGTCCTTCCAGGGCCTGCAGACGGCCTGGCGGCGCGGCGGGGAGGTCTTCGCCGAGATCGCGGTCCCCGGCCTGGAAGTGGGCGGGTACGGCATCCACCCCGCACTGCTGGACGCCGCACTACACACAGCCTTCCTACACACCAACACCAACACCGACACCGGCACCGACAGCACCGACACCGGCACCAGCACCGGCTCGGGCTTGGGGGTGGCGGTGCCGTTCAGCTGGAGCGGCATCGGGTTGCACGCCGCCGGCGCGACCGCGCTGCGCGTCCATCTCCCCGACCCGCAGACCCTGCACATCACCGACACCACCGGGGCACCGGTGGCCACCGTCACCACCGTCACCACACGCCCCCTGACCACCGGCCCGGCCGCCGCCACCCGCAACTCGTTGTTCCGGGTCGGGTGGGAGCCGGTTGCCGTGCCGGCCGCGGCGGCGGTGGCGGCGGGTGGTGCGGATGTGGTGGTGTTGGAGTCGGTGCCGGGGACCGCGCCACAGGATGTGCGTGCGGCGACCCATCGGGCTTTGGAGGTGCTGCAGGGCTGGTTGTCGGCTGATCACCCGGCCGGTTCACGGCTGGTGGTGACCACCCGCGGCGCGGTCGCCGCCCGCCCAGACGATGCGGTGACCGATCTGGCGGGCGCAGCGGTCTGGGGCCTATGCCGAGCAGCACAGGAGGAGAATCCGGACCGTATCGTCCTTGTCGATCTCGACAGCGCGGACGCCTCGCTGGAGCCAGCGTTTGCCAGCGATGAACCGCAGCTGGCGCTGCGGGGTGACTCGCTTCTCGCTCCTCGGCTCGTACGACCGGAAACGGCCGACAGCGGCGGCAAGGATGCATGGGATGCCGGTGGGGCGGTGCTGGTCACGGGCGGTACCGGTGGTTTGGGTGGTTTGGTGGCCCGGCATCTGGTGGCTGAGCACGGGGTGCGGCGTCTGGTGCTGGCCAGCCGTCGCGGTATGGACGCCGACGGGGCTGCCGGGTTGGTGGCTGAGCTGGCGGAGTTGGGTGCCCAGGCCAGGGTGGTGGCGTGTGATGTGACCGACCGTTCCGCATTGGCTGGTCTGGTGGCCTCGGTGTGTGCGGATGGCGGTCTGGGCGCGGTGGTGCACGCGGCAGGAATCTTGGATGACGGGGTGGTCTCGTCGTTGACCGCTGAGCGGTTGGACGGGGTGCTGGCGCCGAAGGTGGATGCGGCGTGGCATCTGCATGAGCTGACGCGTGAGCTGGATCTGTCGG
>NZ_SMKK01000468.1 GCF_004348425.1 Actinomadura sp. 7K507
GTGCCGGGGTGGTCGGGGTCGGGGTGGTAGAGGTCGGTGAGGGGCCAGCCGCGGTTGGTGGGGAATTCGCCGATGGCGTCGCGTTCCTGGGTGACCAGGTTCCATAGTTGCTGCGGGGTGGTGACGCCGCCGGGGTAGCGGCATCCCATCCCCACGATCGCAATCGGCTCCGCTTCCTCCGATTCGGCCTCGTGCAGCCGCTGTCGCGTCTGGTGCAGTTCGGCGATGACGCGGGTGAGGTATTCGCGGAGTGTGTCTTCCATTCCCATTTGTACGTCGCCCCTCAGATTGTTCAGGAGATGTTGAGGTCGTCGTCGACCAGCTTGAAAAGTTCCTCGTTCGTCGCCGATCGCAGATCGTCGAGGATGTCCGTCTCGTTCGCCGGGGAGTCGAATTTGCTGACCTTGGCCAGCAGGCCCTGCAGGCGCTTGGCGATCTTCGTGCCGGCGATGTCCTCCCCGGTGATGGCCGCCAGCGTGCTCTCCAGCGTGTCGAGCTGATGGAGAACCAGCTGCGGTGCCGAGGGGACGAGCTGGGATCTGAGGTGCCGGGCGAGGGCGTGCGGAGTGGGGTAGTCGAAGACGAGGGTGGCGGGCAGACGGTGCCCGGTGGCATCGGCCAGCCCGTTGCGCAGTTCGACCGCGGTGAGGGAGTCGAAGCCCAGTTCGCTGAAGGGTCGGCTGGTGTCGACATTCTCCGGGGAGGCATGAGCCAGGACCGCGGCGGTGGTGTTCCGGACCAGGTCCAGCACGCGTTCGTCCTGCTCGTCGGAGGTGAGCGCCGCCAGCTGGTCGGCCAGGTTGATGGTCCGGAGGCCCGCGGTCGCGTTGGGCCGGGCGGGGCCGCTTCGGACGAGCGCCGCGAACAGCGGCGGGGCCGAGCCGGTCAGGCTGCGGAGGTTGATCGGTGTGGCAAGTAGATGGGGGCGGGTCGACCGGACGGCGGCGTCGAAGAGCGCCAGCCCCTGCTCGTCGGTGATGGGGGTCATGCCACTGCGGGTCAGGCGGTTGCGGTCGGTGTCGGTGAGGTGTCCGGTCATGCCGGTGTCCTGCTGCCAGTAGCCCCATCCGATCGATTGGCCCGGCAGGCCCTCGGCGTGCCGGTACGCGGCGAGGGCGTCGAGGAACGCGTTGGCGGCTGCGTAACCGGCCACTCCCGGGGGGCCGAAGGTCGCGGCTGCGGAGGAGAACAGGATGAAGGCGTTCAGGGGGAGGTGGCGGGTGTGGTGGTGCAGGTTCCAGGCGGCGTCGACTTTGGGGGCGAAGACTTTGTCGATCTGTTCGGGGGTCAGTGAGGTGGCGATGGCGTCGTCGGTGACGCCTGCCGCGTGGATGACCGCGGTGAGGGGGTGGTCTTCGGGGATGCTTGCGAGGAGCCGGGCGAGTTGTTCGCCGTCGGCGGTGTCGCATGCGGTGATGGTGGTGTGGGCGCCGAGTTGTTCCAGATGTCGGTGGAGTTGCTGGGCTTCGGGTGCATCGGGGCCGTTGCGGCTGGCCAGGACCAGGTGCGTGACGCCGTGGACGGTGACCAGGTGTTCGGCGACCAGGCGGCCAAGGGTTCCTGTACCGCCCGTGACCAGGACCGTACCGCCAGGGGCGAAGGCAGCGGTCGGGTCGCTGTCATCGCCGCCGTCCGGCAGGCGCGCCAGCCTCGGGACGTGAACGTCGCTTCCCCGAATGCCCAGATGGGGCTCGCCCCGGTCCAGTGCGGCGCCGATCGCGGGCATGAGCATCCGATACGCGGCAGGCGGGTCGTCCAGGTCGATGAGCGTGATGCGTCCGGGGTGCTCGGCCTGGACGCTGCGGACCAGCCCCCACAACGGGCTCTGGGCGAGATCGACGTCACCGGCCCCGACCGCGACAGCGTTGGTGGTCAGCAGGACCAGACGGCTACCGCCGAGGCGGTCGTCGGTGAGGAACTCCTGCAGCAGCCGTAGCACCTGCTGGGTCAGCGCATGGGCTCCGTCGACCACACCGGGCTCGCCGCCGGCGACGACGGCAGGGCACGGGACCAGGATGACCGGAGGCGGGTCGGAGAGTTCCGAGACCTCGTTGAGGTCGGTGCAGAGCTGGGCAGGGACGGTGAGCGCGGCGCGAAGCGCGTGCGCGGAGTCCGGGTCATGCGTGCCGAGGATCGCGCAAGGGCCGTCGAGAGCGGACTGCTCCATCGGCGAAAGGGGCGTCCAGCTCAGCGCGTAGAGGTGGTCGTCCTGGGCGCGGGCGCTGGGCAGGCCGGTGAAGGGGCGCAGAGTGAGGCTGTCGATGGTGGCGACGGGCTGGCCTGCTGGGTCGGTGGCGCTGATGGCGACGCTGTTGCCGGTGGGGGTGATGGAGACGCGGAGCGCTGTCGCTTGGGCTGCGTGGAGGGTGACGCCGTTCCAGGTGAAGGGAAGGTGGGCTTGGTCGCCGGGGTCGTCGGTGGTGAGGGCGATGGGGTGGAGGGCGGCGTCGAGGAGTGCGGGGTGGAGAGTGTGGCCGGTGGCGGCGTCGGGGTCGGGGAGTTGGATGTCGGCGTGGATGCCGTTGGGGGTGGTCCAGGCTGTTTGGACGCCTTGGAAGAGGGGGCCGTAGTTGAGTCCGAGGTCGTTGAAGTG
>NZ_SMKK01000046.1 GCF_004348425.1 Actinomadura sp. 7K507
CCCCTGCCCGGCTCCGGCGCCGCCCCCGCCGGCCCCCTCGCCGGCGTGCGCGTCCTGGAGTTCACCACCGCCTGGGCAGGGCCGTTCGCCGGACGCTGCCTGGCCTACCTCGGCGCCGACGTGATCAAGGTCGAGGCTCCCGGGCATCCGGACTCCTGGCGGGGCCCCCGCAGCGGCGGCGCGCCGATCTACTACCCCGACTCGGTGCCGGGGCCGGACCCGCAGAACAGCAACATGCTCTTCAACTCGCAGAACATCGACAAGCGGTCGATCGGGCTGGACCTCAAGCAGCCCGGTGCCATGGACGTCATGCACGACCTGGTACGCCGCTCCGACGTGCTGCTGGCGAACTTCACCCCCGGAGTCCTGGACAGGCTCGGCGTCGGGCGCCGCGACCTGGCCCGGGTCAACGACCGCATCATCGTCGTGGAAATGCCCGCCTTCGGGGAGGGCGGGCCGTCGTCCTCCCACCAGGGGATGGGCAAGACCATGGAGCCCGCCGCCGGCATGACCTCGCTCATGGGGTACCCCGACGGCACCCCCGTGCTCACCGGACCCGCCATCATGGACCCCACCGGAGGGCTGAACGCCGTCGCGGCCGTCGTCTCGGCCCTGGAGCTGCGGGAACGCACCGGGCACGGCGCCGGAGTGGTCGTGCCCCAGGTCGAGGCCGCCGCCTCCTGGATCGGCGAGTACATCCTGGAGCAGGTCGAGACCGGGTCGACCTGGGTCCCCGACGGCAACCACGTGGCCGACGCGGCCCCGCACGGGGCCTACCCCTGCGCCGGTGACGACGAGTGGATCGCGATCGCGGCCCACGACGACCGCCAGTGGCGGGCGCTGTGCGCCGCCCTCGGCGCGCACGGCCTCGCCGAAGACCCCGCCTTCCACCGGCTCACCGACCGCCAGGCCGCCCAGGAACTGCTCGACGACGTCCTGTCCGAGCTCACCGGCGCGCACGACAAGACGACGCTCGCCGAGCGGCTCCAGGCCGCGGGCGTGCCCGCCGCGCCCGTCCTCGGCGGCGACGAGATCGCCGGGAGTCCGGCGATGCGGGAGTGCGGGATGCTGGTCGACCTCGACCACGCCGCCGTCGGCCGGCGCACCTACGGCGCGCTCGGCTTCCGGCATTCGCGCAGCGCCGGCTCCCACCGCCGCGCCGCCCCCCTCTTCGGGGAGCACAACGACGAGGTGCTGCGGAACCTGCTCGGCTACGACGCCGAGGACCTGGCCGCGCTGCGCGGCGCCGGTGTGGTCGCCGACGCCCCCACGGCCGATACCGACACGCCGCGCGTCTCCCGGGTCGATCCCGCGGCGGCGGCCGGAGAGGAGACGCGCTCATGACGGCACCCGGTCCGGACGTCTCACCGATCGAGTACAGCGGCACGGCCCTGGAGTTCCGCGACGAGATCCGGGACTGGCTGAAGCGCAACGCCCCCGACGACCTGCGGGGAGTGCCGGTGCCGCGGGTACCCGATCCAGAGCTCAAGGCGCACCTCGACCGGTGGGGGGACGCGCTCACCGACGCGGGGCTCATGTGCGTCGCCTGGCCGGAGGAGTACGGCGGGCGCGGGCTCTCGGGCGTGGAGGTCGCGCTGATGAACGAGGAGTTCGCCCGCGCCGGCGTTCCCCGCCTGACCCGCGGGATGGGCGAAGGGCTGGTGGGGCCCGCCGTCATCGCGCACGGGACCGAGGAGCAGAAGCGGCGGATGCTGCCGCCGATCATCAGCGGCGAGCACGACTACTGCCAGGGCTTCTCCGAGCCCGACGCGGGCTCGGACCTGGCCGGGCTGCGCACCCGCGGCGAGGTCGACGGCACCGACCTGGTCATCAACGGCCAGAAGACCTGGACCTCGGGCTATTACAAGGCGAACTGGATGTTCTGCCTCGTCCGTACCGATCCCGCCGCGCCGAAGCACCGGGGCATCAGTTACGTCGTGCTCCCACTCGAGGTCGACGGCGGCCCCAACGGCGTGGAGTTCCGGCCCATCATGCGGATGACCGGCCAGGCGCTGTTCGGCGAGAGCTACCTCACCGACGCGCGCACCCCGCTCGGCAATGTCATCGGCGGCCTCAACCAGGGCTGGAAGGTGGCGATGACGACCCTCGGCAATGAGCGCGGCGGCAGCGCCACCACGCAGCACGTCGCGTTCGAGGCACAGTTCTGGCGGCTGGTGGAGGAAGCGCGCAAGCGCGGGCTGCACGACGACGTCCGGGTGCGCGAGCAACTGGCGTGGGCCTGGTCGCAGATCCAGGTCATCAAGGCGACCGGCCTCGGACTGGTCGCCGACCTCGCCGCCGGACGCTCCGGCGAGGGGCTGGCCAACGGCTCCACCAGCAAGATCCGCTGGTCGGAGTTCCAGCGCCGGCTGGCGGAGATCGCGATGGACCTGCTCGGGCCGGACGCCCTGCTGACCGGCGCCGGCTACGAGCTCAGCGAATGGCAGGACGAGTTCCTGGCCACCCGCTCGCACACGATCTGGGGAGGCACCGCGGAGGTGCAGCGCAACATCATCGGGGAGCGGGTCCTCGGCCTCCCGAAGGAGCCCAAAGCCGCGAAGGAGGCCGCGCGATGAGCCTGGCCACCACCCAGGAACAGCACGCCCTCCAGAACACGACCCGGCGCTTCCTCGCCTCCGCGAGCCCGCTGACGCGGGTGCGGGCGGTCATGGACACCCCGACCGCCTTCGACGCGGAGCTGTGGGAACGGATGTCCACCGAACTCGGGGCGGCCGGCCTGGCCGTGCCCGAGGAGTTCGGCGGCGCGGGCCTGGGCTACCAAGAGGTCTCCTACCTGGCCGAAGAGGCGGGCCGCGCGCTGGCACCGAGCGCCCTGCTGGCCACCGTGGGTCTCGCCGTACCCGCCCTCATGACCGCACCGGACGAGGCCCGCGCCGCGCTGCTGCCGAGGATCGCCGACGGGTCGGCCGTCGCCACCGTGGCGTGGCAGGCCCCCGGCGACTCGTGGTCCGCGTCCACCACCGCGGCCCGGGCGACCGCCGGCACGCGCGGATGGACGGTGTCGGGCGCCTTCTCACCCGTCCTCGACGGTGCCGCCGCCGCCGTGCTGCTCGTGCTGGCCGAGGCTCCCGGCGGCCCGGCGATGTTCGCGGTGGAGGCCGGCGATCCGGGCGTGCGGATCCAGCCGCTCGCGGCCCTCGACCAGACACGGGGTCTGGCCAGGGTCGATCTCGTCGATGCGCGGGCGACGCTCGTGTCGTCTCCCGGGGGAGGCCGCGAGGCGCTCTCCGCCGCGCTCGCCCATGCCGATGTCGTCCTGGCTTCGGAGATGGTCGGCGGAGCCCAGGCCAGCCTGGACATGAGCGTGGCGTACGCCCGGGTGCGCGAGCAGTTCGGCCGCCCGATCGGGTCGTTCCAGGCCGTCAAGCACAAGTGCGCCGAGGCCCTGGTCGAGATCGAGGGGGCGCGTGCCATGGCGAGATACGCCGCGTGGTGCGCGGAGGCAGCCCCGCACGAACTGGAGCAGGCGGCGGCGGTGGCGAAGGCGACCGCGGCCGAAGCCTACTTCCGCGCCGCCGGCGACAACCTCCAGATCCACGGGGGCATCGGCGTCACGTGGGAGCACGACGCCCATCTCTACTTCAAGCGGTCCAAGGCATCGCTGATGCTCTTCGGCGACGTGGGCGCCTACCGGCGGCGCATCGCCGACCTCATCGGCATCTGATCAAGTCCCCTGATACAGGAGGAAGCATGACAAGCGCTCCCGAACAGACCTACGAGTCGATCCTCGTCGACAGCGACGGCCCGGTCGGCACCATCACCCTCAACCGGCCCGACCAGCTCAACAGCTGGGACTGGCTGATGTCGGCCGAGATCGGTCACGCGCTGGGACGCTTCGACGCCGACGACGGCATCCGGGCGATCATCCTGACCGGCGCGGGCCGGGCGTTCTGCGCGGGTGCGGGCCTGCTTCCCGCCGGCCGCACGTTCGACGGCTCGCTGACCCGGGAGGAGGCCGAGGCCAGGTACCCCGGCCCGCGCCGTCCCGCCGACCGCATCCGCACGCCCGTCATCTCGGCCGTGAACGGGCACGCGGTCGGGGCGGGGATGACGATGGCGCTCCGTGCCGACATCATCGTGGCGGCCGAGGAGGCCAAGCTCGGTTTCGTCTTCAACCGGCGAGGCGTGATCCCCGACGCCGACCTGCTGTGGAGCCTGCCACGGCTCATCGGCTACTCCCGCGCCATGGACCTGCTCCTGACCGGCCGCATCTTCTCCGGGACGGAGGCGGTCGAGCTGGGCATCGCGTCACGGGCGGTGCCGGCCGCGGCGGTGGTGGAGACCGCGAACCGGATCGCGGCCGACATCGCGGCGAACGTCGCACCCGTCTCCGCCGCAATCACTAAACTGGTGGCGCGGCACTTCCTCGAAGAGACCGACCGGAACGCCGCGCTCGAACTCGAGCGGGATCTCTTCAGATGGGCGGGCCGGCAGGCGGACGCCCCTGAAGGCGTCAACGCATTCCGCGAGAAGCGCGACCCCCGGTGGACGTTGTCCAAGACGAAGGACTTCCCCGTCGACCTCTTCGACGACCGCATTTGACCGCGGCAGCCCGTCCGGGCCGGCGGGGGATGCGTGCATCCGCCGCCCGCCATCCAGTTGACCAGAGCGATTCCCGCAGGAGGTACGGCGACATGAGCTCGCGGGAGGAAGCCCCGCCCGGGCAGGTCGCCGACGGCCGGACGTTGAGGTCGCGGCGGACCAGGGCCTCGATCGTCGACGCCAACATGGCGCTGATGATGGAAGGCAACCTGCGGCCGACCGCGGCGCAGGTCGCCGAGCGTGCCGGAGTGTCCCTCCGTACCCTGTGGAGCCATTTCCCCGACCTCGAGCACCTCTTCGCGGCCACGGGGGAGAAGACTCTGGAGATCCAGTACGCCCACCATTCGGTCATCCCGGCCGCTCAGCCATTGCAGGAACGGGTGCGCGCCTTCTGCCGGCAGCGGGCCATGATGCTCGAGTCGATCGCCGGCGCCTCCCGCGCGGCGCAACTCCGGCTCCCGTTCTCGGCGCAGCTGAGGCGGAACCGCAGACGGCACAACGAGCGCCTGCGCACCGACATCGGGCAGACGTTCGCGCCGGAGATCGCGCTCGCCGGGGCAGACGCCGAGGAGCTCGTGAGCGCACTGCTGGTGGCCTGCACCTGGCCCGCGTGGATGGGCAGCCGCGACGACCTCGACCTGTCCTTCGACGAGGCCGCGCGCGTCATGGAACGCACGGTGAAAGCGATCTTCATGGATATCCCGGGCATGGCGGACGAATGACCCGGCAACCGGTCCCGCGCCACCGGCACGCGCGCGAGAACCACCTTGATGCCCCGCCATGTCAGGTGGAACGCCGGTAGTCGTCGACTTCGCGCGCTGGAGGTCTCTTGCGGAAGGGTCATCCGCTCATCGAAGCGGCCAAGGCCGGGGATCTGGATCGGGTCGCCGAGGTGCTGGACGCCGAACCGGAATCGGTGAACGTCCGGGGGTGGATGGGCATCACTCCGCTGATCGCCGCCGCGTGGTACGCCGACTCCGCGCCGATCGTCCGGCTGCTGCTGGAACGCGGCGCGGATCCGCTCGCGGTGCGGTCGGACGGAGACGGGGCCCTGCACTGGGCCGCCGGCGGCGAGGTGGCGGAGTTGGTCGCCACCGCCGCCGGTACGGCCGGGTTGGCGGCACGGTACCTGTTCGACCGGACACCTCTGCACGTCGCGGTCGAGAACGATCGCGTGGACGTGGTGCGGGCCCTCCTCGCGGCGGGCGCCGAAACGACCGCGCGCCATTCGCGCGGGCGGACACCGCTGGACGTGGCCGATGACCCCGGCATCGCGCGGCTCCTGGTCGAGGCCGGGGCCCCGCTTCGGCCCGGCCTGCCGGCCAGGCCGCTTCACCACGCGAGCGAGCGGGCCGCTCTCGATGACGACTGGGTACCGGTGGTCGATCTGCTGCTCGAACGCGGCGCCGACCCGGGACGGCGCGACTGGTCCGGTGCGTTGCCATCGGATCTGATCGGTGACGGCGGTCCACGCGAACTGCGAGAACGGCTGGTCGCCCACGTGGAGGCATCCGGCCGTCCGGTGGAACTGACTCTGGAGGAGGTCGCGCGGAGCCCGCAGGGCCGCGTCGTCGTCCACCCCGAGTCACCGGAGGCGCTGACGACCATGTTCTCCGGCACGGTCCTCGTGCGGTGGCGGCTGGTGCCGTCGATCGAGCCTGTCGAGGTCATCCGTGTGAGCAGGCGGACGGCCCTCGACGGGCCCCACGGCGGGGGCCCCGGCTTGGCCTTCTCCGGCGGCGACTCGGTGTGGTTGCGTGATTGGGCCGACCTGCGGCAGGCCCGTGAGGTGGCCGCGGAGCTGCTTCCCGACGGCCTCTACGCCAACCCGGTGCTGTCGCCCGACGGGCGCCGGCTGGTCGTCGCCTCGTGTGAGCGCCTCCGCCTGATCGACCTCGATCGCGGCGAGGTGGCCGGCGAGAAGGAAGGCTTCGGCGACTGGAGCGTGGTGCCGCGGTTCGCCCCCGGCGGGACGGCGCTCGCGGTCGGGAACTCGATGCAGGGCTCCTGGTGGCTGACCATGCTCGATGCCGACGGGGACGGGCTCCGGCTCCGCTACGAGCGCGAGACCGGGCTCCCCGCAGGCCCCCGGTCCGGCATCGTCACCGATGTCGCCTTCGCCCCGGACGGCCGCAGGTTCGCCACCTGGGTCCGTCCCGACCACGGCCACCGCGGCCTCCACGGCTATCGCGGCCTCGTCGCCACCACCTGGACGCACTCCGGCGAACCCGCCTGGCATCAGCACATCGACGACGACAACGACGGCACTCGGGATCACGGCGCGTCGGCGTCCCTGTGCTTCACTCCCGACGGCTCCCGGCTGGCGGTCGGCCTGGACTCAGGTGTCGTCTGGCTGGACGCCGAGACCGGCCGGCCCCTGGACCGGGACCACGCCACCGGAGCGGTGAACGCCCTGACGCCCCATCCCACCGCCGGGATCCTCGCCGCCACCGACCGCGGACTGCGCCTTCTTCCACCTCCCGGTCCGTGACCGCGCGCCAGCCGACCGCCGTCGGGGTTCTCTGTTCTGTCACCCAAGCACGTCCGCCACTCCACCGAGCCCAGGCCGTGATCGCCGGCTCCGGCGATCGGGCGGCACCGGCCGAGGCGCCGCACGGCGGCGACGGGCGTTCACCGTGCTGCCCGCGATCCCCGCCGCCGGGGACGCCGAGCATCGCCGGCCGGCCGTCAGTCCCGGGAACCCGGCAGGCTCAGCCCCAGCGGGTGAGCTCTGCGGTCGCCGCGAGATCATCGGTGACGCTGAGCAGGTTGCGCTGCACCGGTCCGTCGGATGTGGGCATCCAGGCGACGACGGTTTCGGTCTGATCGCCGGCCAGTGGTACGAACACCACCCCGGTGCGGCGGACGCTGTCGGCCGAGAGGGCCAGCCGGGTCACGCCGACCCCGGCGGCGACGAGCCCGAGCAGGTTCGCCACCCCGGTGGCCCGCTGGACGACCCTGGGGGTGAAGCCGGCGGCGGTGAAGTCCCGGTCGTACTTGTCGTGCCAGGGCGGCCACGACGCTCGCGGCGAAAGTACCCAGTCGTCCTCGGCCAGGTCGGCGAGGCGGAGTTCGGCCCGAGCGGCGAGCCGGTGCCCGGCCGGCAGGACGGCGCAGACCGGTTCGGTGGCGAGCGTCCTGGTGGCCAGGTCGGCGACGAGTGGCGGCCGGGTGAACGCCGCGTCGAATCGTCCGCCGCGCAGTCCGGCGACCAGTTCGTCGATCTGCACGTTGTGGGTGGTGAGTTCGAGGCCGGGGAGACGTTCCCGCAATGCCTTGACCACAGGCGGCAGCATGTAGTTGGCGGTGGAGGTGAGGAACGCCAGGTCGAGGCGGCCGATCTCGCCGCGGGCGGCGCGTTGCGCGACGACGGCGGCGGCGTCGGCGCGGGCGAGAACGGCGCGGGCCTCGGGCAGGAACACCCGCCCCGCTTCGGTGAGACGGGTCCCGCGGGTATCGCGGTCGAACAGGCGTACCCCGAGATCGCGTTCGAGCGCACCGATCTGCTGCGACAGCGACTGCTGGGCGAGGTGAAGGTGCTTTGCGGCGCGGCTGAAGCTCAGGTGGTCGGCGACGGCGACGAAGTACCGCAGATGACGCAGCTCCATGGTCACAGGATCTGACTGTAGCCGCCGGAAGAAGCGTGTGTTGGCCAGGGCATGGCCGCCCCGGCCAGGGTGGAGGCGACGGTGCGCAGACGAACCGGACAAGGGGTGCGGGCAACGATGACGGAGACTGGTCGCGTGTGGTTGATCACCGGTTGCTCGACTGGATTCGGCCGGGAGCTGGCATTGGCGGCGCTGGCACGCGGCGACAGGGTGATGGCGACCGCGCGGCGGCCGGACCGGCTCGCCGATCTCGTCGCGGCCGGCGGAGGGCGGGTGCGGACCGCTCGGCTGGACGTCACGCAGGAGGAACAGGTGACCGCCGCCGTCGCGCAGACTCTCGCCGAGTTCGGCCGGGCGGACGTGGTGGTCAACAACGCCGGACACGGCAGCGTCGGCGCCGTCGAGGAACTGGACCTGGCAGACCTGCGGGCCCTGATGGACGTCATGTTCTTCGGAGCCGTAGCGGTGACCAAGGCCGTCATGCCGCTCCTGCGCGCACAACGCCAAGGGGCGATCGTCCAGATCAGCTCGATGGGCGGGCAACTGAGCATGCCCGGCTTCGGCGCCTACTGCTCGGCGAAGTTCGCGCTCGAAGGTCTCTCCGAGGCACTGGCGGCCGAGGTCGCCCCATTCGGCATCCGCGTGTTGATCGTGGAGCCCGGCTCCTTCCGCACCGAATTCGGTGGCCGGCGGATGCACCGGTCGCCGGCCATCGAGGAGTACGCCGCCGCGACAGGTCCGACCCGCGCGGCCGTCGACGGGATGGACGGCACCCAGCCCGGCGACCCGCGCAAGGCGGCCCAGGCCATCATGCGAATCCTCGACAGCCCCGACCCGCCACTGCGGCTGGCGCTGGGCAACGACGCCGTCGACCACATCGCCGCCCACCACGAACTGCTCCGCGCCGATCTGACCCGGTGGGAGAAGCTAAGCCGCTCCACGGACCTGGACTGAAGCCCCGTCACACCGGACCCGGCACCCCTGCAGTCCTGGAACGACCGTCCCGAGAGCAATCGAGACCGGTATGGACGACGCCGGGCGAGGCGTACTTTCATGCCGCGGACGGGGTGTGGGTGGCCCTACGTCGAGCCAACCTGGGCGTATTGGACGGAGGGACGGCGTCGGTGGTGCCGCCAGGGCCGGTCGGCGGGTCTCGAACGCCATCTGGCAAACGACGAGCGAACACGCTCAGGCAGAGCCGGCACGCAATTGGGCGCGGCCCCTTTGTGAGGGCCGGCGTGCCGACGCACGTCGTCATGCCCGCCGCGTCCGGCATGTGAACGCCGACGCCGCCCGGCGCGCCGGGCGACGGGAAACAACTGGCCAACTGCCGCCAGCGTGATGCCCCCTGCCCGGACCGAGGCTTCGTGACTCGGCGGCCGCGAGATCGTGCCGCGGATCCGAGGTTGCGTCTGCGCCGCTTTATTGTGATACTCCAAGTATCTGAGACTCAAAGTCTCAGATGAGACCCGAGCGTCCAGACCGGACTCGTCCACGCTGATGAGCGGGTGAGTCGCCAGACGTTGGCCAACGGGCGTCGCAAACCTTCCGAAGGGATCGCCATGTCTGTTTCCGCAGATGCCGGTGTTGACAGTGAGGTGTTGGTCGTAGGGGCGGGGCCGACGGGTCTGCTGCTGGCGGGGGATCTGGCCATGGCGGGGCTGTCGGTACGGTTGATCGAGCGGCGCCGGGCCGAGATCAGCAATCTTTCGCGGGCCCTGGTGGTGCATGCCCGTACGCTGGAGCAGTTCGATGCCCGGGGTATCGCCGACGAAGTCGTGGCCGGCGGGCATCGCGTCTCCGCGTTGCAGCTGTTCCAGCGGGTGCGGCTGGATCCGTCGCGGCTGCCGACGCGTTTCCCTTTCGTGCTGTTCACGCCGCAGTACGAGGTGGAGCGGGTGCTGGAGCGGCGGGCTCGTGAGGCCGGGGTGGTCTTCGTGCACGACACCCGGGTGGCGGATGTGGAGCAGGACGACTCGGGTGTGCGCGCTCATGTGACCACGGGGGAGGGGACGGGTGCGGGAGCGCCGTCCTCGTACCGTGGATTGTTCCTGGTCGGTACCGATGGGGTGCGCAGCTCCGTGCGGGAGTCCCTCGGTCTTCCGTTTCCGGGGACGACCCTGCTGAGTTCGCTGATCCTGGCCGATGTGCGTCTGGCGCGGTCACCCGAGCGGGCGTTCACGGTGAACGCCGTCTCGGACGGTTTCTGCCTGCTCACTGAGATGGGGCAGGGCTGGTACCGGATCACCGGATGGAGCCGCCGCCACCAACTTCCCGATGATGCTCCGCTGGACCTGGCCGAGGTCAAGGAACTGCTGCGAACCAACTTCGGCACCGACTACGGGCTGTCGGAGTGCCGGTGGAAGTCGCGTTTCCACAGTGATGAGCGCCAGGCTCCCGCCTACCGTGCCGGCCGGGTGTTCCTGGCCGGCGATGCCGCACACGTGCACTCTCCGGCCGGTGCCATGGGCATGAACACCGGGTTGCAGGATGCCGCCAACCTGAGCTGGAAGCTGGTGGCTGTCTTGCGTGACGGGGCCGATGACCGGCTGCTGGACACCTACGAGGGGGAACGGCACGCGGTCGGCAGAGTCGTACTGCGGATGAGCGGCATGCTCGTCCGGGTGGGCGTCCTGCGTGCAGGGCCGGCACGGCTTGCCCGCTCGGTGCTGGGCGCGGTGCTGACGCGCGTCCGTCCCGCCACCGACAGGGCCGCTTCCATGATCTCGGGGATCGGTTTCGCCTACCGTGCGGAACGCGGCTCCCACCGCCTGGCCGGAAAGCGCGCCCCCGATCTGGAACTGGCGGAGGGGCGCCTGTACGAACTGCTCCGCGGCGGCAAATTCGTCCTGGTCACGCCTGATGGCGGCCTGCCGGACACACTCGCGGTTCCCGCGGGTGTCACCCGCGCACGCTGGAGCCGCGACCCGGAGTCCACCATCGACCGGCGGGCCGCCATCGACAGGCGCACCACCGTCCTGGTCCGCCCCGATGGATACATCGCCTGGGCCACCGGCAAACCCGACACCGATGCGCTGCGCACCGCCCTGATCGCCTGGACCGGAAGCAGCGCCTAGGACGACGCACCTGTCCCGGCCGACCTCGGCCCTGCTCAGCACGCATTGGTCCCGCATAGACGAAGGAGAGGTAAAGAGATGAGTGCGGAGACGGCGGTTGCCGCGAGACAGAGTAAGCGGCTTTCGTTGGACAAGCGCGCGCTGACCCGGCGGAGCGGTCTGTCGTTGCCGGCGGCGTTGCCGTTGGGTTCCTGGGTGGACATCGGGCGGCAGATCGCTGTGATCGCGGATGCCTCGGCGTGGTGGCTGGGGGATTGGCTGCTGTACGGGCAGGAGTGCTATCCGGATCGGTACCAGCGCGCCATCGATCAGACCGGGCTGTCGTATCAGACGTTGCGGAACTACGCGTGGATCGCGCGGCGGTTCGCGGTGTCGCGGCGGCGGGACGCCCTGAGCATGCAGCACCATGCCGTGGTCGCGGCGTTGAGCGATGAGGAGCAGGAGGTCTGGCTGGATCGCGCCGAGCGTGAGGGGTGGCCGGTGAGCCGGTTGAAGAGCGGGGTGCGTGCCGCTCGCTCGCGTGCGGCGCCGGTGAGTGATCCCGTCGTCGTCTTGAAGATGCCGGTCGATCCGGGGTGCCGGCGACGCTGGGAGCAGGCTGCCGAGCAGGCCGGAACCGATCTGGCGTTGTGGGCCTCGCAGATTCTCGACCAGGCCGCGCTGCGCGTCCTCCAGCCGCCGCCTGACCCGGGTTGAACCTGCGAGAGACCGGCCGTGCGGGCGAAAGCGGCGCGCAGGGAGCAGACCGCCACCCTCGGCGAGTCCGGTGCGGGTCTGTCGCCGTGGCCGAACGCGTCACGCGCGCTGGACGCGCTCGGCGTGGGCGAGGTGGCCCGCACCGCCGGAGCCTCGGCTGTCTCACGGGGCGGGCTGCGCCGTCCGTCCGGGCGGTGGCTGCGGCACCCGCGTCCGGACGACATCGCGGTGCTGATGGTGCATCGCGCCGACCTGTACCGGACGCTGCTCGACGCGCTGCCGGCGGGCCGGGTGCGCACCGGCGCTCTGGTCATTCGGCATCGAGGAGACCGCGCACGGCGTCACCGTGACGTACCGCACCGGCGACGGCGTCCAGCGGACGGACGCCGAAGTGGTCGTCGCCGCCGATGGTGTGCACTCCGCGATCCGGCGGCAGTTGTGGCCCGGGAGAATGGGGCCGCGCTTCGACGGCCGCTCCGCCTGGCGCGGGGTCACCGAAGGTGTCCTCGCACCGGGGGAGGAGGGCATCACCTTGGAGCGCGAGCAGCAGTTCGGGCTGCTGCCGCTGCCCCACGGCCGCCTCTACTGGTGCTCGCCCTGGGGCTGCCACGGCGCCGGATCCGGTCCTACGTCGGGGCGATCGTGCTGGAGTCCTGCCTCGGCTTCGCCGCCGCCGGCTACTTCCTCGTCACGCTGCCGCGACCGCACTGGTCCGCGATCATCCATGTGTTCGTTCTGGGGAGTGCGCTCCTCACGGTGTTCTTGCTTCTGTCGGCGCCGGCGCGGACCTTCTTCCACAGGGGCTGACCGGAGCCGCGGACCCGCGGCGGGGCCTGCGGCTCCGGCCGCGGTGCGGCCGGGCAGATCGGCGAGCGGTGGCGCCGCTTCCTGCGGGGGTTCGAGCCGTCCGAGTCGGGTCCGGTGGGCGGCCAGTGCGGGTGCGTCCGGTGAAGCCGAGGCCGGAACGCGAAGGAATTCACCGGCGAGGCCCATCATTCGAGTCTGAATCGACCAGCATCGATGATCTATGCCATGGGTCGAATGGTAGGGATCCCCGCAATTCAGAAGCGAAAGTGCGGCGTCCCCGGCATGTTGCTGTTTCCTCCGGAATATCGCGTCGATGGGGCAACGCCGCGCTCGTCGTCGCCTGCGGCGATCTGCCGCCGCTCGTAGAACTCCCGGTTGTCGGGCACATAGGACTGGGTGACGGCGCCGTCGGCTTCGGGGTGTACAGGGCTTCCAGACCGGAATCGCCGTTCATGCGGCGGCCGGTGCGGAATCGATCGTCGAACCCGTCCGGACCCGGGCGGCGATGGCGCCCACATGCGCGCTCTACGTGGCCGGTGATCGAACTTCTGCGAACCCGATGACGGGTACTCTCGGGTCGAACCTATTCTGAGACTGGCAATCTAAGATACTTGGACTATCAGTATGACGCCCCGTGGACGCAAACCCGATCCCGACCTCGACGCACGCATCGAACAGGCTGCGGTGAGCCTGCTGGCCAGCAAGGGGACCTCGTTCACCATGGACGAGGTGGCAAGCGCCGCCGACGTGGGCAGGGCCAGCGTCTTTCGCCGCTACGCCACCAAACGCGACCTGTTCCTCGGCGCGCTCACCGTGGCCATGGATGCCCAGGTCCCGTTGGCCCCGGATACCGGGTCTCTCGAAGGCGACATGCTCGTGATCGTCACCGAGACGCTCGCCGTCTGGAACTCGCCCGAACTCGCCGAACAGACCCGGCAGATCTTCGGGGAGGCGGGACGGGACCACGCTGTCGCCGAGATCATCCGCACCGCCATGCGCGACCGGACGGCACGCGGCGGCGCGATCTTCGACCGTGCCGTCGCAAGAGGCGAGCTGGCCCCCGACGCCGACCTGATGCTCTTCAGCGACCTGCTCGTCGGCCTCACCATCTACCGCGGCCTCCTCGACATCCCGCAACCGGACCCGGCGAAAGTGCTCCGAGCACTCCTGCACGGCTTCCTCCGATGAGCGCCCAACAAGGCTCCTCGTCGGCGGTGTGAGGGTCCGGGGTCGCGTTTCCGAAGCGGCGTCGTGATACCGCAGGTATCAGGGATTGCCAGTCTCGAAATCGTGGCGACCGGGCGGGCGAGCGGGCGGAGTAACCTGTATTTGACGCGGTAGGGGTTACTCCATGCGATGCCGGCGCTCAGGTCGCCTGGCAAGGGGAGGGGCGCGGTCACCGCATGGACGAGCCATCACCAGGGGAGGGTGACCGCGCATCTCGGCCCTGCCGGATTGGACGGTGCAGCGATGAACAAGACCAGCGAACGATCGGCGTCCGGCTCCCTCGCCGTCAGAGAACTCACCGAAAAGACCTGGAGCGACTTCGAGGCGGTCCTCGGGACCAACGGGGGCGCCCGCGGGTGCTGGTGCATGCACTGGCGGCTCTCCATCGCGGAGTGGATGGAAGGAAAGGGCGAGGGGAACAAGCAGGCGATGAGGGACCTCGCCCAGGGCGATCCGGCTCCCGGCGTGGTCGTCTATCAGGACGATGCGCCGGTGGCATGGTGCGCACTCGGGCCACGCGCCTCGTTCCCGAGACTGGAGCGCTCGCCGATGCTCGCGAACCTCGATGACAAGCCGGTCTGCGCGATCACGTGCGTCTTCGTCCCGAGGAAGCACCGTGGTTCCGGGCTGCTTCCGGGCATTCTCGAAGCCGTCTGTGAATATGCCGCGTCCTCCGGTTACACGACCGCCGAGGGCTATCCGGTCGAGCCCGGCCCTGGAAAGCGCGCGGGCCCGGATACGGCGATGACCGGAATAGCGAGCGGCTTCCTCGATGCCGGATTCTCCGAGGTGGCCCGCCCGCGTAAGGATCGGCCGATCATGCGGCGGACGCTTCGCAAGGCCGGATGACGTGAAGCGGAGCGGGCGGTAGATCAGCGTCGCGTTCGAGTCCGGCGGTGCCGGCTCGCCTTCTCGCGATTCCCGCAGGTACTCATACTGCACCAGCGGCGACGCCCACCGCGCGAGGAATCCAAGAACAACCAGCCGCACCTGCCGCATTCCCTGATCCGGTCCGGCGGAAGGGTGTAGAGCGCATGAACCGCCAGCAGTGCCAGGACCGCGGGAATGGCTGCCGGAGCCGTCCAGTCCGCGGTGAAGTGGTCGAGCGGAGAATCGGGCCGCTGAACGTACCCGGCCCGTACGCCCGTCCCCGCACGTTCGAGAAGTGCGCCGAAGGCCTCGGCCGGGACCGCCGAATCGCGTGCGACCGCGCTGAACACGGCCCACGCCTGCTCGCGAACGGCCTGAACCTCTGCCACGAGGCCGTCCGCCTCCGCGAGAGGCGGAACCCGATCGAAGAGGCCCGCGGACGCGCACCACGTCAGGACGTCCGAGGGCGTCTCCAGCAGCTCGCCGTCCTCCGTCGGGTGCGCCCGGTCGAAGACGGCGTTCGTGAGGTCCAGGACCGGGTGGCCGCCGATGAACTGGGCGTCCTGCCAGGGCGGCCGGGCCTTGGCAGGAGTGGACGTAACCATTGAAACGATGTTATACGGTTTCCTGGTCCGCCGCCCCTCCTCGGCGCCGTTCGTGCCCGCAATGCTCGTGGCGATCAGCCTCGTGTGCGGAGGCCCGGTGACATGGAGCTGTTACCGCGGATGGACTCCCGGAAAAGATCTTCTGGTCGGTACCGTTGGGTGCGTCGGAACCGCGAAGGAGATCCGGGATGCCTGAAGTGAGCGGCCAGGCCGCCGTGATCTCCCAGATGGTCGCCGAGGCGCTGGGGCGTCCCGCCCTGCCGGAGGAGAACTTCTTCGAGGCGGGGATGGACTCGCTCGCCCTGGTGGAGATGCACGAGCGGATCACCGAGCGGCTGGGCCTGGAGTTCCCGATCACCGAGCTGTTCGCCAACCCCAATCTGGCGGCGCTGCTCGGGTTCGTGGGCGCCGCGGGGCGGCCGCCGGACGCCCCGCGGCGCGGCGACACGGCGGCGCGGCGCAGGCGGTCGGCGTCGTCGCGCCAGGCGCGGTCGCGGAGCCGGCGCGGGGACGCACGCTGAAGGCGGGGAGCATGGACGGTCACGCGCCGGAACCGATCGCCGTGGTGGGCGCGTCCTGCCGCCTGCCCGGCGCCCCGGGGCTGCGGGAGTTCTGGGAGGGCCTGAGCGGCGAGCGGGAGGCCGTGACCGCACTGGCCGACGGCGATCTGCTGCGTGCCGGGGTGAGCCCGGAGGAACTCGCCGACCCGTCCTACGTGCGGGCGGCGGCGCTGATGCCGGACGCCGCCGGGTTCGACGCCGCGTTCTTCGGCATGACGGCCGGGGAGGCGCGGCGCTGCGACCCGCAGGCGCGGGTCTTCGCCGAGCTGGCGCATTCCGCCCTCGAAAGCGCCGGTCTGGACGTCTCCGCGGTGGGCGAGCGCACCGGGGTGTTCGCGGCCTGCGGGACGGGCCGCTACCGGGACCTGCACCTGCGTGACGATTCGCCGGGGCCCGATCCGGCCGCTTCGGTGGCGGCGCTTCTCGGGCTGACGGGGCCCTGCGTCGGCATATCGACCGGGTCCCTGGCGGCCGTGCATCTGGCGTGCGAGGCGCTGCGGTCGGGCGACTGCGACATCGCCGTCGCGGGCGGCGGCCATATCCGCATGCCCTACGGTCACGGCTACCGGTGGGCGCCGGGCTCGCGGTACGCGCCGGACGGCCGGTGCCGCCCTTTCGACGCCCGCGCGGCCGGGACGGTCCCCGGCAGCGGCGCCGGCGTCGTGGTGCTGCGGCGGCTCTCGGAAGCGATCCTGGACGGTTCCCGGATCCTCGGGGTCGTTCGCGGCGGGGCCACGTCGCACGATCCGGCCGGGCCGTCCCGTTGCATCGCCGAAGCGCTGGACGCGGCCGCCGTCGACGCGGACGCCATCGGGTACGTGGAGGCCCACGGATCCGGCGTACCGGCCGAGGACCTCGCGGAGCTGGCCGCGCTGGGCGAGGTCATGGAAGGGCCGGTGCGGCTGGGGTCGGTGAAGTCCGCGGTGGGCGACCTCGCGTCGGCCGCGGGCGCGGCGGGGCTGCTCAAGGTCCTGCTGTCACTGGAACGGGGCAGGATCCCGGCGACCGTCAACGCCCGCACCCCGCATCCCGCGATCCGGTCGGGCCCGTTCGACATCGTCGGTGAGAGCCGCGCCTGGCCGCGCGCGGACGGCACGTCCCGGCAGGCCCTGGTGTGCGACCGGGCCACGGGTGACGTGCACGCCTGCCTGGTCGTCGCGGAGGGACCGCCCGCCCCCGCGCCCCTGCCGGATCGCAGGCCGCGGCTGGTGGTCTGGTCCGGGCACGACGCCCGCGCGGCGGACGAGGTGCGCGCGGGCCTGGCCCGGCACTTCGCCGGAGGCGCCGGGGACTTCGAGGACGCGGTCGCGACCTTGCAGCAGGGCCGGGCGACCCGTTCCCATCGCGGCGCCGCGGTCTGCTCCGATGCCGCCGAAGCCGCGGCGGCGCTCGCCGGGGAGGCGCAGGCGACCGAGGCGGGCGCCCCGAGGGTGGCGTTCGCGTTTCCCGGTGCCTTCGCCGGACCGCTCCCGCAGGGCCTCTACGGCACCGAGCGCACCTTCACGGAGACCGCCGACGTCCTGCTGGAACGGTTCGAGGACGAGGGACTGGACATCTACGACCTCTGGACGTCGGGAGAGATGCCGGAGGACGGGCCAGAGGCCCGAGCGCTCCTGTTCACCTTCGAGTACGCCCTGGCGCGGATGTGGCAGGCATGGGGCGTGCAGCCACACGCGCTGGTGGGCCACGGCGTGGGCGAGGTCGTCGCTGACGTGGTGCGTGGAACGCGCGAGCTCGGCAGCGTGATGGCCACCGACCTACCCGATCTGATCACGCCGTCCGTGGGCGACCACATGCGGGAGGTGCGCGCGACCGGGGCCGAGGTGGTCCTGGAGGCGGGCCCGGGAGACGCCCTCACCCGGCTGTTCCCGGACGACGGTCCCGTCACGGCTCTGGCGTCGTTCAGGGCGGACGGTCGCGGCGGCACACGCCCCGTGCTCGAAACCCTCGGGCGGTTGTGGACGATGGGCCGGCCGGTCGACTGGGCGGCGCTGGACTCCGACCGTCCGCCGCGCCGCGTCCCGCTGCCCGCCTACCCCTACCGGCGCGAACGGCACTGGGCCGTCCCCGGCTCCGGCCCGGCCGCTCCGAAGACCGGTACCGCCCCGGCGCGGGAGACCGCGATGGACCCGGAGATCACGCAGGTCCCCGGCCTGCCCGCCCCGGCCGAGCCGCTGCGCCCGCTGTCGCGCACCCAGCACGCGTTCTGGATGCTGGAGCGGCTCGCCCCCGGTACCGGCGTCTCCAACATCGGCATCGCGTTCCGCACCGCCCGCCCCCTCCGCTGGTACCCGCTGCAGACCGCGGTGGAGCGGCTGGTCGCCCGGCAGCCCGCACTGCGGCTGCGGTTCCCCGAGGTGGACGGCGTCCCGCTGCGCCACCTGACCGGCCCCGGCGACGCCCGGATCGAGGTGCCGACCGACACCACCACCGAGGAGACGCTGATCGGCGATCTCCAGGCGTTCCTGGACGAGCCGTTCGACCTGGGCCGCGACCCGCTGTTCCGGGCCGGGCACTTCGTCCTGCCGGACGGCGCCAGCGTGGTGTGCCTGGCCGCCCACCACATCGTGATCGACGCGCCCGCCGTCCAGCTCCTGGTCGAGGAGATCGGGCGGCTGTACGACGCCGTCGCCGAAGGGCGCGCCGTCCCGGAGGACCTGGCCGGGCCCGCGCCGCTGCTTGCCGAGCCGGAGCCCGACCCCGCGTCCCTGCGCTACTGGACCGACCGGCTGCGCGGCGCCGAACCCGAGGCGATGGTGCTGCCGGGCACCCGGCTGGCGCCGCGGCGCCCGACGTTCGCCGGGCACACCTGCAGCTGGGAGATGGCGGCGTCCGCGCGGGACGCGCTGGAGCGGCTGCGCGGCCGGCTCCAGGTGACCGACAACATCATCCTGATGAGCGCGTTCGCGCTGATGCTGCTGCGCCACGGAGCGGGCCCCGACCTGGTGATCGGGATACCGGTCACCACCCGGCGTCCCGCCACCCGCCGCAGTGTCGGCTACGGGGTCAGCACCCTGCCGCTCCGGGTGCGCCCCGACCCGGGCGCCGGGTTCGCCGACCTGGTCCGGCAGGTGGCGGAGGCGTTCTTCGAAGGCGTGGAGCACGCGGACGTCTCGGTGGAGACGGTGATCACCGAGCGGGGGCACGGCACCGGCGACTGGCGCGTCCCGCTGTTCCGGCACATGTTCAACTACCGGCCCTGGACCGACGAGCGGATCGCGATCACCGGTGAGGTGCCCGGCTACATCGAGGACCTGTTCGACCGCAGCCGGCTCGACCTGCAGTGCGTCGCCGTCCCCGAGCCGGGCCGCTTCACGCTGCGCGCGTGGCACAGCACGGAGGTGCACGACGAGGCGGAGATCGCGTCGTACATCGCGCGGATGCAGGTGCTGCTGGAGGAGGCGGCCGAGGACGCCGGCCGTCCGGTAGCGGAACTGGGCCTGGCCTCGGCGGGCGACCGCGCGGTGCTCGACGCCCTCAACGGCACGGAGCGGACGTGGGACGGTCCGGGAACGCTCGCGCAGCGCATCGCCCGGCGGGCCGCCGAGTCGCCGGACGCCGCCGCGGTCGTGGACGGCGACGACACGGTCACCTACGCGCGGCTGGTCGCGCAGGCCGTCGCGGTACGCGACCTCCTGCGCGAGCACGGCACGGAGCCGGGAGACGTCGTGGCGCTCGCGCTCGGCCGGTCGGCGGCCATGGCGGCGGCGGTGCTCGGGGTGTGGGCGGCGGGCGCGGCGTACCTGCCCCTGGACGCGCGGCAACCGGAGATGCGGCTGTCCTACCAGGTCGAGGACGCCGGCGCGCGCGCAGTGCTGGTGCGGCCCGGCGAGAGCGCCGGATGGGCCGGCGAGCGGCCGGTCCTCCCGGTCCCGGACGCCACCGGGCCGGGTGAGCTGCTGGACCGGGGCGCCCCCGAGCCGGGGGCCGCCGCCTACGTGATCCACACCTCGGGGTCGACGGGCCGCCCCAAGGGCGTCGCGGTCTCCCATCGCAACCTGCTCAACCTGGTCTGCGACTTCGCCGAACGGCTCGGGTGCGGGCCGGGCGAGCCCGTGCTCTGGTCGACCACCACGTCCTTCGACATCTCCTGGCTGGAGCTGTTCCTGCCGCTGCTGTGCGGGGCCCCGCTCGTGGTGGCGCCGGACGAGGCGCAGCTGAAGCCGTCCGCCTTCCTGGGACTGGTCGAGCGCCACGACGTCGCCGTGATCCAGGCGACGCCGACCGCGTGGCGGCTGGTCGCGGCCGAGGCGGCCGGGGAGCTGAGGGGCCGCACGGTGCTGTGCGGCGGGGAGCCGATGCCCGCCGCGCTCGCCCGCCGGCTGCTGTCGGCGGGGTGCCGCCTTTTCAACGTGTACGGCCCGACCGAGACCACGATCTGGTCGACCGCCGCCGAGATCACCGGAGCGCCGGAGGATCCCGTGCCGGTCGGCGCCCCCCTCGCCAACACGCGGGTCTTCGTCCTGGACGAGGCGGGCCGGGAACTGCCGCCCGGCGTGCCGGGGGAGCTGTGCGTCGCGGGCGACGGGGTGAGCCTGGGCTACCCGGCGCGGCCGGACCTGACCGCCGAGCGGTTCGGAGACCATCCCCGGCACGGGCGGTTCTACCGGACCGGCGACCAGGCCCGGGTGCGGCACGACGGTGCCCTGGAGCTGCTCGGACGGGCCGACCGGCAGGTGAAGCTGCGCGGCCACCGCATCGAGCTGGGCGAGGTCGAGGCGGTGCTGCACGAGCACCGCCGGGTCCGGGCCGCCGCCGTCACGCTGGCGGGCGACCCGCAGGGCGACGGGCGGCTGGTCGCCTACGTCGAGCCGGACGCCGCGCCCGGCGACGGGCTGGCCGAGGAGTTGTGGCGGCACGCCCGCGCCCGGCTGCCCGGCTACGCCGTGCCCTCGGGATTCACGCTGCTGGACGGCCTCCCCGCGACGCCCAACGGCAAGATCGACTACGCCCGCCTCCCGGCGCCGGAGGAGGCTCCCGCGCCGGCCGCCGCGCCGTCCCCGGGCGACCCCGGGCTGGTGGAGCGCCTGGTCGGGCTGTGGCGGGAGACGCTGCGACGCCCCGGCCTGGGCGCGCGCGACAACTTCTTCCTGCACGGCGGGCATTCGATCCTCGCGGTGCGGCTGGTGAGCGCCCTGGAGGAGATCGCGGGCACCGAGGTGGACGTGCGGACGGTGTTCGAGTATCCGACCCCCGCCGAACTGGCCGCGCATCTGGGGGAGAGGCCATGAGCCCGCCGCTGTTCGTCCCGGTCGAGGCGCGTCCCGAGGCGCGGATCCGGCTGGTGGTCTTCCCCCATGCCGGCGGCGGGCCCGCGTCGGCCGGCTCGCTGGCCGGCCGCTTCCCCGGCGACGTCGAGGTCTGGTCGGTCAGCCCGCCGGGACGGCAGGCCCGCCTGGCCGAACCGCCCCGCACCGACCTGGATCCGTTCGTGGCGGACCTCGCGGCCGACCTCCCCCGGCACGTCCCGGAGCCGTTCGCGCTGTTCGGTTACTGCAGCGGCGCCCTGCTGGCCTTCCTGACGTGCCGGGCGCTGGACCGCCCCGCGGCACGGCTGATCGTCGGCTCGTTCGCCGCCCCGGACGTCGCGGTGCTGCCGCGCCGGCTGCACGCGCTGCCCTCGGACCTGTTCTGGGACGAGCTGATCGAGATGGGCGGCGTCCCGGACGAGATCGCCGCGCGGGAGGCGCTGCGGCCGGTGCTGGAACCGGCGCTGCGCGCCGACTTCGGCCTGCTCGCCGGATACCGGCACCGCCCGGCCGCCGCCCCGCTCGGCACGCCGGTCACCGTCCTGTACGGGCGGCACGACACCTCGCTGACCCGGGGCGGGCTGCTGGGCTGGCGGCGGCAGACCGCGGACCGCCCCGTCCTGCGGGGGCTGGACGCATCGCACTGGCTGGCCGAGACCGCCCCGGACGAGCTGGCCGCCGTCATCGCCGAGGAACTCGGGAGCGCCGGATGCGTCTCGGATACAGCCTGAGCTACTGGGGCAACACCGGGCTGCGGCCCGCCGACCACCTGGAGCTGGTCGCCGAGGCCGAACGGCTCGGCTACGACTCGGTGTGGGCGGCGGAGACCTACGGCACCGACCCCGCCGCCCTGATGGCCTGGCTCGCGGGCCGCACCGGTCGGATCGGGCTGGGCACCGCGATCCTCCAGATGCCCGCGCGCCGCCCCGTCGCCGCGGCGATGACCGCGGCGACGATCGACCAGATCTCCGGGGGACGGTTCCGCCTGGGGCTCGGCTTCTCCGGGCCGCAGCTGGTGGAGGGCTGGCACGGGCTGCCCTACGGCCGTCCGCTGGCGGAGTCCCGCGACTACGTCGCGGTCGTCCGCAAGGCGCTGGCCCGCGAGCCGGTCGTGCACGAGGGCGAGACGCTGACCGTCCCCCTGCCGGGCGGGCAGGGCAAGGAGATGTCGCTGGCCGTCTCGCCGGTCCAGGAGGAGCTTCCCGTCTACCTGGCGACGATCGGGCCGAAGGCGGTCGCGCTCACCGGTGAGATCGCCGACGGCTGGCTGCCGCTCAACGTCCCGCCGGAGTACCTGGACGGCTGCCGCGGGCTGCTGGAGGAGGGCGCGGCCCGCTCCGGCCGGTCCCTGGACGGCTTCGACACCGCCCCGATGATCCTCACCCTCGTCGAGGACGACCTCGACATCGCCTACGACATGATGCGCCCGATGCTGGCCCTGTACCTGGGCGGCATGGGCTCGCGGAAGACGAACTTCCACAACCGGCTCGCGCGGCGGCTCGGCTTCGCCGGCGAGGCCGAGGCGATGCAGGAGGCGTTCCTGGCCGGACGGCAGGCCGAGGCGATCGCGGCGATGTCGGACGAGCTGGTCGACGCCATGACCATCTGCGGGCCGCCCGAGCACGTCCGCGACCGGATCGCCGCGTACCGCGAGGCGGGCGCCACCACCCTGATCGTCGGCCTGGTGCATCCCACGCTGCGGCTCCGGATGGAGCAGCTACGCCTGATCGCCGAGCTGGCCGGAGTCTAGCCGGGCCCGCGCCTCCTCGTCGGTGAGCCGGTCGATCTCCTCGGCGAGCAGCCGCTCCACCTCGGCGGCGAGGTCCCGCAGGGTGCGGTGGGCGAAGACGGTCCGGACGGGGACGTCCAGTTCGAGGGTCGCGCCGAGCCGGGCGGTCACCTTGGTGGCCAGCAGCGAGTGCCCGCCGAGGTCGAAGAAGTCGTCCGAGGTCCCGGCGCGGTCGATGCCCAGCACCTCGCACCAGATCTCGGCGACCAGGTCCTCGGCGGCCGTTTCCGGGGGCGTGTGCTCGCGATCCCTGCTTCCCCGTTCGGGTGCGGGCAGTCCGGCCCGGTCGAGCTTGCCGTTGGGGGTGAGAGGCAGCCGGTCCAAGGGGACGAAGGCGGCCGGGAGCATGTAGGCGGGCAGCACCCGGCCCAGATGCCCGCGCAGCTCGTCCGCCCAGGGCCGCGCACCGGCCTGGGCGACGACGTACGCGGTCAGCCTGGGGTCGCCCGGAAGGTCCTCCCGCACGACGACCGCCGCCCCGGCCACCTGCGGGTGCTCCAGCAGGACGGACTCGATCTCCGCCGGCTCGATCCGGTACCCGCGCAGCTTCACCTGGTCGTCCGCGCGTCCCAGGAACTCCAGCGCGCCGTCGGGCCGGTACCGGGCCAGGTCACCGGTCCGGTAGAGGCGGCCGCCCGGGGGCCCGAACGGGTCGGGGACGAAGCGCTCGGCGGTCGTGGCGGGACGGCCGCGGTAGCCGCGGGCCACCCCGTCCCCGCCGACGCAGACCTCCCCGGCCGCGCCGATCGGCACCGGATCGAGCCCGCCGTCCAGCAGGTGCACGCGGGTGCCGGGCAGCGGGCGCCCGATCGGGGGTCGCTCCTCCGCCCGGCCGGGATCCAGCTCGGCGGAGGTGGCGATGATCGTCGTCTCGGTCGGGCCGTAGGTGTTCACCAGCCGCACGCCGGTACGTCCGAGGCGCGCCCATGCGGCCAGCGCCGCGCCCGGCAGCGGGTCCGCGCCGAGGATCAGCAGCCGCAGGCCCTCCGGCCAGCGGATCCGCTCCCCGTGCGAGACCAGCTCCAGCCAGTACGACGTGGGCAGGTCGAGGACGGTGAGCGCGGCCCCTTCGGACGTGCCGAAGAAGTCCGGGAGCGGCATGCCCGCGGGAGGCAGGACCAGCGCGGCCCCCGAGGCGAGCGCCGGGTAGATCTCCTCGGCGTGCGTGTCGAAGCCGATCGAGGCGAACTGGAGCACGCGGTCTCCCGCGCCGAGCCCGTAGTCGTCGCGCATCCTGCGCACGCGGGACGCCAGCGCGCGGCGCTCGACCTCCACGCCCTTCGGCCTCCCGGTGGTTCCGGAGGTGTAGCAGACGTAGGCCAGATCGGCCGCCGCGGCGGCGGTGGACGGCGCGGGGCCCGCCGTGTCCTCCGCGTCCAGCGGCAGCGCGGCGACTCCCGGGACGTGCGCCGACCCGTCGGTGAGCAGCAGCGCGGCGCCGCTGTCGCGGACCATGTACTCCAGCCGGGCGGGCGGATGGGCGGGGTCGAGCGGCAGGTACGCGGCACCCGCCCGCTGCACGGCGAACAGGGCCGCGACCAGGTCGGGCGAACGTTCCCCGCAGACCCCCACGACCGTGCCGGGGCCCGCGCCGGCCGCGCGGAGCGCACCGGCGAGACGGCCGGCCCGCGCGTCCAGCTCGGCGTAGGTGAGGGTGCGCCCCTGCTGGCGCACCGCGACCGCGCCGGGGGTGCGGGCGGCCTGCCGGGACAGCGACTCATCCGGGGCATCCGGGGCGACCGGGGAGCTTGCGGGGCGGGGACCCGAGGCGAACGTCAGGAGCGTGCGGCGCTCCTCGTCCCCGAGCATCTCCCGGTAGAGGGTGGACAAGGACGGGTCGCCGCCGTCGGCCACGAGCTCCAGCAGGCGCCGGAAGTGGCCCGCCATCCGCTCCATGGTGGCGCGGTCCCACAGGTCGCGGTTGTAGGACAGGAAGGCGAGCATGTCTTCCGGCCGCCGGGTGACGTCCAGCATGAGGTCGAACTTGGCCTGGCGGACCCCCGGCTCGAACGGTTCGCAGGCCAGGCCGGGCAGGTCCGCGGTCGCCGCCTCCGCGTCCTGCATGGCGAACATCGCCTGGAAGAGCGGCGTCCGGCCGGTGTCGCGCCGCGCCCCCAGGGCGGTGATCAGCTCCTCGAAGGGGAGGTCCTGGTGGGCGAAGGCGTCCAGGGCGGTGCCCCGGGTCCGGTCGAGCAGCTCGCCGAAGGAGGGATCGCCGGACAGGTCGCCGCGCAGCACGATCGTGTTGGGGAAGAACCCGATCAGCGGTCCCAGTTCGGGACGGTCCCGGCCCGCGACGACCGAGCCGACGCAGACGTCGTCCTGGCCGGCGTGCCGCGACAGCAGCACCTGGAACGCGGCGAGCACGGTCATGAACAGCGTGGCCCGCCGGGTGCGCCCCACCCGCTCCAGCCGGCCGGCCAGCTCCGCGGGCAGGACCAGGGCGACATGGTCGCCCGCCGAGGTGCGCACCGCGGGACGCGGGCGGTCCGTCGGTATCTCCAGCGTCGGCGCTCCGGCCAGCGCGCCCGACCAGAACGCCAGCTGGTCGCCGTCGGCGCCCTGCTCCCGCCGGGCGCGCCGCCAGGCCGCGAAGTCGCCGTACTGGATCGGCGGCGGCGGCAGCGGCGACGGCCGCCCGTCCAGGGCCGCCCCGTACAGCTCGGACAGCTCGGACAGGAACACCTTCAGCGACCAGCCGTCGGCGACGATGTGGTGCAGCACCGCGCAGAGCACGTGGTGGTCCTCGCCGAGCCGCAGCAGGTGCGTTCTCAGCAGGGGCCCCCGCTCCAGGTCGAACGGGCGGTTGGTGCGGTCGGCAACGAGTTCGCGGGCGCGGGCCTCGCGTTCACCGGCGGGCAGCCCGGTCAGGTCGAGCCGCTCCGGCTCCACCCGCGCGCCCGCGCCGACCTCCTGGACGGGCCGCCCGTCGCCGGCGGCGGGGAAGCGGGTGCGCAGGATCTCGTGCCGCCGGACGATCTCGTCGACCGCGTGCCGCAGCGCCGGCCCGGCAAGCCTGCCCCGCAGCCGCAGGACGATGAACATGTTGTAGGACGCGTCGTCCGGGTCGAACTTCTGGAGGAACCACAACCGTTCCTGGCCCGCGGTCAGCGGGACCGGGGTGCCGTCGTCCGCCCGCCGGGGGATGCCCGGCTCCCGCGCCCCGGGCGGGGCGGCGCCCAGCCTGCGTTCGAGCGCGGCCCGCTGCTCCGGGCTCAGCTTGGCCAGGCGCTCACTCAGGTCGCTCATGGTCCGGGCTCCCCGGCGACGTCGTCCAGCAGCCGGTCGAGGTCCTGCCCGCCGAGCCGACGTTCCAGGATCTCCAGGGCGTACCCCTCGACCGTGGTGATCTCGAAGCAGCGGCGGAGGGGCAGCTCCACGCCGAAGGCCGCGCGGACGCGGTTGATCAGCTCCACCACCAGCATGGAGTGGCCGCCCAGCTCGAAGAAGTCGTCCAGCGCCCCGACCCGGTCCCGGCCGAGCAGGTCCCGCCAGATCGCGCACAGCTCCTCCTCCATGGGGGTGCCGGGGGCCCGGTAGCCGGTTCCGAGCGTCCGGCGCCCGGCGCCCGCGGGGGAGGGGAGCGCCGCCCGGTCGAGCTTGCCGCTGGACCCGGCCGGCAGCGCCTCCACCGGCACGAACGCCTGCGGGATCACGGTCGGGGGCAGCCTGCGGGACAGGTGGTCGCGCAGCACCTTGGTGATGTCGCCCGGGTCGCCGGACCACACCGCGTAGGCGACGAGGCCCGGCCCGCCGGGGGCGTCCTCGCGGAGCGCCGCCGCCGCCCGCTCCACCCGCGAGTGCTCCGCCAGCGCCGTCTCGATCTCGCCCAGTTCAACGCGGACGCCGTGCGCTTTGACCTGGGTGTCGGCGCGGCCGAGGAACTCGATCGCGCCGTCGGCCCGCCGCCGGGCCAGGTCGCCGGTCCGGTAGAGCCGCGAGCCCGGCGGGCCGAACGGGTCGGGGACGAACGACGCCGCGGTGCGCCCGGGCCGCCCGTGGTAGCCCCGGGCGAGCTGGACGCCCGCGATGTGCAGTTCGCCCGGCATCCCGGCCGGGACCGGCGCCATCCGCTCGTCCAGGACGTACAGCGCGGTGTTGGGCACGGGACGGCCGATCGGGACGGGCCCGGACGCCCGCGGTTCGCACCGCCAGGCGCTGACGTCGATGGCGGCCTCGGTCGGCCCGTACAGGTTGTGGAGTGCGGCGTCCGGGAGCCGGTCGGCGAAGCGGGCGGCCAGGTCGCGGGGCAGCTCCTCGCCGCTGCAGATCACTTGGCGCAGCGACCGGCACTCCTCGACGCCCTCGGCGGCCAGGAACGACGCCAGCATCGAGGGCACGAAATGCGCGGTCGTCACCCGCCGCTCCTTGATGAGGTCGCGCAGGTAGGACGGGTCCCGGTGGCCTCCGGGCGTGGCGAGGGCGAGGGCGGCGCCGCAGACCGGCGGCAGGCACAGCTCCCACACCGAGACGTCGAAGCTGATCGGGGTCTTGTGCAGGACGACCGCGCCCGGAGGGTGGGAGCGCCGCATCCACTCCAGCCGGTTGACGATCGCCTCGTGGGTGGTGACGACGCCCTTCGGCCTGCCGGTCGTCCCGGAGGTGTAGAGGAGGTAGGCGGCGTCGCCGGGGCGGTTGACCCGTGCGGGCTCGCCGTCGGGCAGGTCGCGCCACGCGGCGTCCTCGTCGAGGGGTACGAGCCGGGCGGGCAGGTTGCGCAGGCGGCCGGACAGGTGCGACTGGGTGAGCACGAGGCGGGCCCCGCTGTCGGCCACCAGGGCGGCGAGCCGCTGCCAGGGATGGTCGGAGTCGAGCGGCGTGTAGACGCCGCCGGCCTTGAGCACCGCCAGCACGCCGGCCACGAGTTCGGGAGAGCGTTCGGCGCAGACCGCGACGGGCGTCTCGGGGCCGACGCGCTGGGAGCGCAGCCAGTGCGCCAGCCGGTTGGCGCGGGCGTGCAGTTCGCCGGAGGAGAGCGTGCCGCCGTCCGGCGCGATGACGGCCGTGGAGCCGTCCGGTGCGGCACCGGTCAACAGGTCGCCGAGGACCGTGCCGGCGCCGAGCGGCATCGAGGGGCCGCGGGAGGCGGCCAGGATCCGCTCGCGTTCCCCCGCGTCCATCAGCGGCAGCGCGGAGATCGGCCGGTCGGGATCCCGCACCGCCGCGGCGAGGAATTCCTGGAACCAGCCCGCGAGCCGTTCTGCCGTTCCGGCGTCGAACAGGTCGGTGGCGTACTCCAGCCGCCCGTGCATCCTGCCCTCGCGGACGTTGAGGTCCAGGCTCAGGTCGACCTTGGTGGTGCCGTTGGCGATCTGCCCCCGGGTGTCGGACGGGACGAGGTTGAACGCCACCTGGAACAGCGGCGGACGGCTGAGGTCACGCTGCGGCCGCAGGGCCTCGACCAGCCGCTCGAAGGGCATCTCCTGGTGGTCGATCGCGTCCAGCAGGGTGCCCCGCACCCGCCGCGCCGCCTCCCGGAAGGACGGGTCGCCGGACAGGTCCGTGCGGATGAGGACGGCGTTGACGAACATCCCGATCAGGGGTTCGAGCTCCGGCAGCACCCGTCCGGACATCGGGCAGCCGACGGTGATGTCGTCCCGCCCGGCCCAGCGCGCCAGCACCGCCTTGAACGCGCCCAGCAGCGCCATGAACGGGGTCACGCCCAGCGCCTTGGCCAGCCGGTCGACCCGCGCGGTCAGCTCGGGCGGCAGCGAGAACAGGTGCAGTCCGCCGCCGTAGGTGCGGACGGCGGGGCGGGGGCGGTCGGCCGGCAGGCCGAGGTCGGCGGGCAGGCCGTCCAGGCGCCGCCGCCAGTACCGCAGTTCCCCGGCCAGGAATTCGTCGGTGAGCCGGCCGCACTGCCAGGCGGCGTAGTCGGCGTACTGGATCCGCAGTTCGGGCAGGTCCGGGGGGCGCCCGGCGGCCGCCGCGGCCAGGACCTCGTACAGCTCGTCGACGAAGATCGCCGAGGAGGCGCCGTCGAAGACCGTGTGGTCGCAGATCCACACCAGCCGCAGGTCGTCCTCGTCCAGGCGGACCAGCCGGGCCCGCCACAGCGGTGCGGTGTCCAGCGCGAACGGCCGGCCCGCGTCGTCGCGGGCGATCCGGTCGAACTCGGCCTCCCGCTCCGGGGCGGGCAGCGCGCCGAGATCCGTGGTGGCGAGGGCGGCCGGCACCCCGGCGTGGACGAGCTGGACGACCTGCCCGTCCCGGAAGTCGAACGTGGTGCGCAGCGGTTCGTGCCGCTTCGCCAGCGCCGCCAGCGCACCCTCGACCAGTTCGGGGTCCGCGTCCCGCGGCATCGGCATCCACAGGCAGACGTTGTAGACCGCGAGGTCGGGCTCGAACCGGCTGAGGAACCACATCCGCTCCTGACCGGACGAGACGGGGAAGACGTCGACGCTCATACGGTGCCCTTCCTGGGGGTGGGCCCCCAGACCCCTCGAACGGCTTCGCCGCTCATACGGTTTCCTTCCTCGGAGCAGCCGCTCCCGCGCGCTCGCGGAGGGCCTGGCGTCCGACCAGGTCGTCGGGCGGGGCGTCGGGGACGTCCCGGTCGAACCGGCCCAGCGCCCTGGTCCGCATGGCCACCGTGACGGCCACCGCCATGAGCAGGCCCAGGACGAGGTACATCAGTCCGAGCCCGCGTCCCGTCCCGGTGCCGATCACCTGCCCGAAGGTGGGGGCCAGCGCGCCGTCCGCGGCCATCAGCGGCTCCAGCAGCCGCGCGCCGAGCGGCACGGCGACGGCGAAGCCCAGCGGCAGCGTGGACCAGGCGATCATCTGGTTGACCGCCAGGATCCGGCCGTGGAAGCGCTGCGGGAACTTGAGATGGATGAGCGTGACGTAGATGCCGTTGTGGACCGCCAGCCAGAAGTACAGGAAGAACGCGCACACCGCCACGAACACCGGGTCCGGCCGTATCCCGGTGAGCATCGCGAACGCGGCCAGCAGCAGCCCGGTCACCATCACGCCGTGGACGCGGCGCTCCCTGGGACCGCCCCAAACCGCGATCGCCAGCCCGCCCACGGCCACTCCGGCGCCGCCCACGACCGCCACCTGCCCGGCGGTCGACACCGAACCGAATCCCAGCACCAGCGGTGAGAGCGACATCAGCAGCGGGGACAGCAGGACGTTGAACGCCGCGAAGAAGCAGAGCAGCGCCCGGATCGGACGGTGCCGCCACACCAGGCGGAACCCGTTGACCAGTTCCTCCCACAGCGTCTCCCGGCGCACCTGCCCCAGCCTCCTGGGGAACCGGACGAACGCCAGCACGGCGACGGCGACGAAGAAGCCGGTCACGCCCAGCACCAGGACGCCGCCCAGCCCGACGGTGGACAGCAGCCAGACCGCCGCCAGCGGGGCGCCGAACTGCGCGATGCCGTTCACCATCTGGGCCACCCCGTTGGCGTGCCCGAGGAAGTGCTTCGGCACCAGCTGGGGGATCGCGGTGGTGTAGGCGAGCCGCTGGAAGACGAACACCACCGACAGGCAGGCGATCAGCGGGTAGACGTGCCAGATCCGCAGGGTGCCGGTCCACACCAGCGTGCCGAGGAACAGCTGCACCGCCCCGGCCGCGCCGTTGCTCCACAGCATGACGGTCCGGCGGCTCAGCCGGTCCACGACCGCTCCGGCCAGCGGGCCCGCCAGCACGCCCGGGACGATGGCCAGCGTCGCGAACAGCGCGAACCGGGCCAGCGACCCCGTGGTCAGGTAGATCCAGATCGGCAGGGCGAAGTCGGTGATGGCCGAACCGGTGATCGCCGCGAGCTGCGCCGCGGTGACCGCGAGGAAGCGGCGCGGACCGGGCTCGGGCGCGGCCCGCACGGCCGGCTCTCCGGGCCCGCCGCCGGGCCGGGTGCCGTCGTCGGCGTCCTCCAGCCACCAGGTGGCGGCGGGACCGCGCGCCTCCCGCCGCAGCGCTCCGGCGGTCCCGGCGGCCAGCGCGTCGTGCGTGCCGGCGACGATCTCGGCCGTCTCCTCGGCCCGGTACCGGACGAAGTAGTGCCCGGCCTCGTCCAGCACCACCAGCGCGACCGAGCCGGAGAGGAACCGCCACTCCCGGTAGCGCTCCTGGTACATGTCGGTGACGCCGTCCTGCGCGCCGACCAGCGAGATGATCGGAGCGCGCAGCGGCGCCACCCGCTCGTGCAGCAGCCGGGTGAAGTACTCCTCGGCGAGCACGGTGTCCCGGCGCATCGCCCTGGCCATGAACCGGACCTGCGCGTCCTCAAGGCCCGCCACGTCCGTGCCCAGCGCCCGCATCCGGATCTCGTACATACGGTCGCCCAGGACGCGCTCGCGCAGCCGCAGGACCGGGTCGGCGATCCGGCCGCGGGGGCGGGCGAACGGGAAGATCGCGCCGAGGTAGACCGCCGTCACCTCGCGGCCCGCGGCCTCCAGCAGCCGGGCCAGCTCGACGGCCGGCGCGCCGCCGGCGCAGTGCCCGTACAGCGCGAGCGGACCGTCGACGCGCTCCAGGATCTCCGCCGCGCACCGCCGGGCGAGGTCCTCGACGGATTCCCCGGACCGCTCGCCTTCCAGGGACGGATCGCTGCCGGGGACGGCCACGGCGTACACCGCGCGGTCGTCCGGGAGGGCGCCGGCGAGGTCCCGGAAGGCCAGCGGCTGGCCGCCGGCGTACGGGACGCAGACGTAGCTGAGCGTGCGCCGCCCCGGCGGCGGCGCCTTCAACTCGTGCAGCAGGCCGGAACCGCGCTCCCGCGGGTCTTCCAGGAGCCGCGCGAACCGCCGCACGGTCGGGTTCCGGAAGAGGTCCATCACGCTCACCGACCAGTCCCCGCCGGCGAGGACGCGCCGCAGCCGGGTCAGCGCCTTGATCGCGGCGAGCGAATGCCCGCCGCTCTGGAAGAAGTCGTCGTCGGCGCCGAGGCCGGGGTCGCCCAGGACCTCCCGCCATACCTCCGCGACCGTCCGCTCCAGCTCCGTCGCGGGCTCGGCGGACGGCTCCGGGGACGCGGGCGAGGTGCCGGCGAGTTCCGCCGGGGGGACGGCCAGGGCGTTGCGGTCGACCTTGCCGTTGCGGCTGAGCGGCAGCCGCGGCAGCGTCCGGTACCGGCCGGGGACCATGTGGCCCGGCAGGATCCGGGCCAGGTGGGCGCGCAGCGCCGCCGCCGCGGGTTCGGCCCCGGGTGCGGCCACGACGTGCGCGACCAGCTCGCCGTCCTGCGCCGTGACGGCGCATTCGGCCACGTCCGGGTGGGCGGCCAGGTGCGCCTCGATCTCGCCGAGCTCGACCCGGTGGCCGCGGATCTTGATCTGCGCGTCCCGCCGGCCGCGGAACTCGATGACGCCGTCGGGGCCGAACCGTCCCAGGTCGCCGGTCCGGTACAGCCGTTCCCCGCTGGACGGGTGCCGCACGAACAGGGCCGCGGTGCGCTCGGGGTCCCGCCAGTAGCCGCGGGCGACGCCTGCGCCGCCGACGTACTGCTCCCCGGTGACGCCGACCGGCACCGGGGAGAGGTCCTCGTCCAGGATGTGGACGGTGTGGTTGGCCAGCGGCCTCCCGTACGGGATGGACCGCCACCCTGGATCGACCTCGCCGATCGGGTGCTGGACGCACCAGATGGAGGTCTCGGTCGGCCCGCCCAGGCCGATCACCTCGGCGTTCGGCGCCACCGCCCGGATCCGGCCGGGCAGCCCGACCGGGATCCGGTCGCCCGACAGCAGCACCAGCCGCAGCGAGCCGAGTTCGGCGTACCCGTGGTCGGCGTACTCGTGCTCGGCGTGCTCCACCAGCAGCTCCATCAGCGCCGGGACGGAGTTCCACACGGTGATCCGCCCGCGCTCGACCCAGCGGGCCCAGGCGGCCGGGTCCCTGGCGGCGGCGGGCTCGGGCATCACCAGGGCCGCGCCCGCCGCCGGCGCGCCGAACACGTCGAACACCGAGAGGTCGAAGCCGAGCTCGGCCAGGGACAGCACCCGGTCGTCCGGCCCGACGGCGAAGCGCCGGTTGATCTCCAGGCAGGTGTTGGCCGCGTTCCGGTGCTCGATCATCACGCCCTTGGGCGCTCCGGTGGAGCCGGAGGTGAACAGCACGTAGGCGAGGTCGTCGGGGCGCGAGGGGCCGAGTCCGCCGGCCGGTTCCGGTTCGCCGCCGGACGGCGGGACGACCTGGCGCACGTCGAGTCCGGGCGGCCAGGAGACGGTGCCCGCCAGGCGGGGCTGGGTGAGCGCGACCCGGCATTCGCCGCGCTCGATGAGATGCCTCAGCCGCCGCTCGGGCAGGTCGGGCCCCACCGGGAGGTACGCGCCGCCCGCCCGCTGGATCGCCTGGACCGCGACGATCTGCTCCCAGCCGCGCTCCATGACGACGGCCACGAGTTCTTCGCGTTCCACCCCGGCCTCGGCGAGTTCCCGGGTGAGGAGCCGGACCCGGTGCTCGACCTCCGCCCGGGTGAGCTCGCCGCCGGGGTGCACGACGGCGACCTCGTCCGGACGGGTCCGGGCCCGCTGCGCCAGGAGCCCGTGCAGCGTCGCGGGCGGGCCGAGGTCGGCGGCGGTGTCGTTCCACCGCGCACGCTCGGCCCGCTCGTCGCCGGTGAGCATCTCCAGCTCGCTGAGCCGCGCGCCGGGGCGTTCCGCGATCGATCCGAGCAGCGTCTGCAGGTGCCCGGCCATCCGCGCGATGGTGGCGGCGTCGAAGAGCCCGCGGTCGTAGACCAGCACGCCGTCCAGCGCGCCCGAGGGCCGGGCGGCGACGTGCAGTTCCAGGTCGAAGCGGGTCGTGCGCTGCGCGACCGGGAACGGTTCGGCCGCGAGGCCGCCGGGCTGCCCGTACGGGGGCGGGGGCGGGTCCGGGTCGTGGAAGGTGAAGGTCACCTGGAACACCGGTGACCTGGCGGCGTCCCGTTCCGGCCGCAGGTCCCGCACGAGCTGCTCGAACGGGAGGCCCTGGTGGGCCAGGGCGTCCAGGGCGGCGTCCCGGGTGCGGGCGAGCAGCCCGGTGAACTCCGGGTCGCCGGTCAGGTCCGCCCGCAGCGTCACCATGTTCACGAAGAGGCCGACCAGGCCCTCCAGCTCCGGCAGCGGGCGGCCGCCCACCGGCGTGCCCACGGCCGGGTCGCGGCGGCCCGAGTGCCGCGCCAGCACGATCTGGTAGGCGGCCAGCAGCGTCATGAACGGCGTCGCGCCGTGCGCACGCCCGATCTCCCCGAGCCGCCCGGCCAGGCCGGGGGACAGCCGGAACGGGTGCGTGCCCCCGGCGAAGGCCGGATCGGCGCCGCGCGGACGGTCGGCCGGCAGCTCGACGGGCTCCAGTCCGTCCAGCCGCTCCCGCCAGTACTCCAGGTCGCGGTCCAGGGCGCCTCGCGACAGGTGGTCCCGCTGCCAGGCCGCGTAGTCGCCGTACCGGACGGGCGGGCCGGGCGCGGGCGGGGCGTCCGGGCCGGCGGCGTAGCGCTCCTGGATCTCCCGGGCCAGCAGTCCCGCCGAGATGCCGTCGATCACCAGGTGGTGCGCGGTGACCAGCAGGACGTGGTCGTCGCCGGCGACGCGCACCAGCAGGGCGCGCAGCAGCGGCCCACGGGCCACGTCGAACGGCCGTGCCGCCGCGCGGGCCACCAGTCCGCGCGCCTCCTCCACGTCCCCTGAGACGTCCGCGCGTTCCAGCGCCACGGGGGACGGGTCCGCGATGACGACGAGCGGCGAGCCGTCCGGTCCGGCCGGGAACCGCATCCGCAGGCTCTCGTGCCGGGCCGCCGCGCAGTCCAGGGAGGCGCGCAGCCGCGCCTCGTCCAACTGCCCGCGCAGGCGCACCGCCAGCGGGACGTTGTAGGCCCCGGTGCCCGGCGCGAACTGCTCCATGAACCACAGCCGCTCCTGCGCGAACGACAGGGGCGGCGGCACACCGTCCGGCAGGCGCTCGATCACGGGGCGCGCCGCAGCGGGCGCCCGGCGCCGCAGGCGCTGCTCCAGCAGCGCCCGCTTCGCCGGGCTCAGCCCCTGCGTGTCGCTCACGCCCCGACGCCTCCCGTACCGGAGTCGGTGCCGCGGGGCAGGCGCGGGATGGTGGTGCCCCCGTCGCCGGACGCCCCGGGGTCCGGCGGGGACGCCTCGTCCGCGCCCGGATCCGCGGCCACCAGCGCGGCGAACGCGGCGATGGTCGGCGCCTCGAACAGGGTGCGCATCGGCAGCCGGACGCCGATCTGCTTGCGCAGCAGCGCCAGGAACTGCACGCCGATGAGCGAGTTGCCGCCCAGTTCGAAGAAGTCGTCCTCGACCCCGATCTCCTCACCGCCCAGCACCTCGCCCCACAACCGGGCCAGGGCGGCCTCCGTCTCGGTTCGCGGCGCGACGAAACCATCGGACGCGCGGCGGGCCGGTGCGGACGCGGCGCCCTCGCCCACCGCGGTCTCGACGGTCTCCTGGGTGAGCGCGCGGGTCTCCTCCAGGATCGCGGGCAGCGGCGTCGCGGTGACCGCCACCTGCGGGCCGAGCGGGGTGGCGAGCATCCGGGTGAACGCCTCGGCGCCGTCCGCGGGCCGGATGCCCGGCCCCTGCGCCGCCCCCGACCGCTCCTGCCGGGCGGACGCGGGCGCCGGTTCCTTGCCGGTGGTGTCCTTGCCGGTGGTGTCCTTGCCGGTGGTGTCCTTGCGGGTGACGACGCCCATCACCCGGTCGGGGTCGACGCGGCGCAGCACGTAGTCGGCGATGGCCACGACCTCCCGGCCGTCCTCGTCGTACAGCGTCACGTCGGCGACGATCACCTCGTCGGTGCCGCTGTCGCGGAACACCAGGTGGCTCCACATCCTGGCGGGCATCGGGCCGCGCACCACCACGCGCCCGTAGCTGAGCGGCAGGTAGTGCCCCTCCACGCTGATGCGGGCGAAGGAGGTGGCCTCGTCCAGCATGCCGGGGTGCAGCACCCAGCGGTCCAGGTCGGCGGCCACGATGCCCTCGGCGTGCAGGAACGCCAGCGCCTCGCCGTCGCCCATGTACCAGCTGCGCAGGTTGCGCCAGTGCGGCCCGTAGCTGAGCAGGCTGGACAGCGGGACGCCGCCGCGCCCGTCGGCCCGGTCGCAGCGCGCCTGGACGGCGGCGATGTCGACGACCGGCGCCGGACCGGGGTCGATCCGGCCGGCGCCGCCCCGCACGTGGTCGCGGACCTCCCCGCCGACGCGGCTGGAGATCCGCATGTCGATCCCGTCGGCCTCGGGCGTGATGGTGACGCGGATCTGCGCCGCCTCGCCGTCCGGCACCGGCATGGGCTCGGTGAACGTCAGGTCGCGCAGCTCGACGGCGGTGCCGTCGCCGTCCACGGCGGGCAGCGCCGTGGCGGCGGCGCGGTGCGCGGTCTCGACGTACCCGGTGCCGGGCATGACCGGGACGGGCGCCATCCGGTGCTCGTCCAGCACCCAGTGGGTCTGGGCGGACACCTCGCCCGCGGCCCACGCGGCGCCCCCCTCGCCCGACAGCATCTCGGTGACGATCGGGTGGTCGACGGGCGTGGACCGCATCCCGCGCTGCAGGGCGCGGAACGCGGACGGGGCGTCGGCCTCGGCGGCCATGCCGACCTCCAGCCACCCGCCCCAGTCCAGCGAGACCACCCGGCACGGCCAGCCGTGGCCGCCGGACGCGTGCGCGTCCATGAAGGCGTTCGCGGCGCAGTAGTCGACCTGCCCGAACCCGCCCGCGACGGCGGTGACGGACGAGCACAGCACCACCGCGCGCAGGCCGAGGCCGCCGAACGCCTCGCGGAGCGCGAGCGTGCCGCCGATCTTGGGCGCCAGCACCCGTTCGGCGGCGGCGCGCTCCTTGACCTCGGCCATCCCGCCGCCTGGCACGCCGGCCGCGTGCACGATCACGTCCAGCCGGCCGAAACGGGCGACGATCTCGTCGCGGGCCCGGTGCAGCGCCGCCGCGTCGGTGACGTCGGCGGCGACCACCATGACCTCGGCGCCCGAGTCCCGCATCCGGCGCACGGCGGCGATGGCCCGCGCGGTGGGCCCGCCTTCGGCGGCGCGGGCGTCCCATTCGCTCTCGCGCGGGAGACCGGAGCGGGACGCCAGCACCAGCCGGGCTCCCGCGCGCAGGGCGAGGTCCTCGGCGAGCGTGATGCCGACGCCGCCGAGGCCCCCGGTGACGAGGACGACGTCGTCCGGGCCGGCCGGCGGCGGCGCGCCCTCGGCGGCGCCGGGGACGGTCACGCGCTCCCATTCCTCGATCCAGCGGCGGCCGCCGCGCAGCGCGACGTCCGTGTCCCCGCCCAGTTCGGCCAGCACCGCGGCCGGGTCGGCGAGCGGCTCGACGGGGTCGAGGTCCACGTGCCGGACGGTCAGCCAGGGCGCCTCCAGCGGCACCACCCGGACGATGCCGGCGACGGTGGCGTGCTCGGGCCGGGTCACGTCCCGTCCGGTGACGGCCCGCGTCCCGGCGGTGAGCACGTCCAGCCGCGTTCCGGACGGCTCCGCCGCGGTCAGCGCCTGGACGAGGGCGAGCAGGCTGAAGAAGCCCCGGTCCTGGGCCCGCAGGGCCGCCTCGGGCCCCTCCGCGGGTTCGCCGGACAGCGACCAGGCGTGGACGACGCGGCCGGGGACGTCCCCGAGGTCGGAGACGAGCGCCTCGTAGTCGGCGGGCTCGGCCGGGCGGACGGTGTAGACGCCGTCGCCGGCCTTGCCGTAGGCGTCGCCGGGACGGACCTCGACGACCTCGGCGCCCGCCTCGCGCAGCGCCGCGCCGAGCTCGCCGGAGCCGCCGTCCACGAACGCCAGGCAGCGGCCGATCGGCTCCGGCGCACCCGGTGCCCGCGGCGCCTGCCGCCAGGCGGGGACGGTGAACCACTCCTCCAGGGGCAGGTTCGCCTCGCCGCCGATGTGCGGGACGACGGCCAGCGGCCCGGCGCCCTCCGCGGGCTCGATCCAGGCGCGCTTGCGCTCCCAGGGGTAGCCGGGCAGCGAGACGCGGCGGCCTCCGGCGGCCGGGCCGGAGAGGTCGATGCCCCGCGTCCAGAGCGCCCCGGCGGCGGCGTAGACGGTGTGCGGGCCGGAGACCTCGTCGCGCGGACCCGGCAGGCTCGGCGCCGGGCGGGCCGCGTCGCGGCCCAGCTGCATCCGGACCAGGCTCGACAGCTGGCGGCCCGGCCCGCACTCGACGAACAGCCACTCGCCGTCGTTCAGCAGCGTCTCCACGCCCGCGCCGAACCGGACCGCCTCGCGCAGGTGCCGCGCCCAGTAGGACGGGTCGGTCGCCTCCTCGGCGGTGATCCAGGTGCCCGAGACGTTGGAGACGAACGGCATCCGGGGCGCGGACCGGGGCGTCTCCTCCACCAGTTGCCGGAACCGGCCCAGGATCGGCTCCATCATCGGTGAGTGGAACGCGTGGGAGGTGCGCAGCGGCGTACCGGCGACGCCCTCCTGCGCCAGTTCGGAGGCGAAGGCGTCCACGGCCTCGGCGGGCCCGGAGACGACGCAGGTGCCGGGCGCGTTGACGGTCGCGACGGCCAGGTCGGCGGGGAGCCGCGGGCGGACCTCCTCCTCGTCCAGCGGCACCGCGAGCATCGCGCCCGGCGGCATCTCCTGCATCAGCGCGCCGCGGGCGGCGACCAGCCGCAGGGCGCCGGGCAGCTCGAACACCCCGGCGAGCGTCGCGGCGGCGTACTCGCCGATGCTGTGCCCGATCATCGCGGCCGGCTCCAGGCCCCACGACAGCCACAGCCGCGCCAGCGCGTACTCGACCGTGAACAGGGCGGGCTGGGTCAGGCGGGTCTGGCGGAGCCGCTCGTCGCCCTCCTCGCCGCGGGTGAGGAGCGGCTCGCGGATGTCCTCGCCGAGTTCGCCGGCGAGGATCGCGGCGCACTCGTCGACGGCGTCCCGGAACACCGGCTCGGCCTCGTGGAGTTCCGCGCCCATGCCCGCGTACTGCGCGCCCTGCCCGGAGAACAGCAGCGCGACCTGCGGGGCGCGGCGGGGCACGGCGCCGGTGACGAGGCGCCGCGGGTCGCGGAGCGCGGCGACGGCGTCGTCGATGCCGGCGGCCGCCACCGCGGCGCGGCGGCCCAGCCTGCGCCGCCCCTCCCGCAGGGTGAAGGCGACGTCGGCGAGGTCCAGGTCGCGGTTGCCGTCCAGATGCGCGGCCAGCCGCTCGCACGACGCCTCCAGCGCGGTCTCCGTGCGGGCGGAGACGTGCAGCAGGTGCAGCGGGCGCGGCTCCCGGACGGGGCGGTCCAGGGCGGGCGCCTCCTCCAGGACGAGGTGCGCGTTGGTCCCGCCGATGCCGAAGGAGCTGACGCCCGCCCGCCTCGGGGCGCCGTTCGTCTCCCACTTCGCGGGCGAGGCGTTGACGTAGAACGGGTTCTCGCCGAAGTCGATCCTGGGGTTGGGGGACTCGTAGTGCAGGCTCGGCGGGATCATCCCGTGCTCCAGCGCCAGCACCGTCTTGATCACCCCGGCGATCCCGGCGGACTGGCCCAGATGCCCGATGTTGGTCTTGACCGAGCCGATCGCGCACCAGCCGGTGTCCGGACTGGCCTGGCCGAACACGTTCGACAGGGCGCCGACCTCGATCGGGTCGCCCAGCGCCGTCCCGGTCCCGTGCGCCTCCACGTAGGACACGGTGCGGGCGTCGACCCCGGCGACGCCGAGCGCCTGCGCCACCACCGCCGACTGGCCCTCCACGCTCGGTGCGGAGAACCCCACCTTGTTGGCGCCGTCGTTGTTGATCGCGTTGCCGAGGATCACCGCGCGGACGTTGTCGCCGTCCTCCAGCGCGTCCGCCAGCCGCTTCAGCACGACGATGCCGCCGCCGCTGCCCCAGATCGTGCCCTTGCCCCCGGCGTCGAAGGCGCGGCAGTGCCCGTCCGGCGAGGTGATGCCGTCGTCGTCGTAGATGTAGCCGTGCCCGGCGGGTACCTCGATGGTCGCGCCGCCGGTCAGCGCCATGTCGCACTCGCCGTTGCGCAGCGACTCGCACGCGGTGTGGACGGCGACCAGCGAGGTGGAGCAGGCGGTGTGCAGCGTGACGCTGGGCCCGCGCAGGTCGAGCTTGTAGGACGCGAGCGTGGCGCAGTAGTCGGCGTGGTTGCTGACCATCACCGCGAGCCAGCCCGCGTTGGCGTACGCCTTGGGATTGCTGCGGATGTTGATCCACTGGTAGACGTCCGGTCCCACCCCGCCGTACACGCCGATCTCGCCGGGGTAGCGGGCCGAGTCGTAGCCGGCGTCCTCCAGCGCGGTGTGCGCCAGTTCCAGGAACAGCCGGTGCTGCGGGTCGCGGATCTCCGCCTCGCGGATCGACATGCCGAAGAACGCGGCGTCGATGGAGTCGTGGTCGTCCAGCACCATCGCGGCCGGCACGAAGTTCGGGTCGTTCAGGACGTGCTCGGGCACGCCCAGCTCGCGCTGCTCCTCCGGGGAGTAGTAGCGGATCGCCTCCGCGCCTCCGGCGAGGTTGTCCCAGAACCGCCGGGCGTCGCCGGCGCCGGGGACCCGGCAGGCCAGCCCGATGATCGCGATCGGCTCCACGGCCTGCTCGTCCTGCTCGCCGTGCTCGTGCCGCTCGTGCTGCTCGTGCCGCCGGTCAACCGGGGAGGCTGGATGGGGGGTCGTCATGGTCCGCGTCCTTCTGGTCGCCGTGCACCGGTCGCGTGGATGGAGAGGGGCGGTCGTGCCGCCGGGAACGGGAGCGGCGGGCGGCGGCCCGCCGGGTCGCCCGGTCGAGCCCGGGGCTGTGGCGGGCGCCGCCTTCGAGGAAGGCGGCCAGTTCCCGGACGGTGGGGTGGCGGAACAGCTCGACCACCGGGACCCGGCGGCCGAGGGCCCGGTCCAGGCGGGCCTGCACGGCGACGATCGCCAGCGAGTGGCCGCCGATGTCGAAGAAGTTGTCGCGCGGCCCGACCCGCAGCCGCCCCAGCACCGCGCCCCACGCCTCGGCCACGACCCGTTCGGTGGGGGTCAGCGGCCCGCCGGACGCGGGCGGGAGCGGGCGCCGCCGCTGCCGGGGCAGCGCGGAACGGTCCACTTTGCCGCCGCGTGTCAGCGGGATCGCCGGGACCAGGCGCACGTCCGCCGGGACGGCCGCGTCCGGCAGCTTCGCGCGCAGATGGGCCAGCAGGCCGGCCGGGGTGAGACCGGGATGCTCGGGCACCGCGTAGCCGTGGACGACGCGCGCGCCGGACGCGTCCAGAGCCGTGGCGGCGGCGGCCGCCCGGACTTCGGGATGGTCCAGCATCGCGGCCTCGACGGCGCCGAGCTCCACCCGGTACCCGCGGATCTTCACCTGGTCGTCGGCGCGTCCCGCCAGCTCGACGGTGCCGTCCGGCGCGTACCGTCCGAGGTCGCCGGTGCGGAAGATCCGGTCGCCGGGATCGGCGGCGCCCGGCGTGGCGCCGAAGCGGCGCGCGGTCAGCGACGGGTCGAGGTAGCCGCCGGCGAGGTGGCGGCTGCGGATCACCACCTCGCCCAGCTCGCCGGTCCCGCAGATCCGGTCCGCGGGGTCGACGACCAGCAGGCGGCTGCCGCGGACGCCGCGTCCGACGGGGACGGGACGCGCCGTCGCGGTCAGCCGGGCCGGATCGATCTCGTGGCAGGAGTGGCCCTGCGGGGTCTCGGTGGTGCCGTACAGGTTCAGCATCCGGGCGTTGGGGGCGAGGACGGCCAGGCGGAGCGCGTCGTCCTCGGTGAGGCGGTCGCCCGCGAGCGCGATCAGCCGCAGGCCGGGGACCGGCCCGGCGGCGGCCGCGCAGAGCATCCGCGCCATGGGCGGGGTGAGGTGGGCGACCGTGACGTGCTGCGCGCGCAGCCATTCCGCCAGGCGTTCCGGGTCGCGCACCATCGGCTCGCCGGGCACGCACAACCGGGCCCCGGCGGCGAGCGGGACGAACATGTCGCGCAGCGCGGGGTCGTGGGACAGGCCGGACAGCAGCGCGACGCGGTCGCCGGGGCCGATGCCGTGAGCGGCCGTGTACCAGTCGACGAAGCGGGCCAGCGGGCGGTCCGTCGTGACGACGGGCTTGGGGTCGGACGTGGTGCCCGAGGTCAGGGAGATGTAGCCGCGCGGCGATTCGGCGTCGTCGGTGGGGCCGTCGTCCTGGACGAGGACGGCCGGGAGGTCGCGGAGGGCGCCGTCGTCCCCGGCGGTGCCGGGGCCGCGCAGCCGGGCGCGGGCGCCGGCGGCGCGGGCCTGCGCCCGCCGTACGTCCGGTGGATCGGACGGGTCCAGGATCACCCAGCGCGCCCCGGAGGCGAGGACCCCCAGCAGCAGGCCGGGCAGGGCCACGTCCCTGACCGCCGGCACCGCCACCGTCTCGCCGGGGCGGACGCCCGCCGCGCGGACGGCGGCGGACGTGCGGCGGCTCAGGTGGGTGAGGTCGCGGTAGGTCAGCTCGCCCCCGGCCCCGGACGCCGCGACGGCGTCCGGCGCCGCCCGGCGTACCCGTTCCAGGACGCCCGGCCCCGTCCATTCCGGGAGCGGCTCGTCCCAGCCCGGGGCGGCCCTGTCGCGCAGCGACGCCTCGCGCACCGGCGCGTGCGGGCGGGCGACGAGTTCTCCGAGCAGCCGCAGGTAGCCCGAGAGCAGCGCCTCGACGCGGCCGCCGTCGAACAGGTCGGGGTTGTGGACGACCTGGAACGCCAGCCCGCCGGGAGTCCGGTCGGCGTACATGGTCAGGTCGAACAGCGAACCGGGCAGCCCGGCCTCGACCGGTTCGGTGGTGCAGCCGGGAAGGCGCAGCCGCGGCTCGGCGAACCCGAACATGTTGAACGCGACCTGCGCGAGCGGTCCGCGGCCCAGGTCGCGCGGGACGCCCAGCGCCTCGACGATCCCCTCGAACGGAAGGTCGCCGTGGGCGCTCGCCTGGGCGAGCTCGTCCCGGCAGCGCCGCACGTGGTCGCCGAAGTCCGCGGCGCCGTCCGGCCGCAGCCGCAGCGGCAGGATCCGCAGGCAGCAGCCGACCAGGTCCTCGAACGCGGCGTCCGGGCGGTCGGCGTACGGGGTGGCGACGACCAGGTCGTCCTGGCCGGTGAGCCGGTGCAGCAGCACCCCGAAGGCCGCCAGCAGGACGGCGTACGGGGTGGCGCCGAGCGAGACGCCGAGGGCGTCGACGGCGGCGGCGAGCTCCGGGCCGGTCCGGGCGGTGACGCGTTCGCCGCGGAAGGTCTGGACGGGCGGGCGGGCGCGGTCGCGCGGGAGGTCGAGCACCGCCGGCGCCCCGGCCAGGTGGTCCTTCCACCACGCGGCCTGGTCCGCGCCGTGGCGCCTCGCCCGCTCCAGCGACCGGCCGACGTAGTCCGCGAAACTCGCGCGCGGCGGCGCGGCGGGCGTTCCGGCGTACGCGGCGGCCAGATCGTCGGCGAGGACGCCGTGGGACCAGCCGTCGAACACGATGTGGTGGACGGTCAGCGCCAGCACGTGGTCGTCGCCGCCGAGCCGGATCAGCCGGGCGCGCAGCAGCGGCCCGGCGGCCAGGTCGAACGGCGTGGACGCCTCGGCCGCGAGCGCCTCCTCCAGCGGGGACCCGCCGAGCTCGGCGACGGGCAGCGGCACCTCGCCGGGCGGGTCCACGACCACGTAGGGGACGCCGGACCGCTGCCGGACGCGCCAGCGCAGCACGTCGTGCCGGGCGGCCACGGCGGTCAGCGCCGTGCGCAACGCGTCCGCCGAGACCGGGCCGCGCAGCCGCTCCGCGATCGCCACGTTGTGCACGGGCGTGCCCGGCGCGAGCTGCTCGACGAACCAGAGCCTCCGCTGCATGGGCGACAGCACCGGCCCGTCCGGCGCGGCGCGCACCGGGTGGCCGGGCAGCGGGGGAGCCGTCGCCACCCGCGCCTGCAGACCGGCGAGCGTCCGCCCGGCGAAGACGTCCTCGACGGTGACGTCGCGGCCCGTCTCGGCTCGCAGCGCGGAGACGATCCGCATGGCGCGCAGCGAATGGCCGCCGGACTCCAGGAACCCGTCACCGGGCCCGGGAGCCGGTGATCGCAGGACGCGCGCCCAGATCCCGGCCACCGTGCCGTTCCCGCTCGGGGACGGCGCCGGTTCCGGGACCGCGCGGGCGCGCAGCGCGTCCAGGTCGACCTTGCCCGCGGTGTTGAGCGGCAGCGCGCCGAGCCGGACGAGCCGGGTCGGCAGCATGTAGGCGGGCAGCCGGTCGGCGCAGTGGCCGCGCAGCTCGTCCAGGCCAGGCGCCTCGCGGGGCGCGACGTAGGCGATGAGCTCGTCCGCCGCGACGTCGGCGACCGCCTGGAGGACGCCGGGATGGCCGCGCAGCACGGTCTCGACCTCGCCGGTCTCGACCCGCTGGCCCCGGATCTTCACCTGCCGGTCCAGCCGTCCGAGGAAGGCGATCCGTCCCTCCCCGTCCAGCACCGCCCGGTCGCCCGTGCGGTACAGCCGCGCGCCCGGTCCTCCTCCGAACGGGTCGGGGACGAAGCGTTCGGCGGTGAGGCCGGGGCGTCCCAGATAGCCGCGGGACACCTGCGGGCCCCCGATGCACAGCTCGCCCGCGACGCCCGGCGGGCAGGGCCCGCCCCGCTCGTCCAGGATGTGGGCGTGGCAGCCGGGAAGCGCGCGGCCGATCGGGAGCGGGCGGTCCCAGCGGCCGGTCAGCTCCGTCCCGACCACGCACACGGTCGTCTCGGTCGGGCCGTACCAGTTGTGGAACCTCCGCTCCGGCGGCTTCGACCAGCGCTCCACCTGCTCCGGGCCGGCCGGCTCGCCCGCGGTGACGAGGTCGCGCAGGTGCGGCATCCCCTCGGGATCCAGCAGCGGCAGAAGAGCCGGGGGCAGGAAACCCCACGTCACCTCGTGCTCGTCCAGGAAACGCTGGAGCCGGCCGGGGTCGTCGCGGTCGCCGTCGCCGACGAGCTGCACGCTGCCTCCCCTGGTCAGCGGGGCCAGCATGTCCAGGACGGACACGTCGAAGCCCAGCGCGGAGAACGCGATCGAGCGGCACGTTTCGTCCAGCCCGAACCAATCGGCCGCCATGGTCACGAACGCCGCGGCGCTGCGGTGGGCGACCGTCACTCCCTTGGGTTCGCCGGTCGACCCGGACGTGTAGAGGACGTAGGCGGCGTTCTCAGGCAGGGCGGGGGTCGGCGGTGGGGGCGACGGTTCGTCCAGCGAGGGGACGAGCACGCGCGGGCCGGGACCGTCCAGGAGTTCCCGGCCCGTCTCGTCGGCCACGACGACGTCGATGGCCGCGTCCGCGATGAGGCCGGCCAGCCGCCTCCGCGGATGGGACGGGTCGAGCGGCACGTAGGCGCCGCCCGAGAGCAGCACGCCGAGGACGGCCACGGGCATGAGCGGCGTCCGCCGCAGGCACACCCCGACCCTCCGCTCCGGGCCGATGCCGAGCCGCCGGAGGTCCCGGGCCAGTGTCGCGGCGGCTCCGGCCAGGACACGGTAGGTGAGGGTGTCGTTCCACTGCCTGACGGCGATGGCGCCGGGGGTCCGGGCGGCCTGGGCCGTGATCATGTCCCCC
>NZ_SMKK01000469.1 GCF_004348425.1 Actinomadura sp. 7K507
GAATACGAGTCCGGTACGGGCGCGGCGGACGGCTGGCGCTCGGGTTCCGGACGCGGCGCCTCGACGTCCCAGGACACCTGCGCGTCGTTGGCCGGCGCCCCGTCGAGCATCTGGAGCCCCCGCCCTGAAGCGCCGATCTCACGCAGGACGGACTGCTGCCAACTGGAGTCGGTCACCTGCCTCCCTTCTCACCGGTCAGCCTACGAGAGACTCGTCCCGTACACGCCGGGAGCGGGCGCAGGCCCCACCTCCGCACAGCCTAGGAGCTTCACCGCATAAGGGCTTCACCGAACCGAACGCCCCATCCGGACGTCTAACCCCTGAAACCGCCAAGTGCTCCCGCTAGCCTTTGTCCTAAGCCTCTGCCCGCAACCCCGCCTGCGAACTCCCCGGAGGAACCATGCCCCATGCCGTCGGCTCCGCGTCCGGCAGGAGGCTGGAGGGGTCAGCCGCTTCGCCCGGGTCCGGTGTCCCGTGCGCCCTGCCGGGCGGCGATCGACGCCTCGTACGCGGCCAGCGCCCGCTCGCCACCGGGACGCAACTCGAACCGGATGCCCCGGTCGCCCTCGAACGGCTGCCGGTGGTCGAACCCGGCACGGTAGATCTCGTTCGGCACCCGGTCCGGGAAGGCGTCGCAATAGGGGATCCAGCGGTCGAGCGAGGTCTCGGCCTCCGGCTTGGACCGCTTCTGCAACCGCACGCAGGCATCACAGATGTTCGGCCTCCTGCGCATCGTTCGCCCACCCCTTCCTGGTCGTCTCGGACCGCGCGGCGCACCTCGCGGTCTTCGCAGTGTTCCACAGCGCCGGCCGCCTGCCCCACCAGCCGCGGACGGCCGCGGCCGGGTTGCGCGAGAGCAACGAAGAGCCCTATAAACGATCAATCTCTGTGTACCTGTGATCGTGCGCGGTCGCGGGCTGTCCAAGCTCCCGACGAACAGAGGGGTGCCTGTGCGCGCTGAATGGCAGGCGCATATCGACGAACTCCTGCAGACCTACCAGGAGAAGCGCCGGCAGATCCAGGACATGCAGTCCACGCTCGAGAGCATCGAGGCCGAGGCGGAGGCCGCCGACGGCATGGTGCGGGTCAAGGTCGACCGGCAGGGACGGCTGACCTCGCTCGAACTCGACCCGCGCGTCCAGCGCAGGCTGGGCGCCGCGGAACTCGCCGAAGCGATCATGGAGGCGTCCGAAGAGGCGCAGTCCCGGGTCACCGACCAGATACAGGCGGCGATGCGGGGGCTCGTTCCCGAAGGCGCGGCGGACGCGGGCTTCGACATCGCCAAGCTGCTGCCCGAACGCCCCGACGACATCGACGCCGTCCGTGAACGACTCGGGATCCTGCCGCGATGACCTACGACTACCTAGAGGTCGACACCGAGGAACTCAGGCGCGCCGGCGAGGGGTTCCAGACGGGCGCCGGCCAGCTCAAGGCGATCTACGACCGGCTCAGCGAGGCACTCGGCGCCGAGGGCGAATGCTGGGGTTCCGATGCGACGGGCCAGGCGTTCGCCGAGGGCTACAAGGAGCCGAGCACGACCGTCGTGGACGCGTTCCCCAAGCTCAAGGACGGCCTCGAAGGCATCAAGAAAGGCGTGGATCAGATGGCCAAGACCTACAAGGCGGCCGAGGACGCCTCCAGGTTGAAGTGAACTGATCCGTGGGGCTTGAAATACCGGAACCGGTCCAATGGCTGGGCTGGATCATCGGGGCCGACTGGCCGGAGGGCGACGAGACGGCGATGCGCCGCTGCGCCGAGGCGTGGCGGACCGCCGGCACCGAGATCACCGAGCTGATCGAGGACCTCAACCAGACGGCGTCCGACGTGCGCACCGCGCTCGACAGCGGCGCCGCCGAGGCGTTCGGCCAGAAATGGGAGCAGTGGGTCACCACCGACCCCCAGATCCTGACGAAGCTCATCGAGTCGTGCGGCCAGCTCGCCGAGACGCTCGACGGCGGCGCGCTCGACATCGAGTACGCCAAGTACATGTTCATCGCCCTGCTGATCGTCACGGCGATCGAGATCGCCTACCTGATCGCGGCGGCGTTCGCGACGTTCGGCGCGTCGACGGCGGCCATCCCGGCCGTGCAGGTCGCGGCGCAGGTCACGGCCAGGACCATCGCCAAGGAGCTGCTGGAGCGGCTGAGCCAGCGGTTCCTCGGCGCCGTTCTGAGGGGCGCCGTCGTCGGTGCCGTGGAGGGCGGCGGCCTCGACCTGCTCGTCCAGAGCGTGCAGATCGCGCAGGGCAACCGGGACGGCGTCGACTGGTCCAAGACCGGCGCGGCCACGCTGGACGGCGCGATCGGCGGCGCCCTGTCCGGCGGCATCTCGCACGGCCTGGGCAGGGTCCCCGGCGTGGGCGACGGCGCCGACACCGCGCTCGGCAGCATGGCCAAGGGCATGGCGCGGGAGGGCACGGCCGAGGCCATCGCCGGGGTGGGCAGCACGGTCGCCACGGCCGCGATCCACGGCGACCCGCTGACCTGGGACGCCATCGCGAAGGGAGCCACATCGGGTGCCTTCGGCGGTGCCGTCGGCGGCGGCAGGGAGGGCCTCAACAGCTACAACGCGTCCACC
>NZ_SMKK01000470.1 GCF_004348425.1 Actinomadura sp. 7K507
GCGCTGGTCCTCGCGCGGGTCTCCGGCGATTCCCGCCGCCATCAGCGCGGTCGCGAAGACGGGGACGGCCGGGACCAGGCCCGCCGCGACGACGGCGAGCCCCGCCAGGGCGCCGGCGGCCGCGACGAGCCCGCGCACGGGCGTGCGGCGGGCCAGCCACAGTGCGGCGGGGAGCATCACGCAGGCGAGCAGCAGTCCGGTCAGCGCGATGTAGGTGACGACGTCGCCGGGCACTCCCACCACACCGCCGAGCGCGTCGGCGAGCAGCAGCACGGTGCCGGCGGCCAGCGGGCCGGCGGCGGCCGAGGCGGCCACGGCGGTCCCCGCCGCGGCGCCGGGGGCGCGGCGGCGGGAGTGCGGCCTCGTGGCCGGCAGGGCGGCCGTCGGGCTGGGCGTCGGGCCGGTCGCCGGGCCGGTCGCCGGGCCGTTCATCGCGCCTCCCCATGGGATGTGGAAAGGAACCGCTCCAGCGCCTCGACATCGACCGGACGCAGCTCCCCGCCGCGCCGCTCCTCCAGGTAGCCGACCAGCGCGTCGCGGTCCACCACGTACGCTCCCGACGGCGACCGCGCCGTCGTGTCCAGGTAGCCGATCAGGTCGTCGATCTCGACGGTTCCGGCGGGACTCGGGGCCGCCCGGTGGTGCGCCGGGGTCTGTCCGGCGGCGGTGGCGGCCCCGAGCGCCGGGGGCACGGCGCCGAGACGGCGGCGCCGGCGGCGAGCGGCCCGGCGGCCCAGCGCGAGCCGGATGCCGAGGAGCAGCAGCATCGCGGCCAGCAGGTTCACGCCGAGCAGGCCCCAGGGGTAGGTACTGAAGGAGGTCTCGAACGGCACCTGGCCGGCGTAGCGGCCGCCGACCACGAAGGTGCCGAACGACGCCCGCGGCAACTCCACGGGGACGCGGTAGGTGGCGGTCTCGCCCGGCCGGAGGACACCGGTCTCGGGGGCGGTCAGGGGGGTGTCCGGTTCGTCGCCGCCGCCCCAGCCGACCACCAGCGGGGCGTTCTCGATCGGGTCGGCGCCCGCGTTGCGGATCCGCAGCACCAGGGTCCGCTCGGTCCGGCCGCCGAACAGCTCGCCGCGCTCTCCCCCGCCGACGAGCTCGACGCCGACGACGTCCGCGCGCACGGGAGCGACGTCCCGCTCGATGCGCCGGACGGGGTGCCCCTGCACCGTGAACGGAGCGGTGGCGTTCGCGGGCGCGGCCGCCCCGCCGGGCAGCGTCCCGGCCCGGATCACGCACGGGCACGCGGACGGCGGCGCGCCCACGGTGAGGCCCGCCTCGAACGACCCGGTGGGCGCGACCATGGCGGTGACGCCGCGTCCGGTGTCGCAGTCGGCCGAGCCGTGCACGGCCCTGGCGCCGCACACCTGGACCTGGACGGTGGCTCCCGGAGTCCACCCGCTGCCGCGGACCCGGGCGGAGGTGCCGGCCGCCGCCCGCGCGGGTTCGACGCTCACGCCGGGCCTGGCGCGCGAGGACGCCTCCGCGGGCGCCGCCGGGGCGAGCCCCGTGGCGAGCACGGTGGCGGGCGCGGCGGTGAGCAGGACGGCCGCGAGGGCGTGGGCGAGACGTCTCATCCGAGGATCCCCTCGCCGCCGGAGGCCAGTCCGGCCCGTTCCCGCCAGCGGCGGATGAGCCTCGGCAGCACCGACCACACCACGAACACCGTCCCGACGAGCACGAGCAGCGCCACCCACGGCACCGCGGTGAACTGGTCCTGGCCCCGGACCCGGACGCCGTCGGCGGTGGTCAGCTCCACCCGGACGGTGACCGCGTCCAGCGGCGGGACGCCGTTCCACGGCACCGTGATCTCCGTTCGCTGGCCGGGCAGGATCTCGGGCAGGCGCCGGTCGGGCCACTCTTCGACGCGGCGGCCGAAGATGCCCGTCGCCCACACGCGGGCGGTGGGCGAGAGCCGCTGGTTGCCGGAGTTGACGACGGTGTAGCGGATCGTCCCCCGGCTCTGGTTCACGTAGGGCACCAGCGGCTCGGTGCGGGCGGTGTCGGGCCCGCCGATCCGCAGGCTCGGGGTCAGCGGCCCGGCGACCCGGAGGTAGACGCGGGCGGCGACGGCCCGCCGCACCCCGACGCGGGCGCCGCCGGACTCCTGGACGCTCTCGATCGCGGTGTTGAGCGCGACGATGCCGCCGATGTGCTCGCCGGGCGTGGCGTTGGGCGGGATCTCCAGGGTGAAGGGGACCTTCACCGCCTTGCGCGCCGGGACCTTCAGCGTCCCGCGCTTCAGGGTGATCCAGGCGCCGACGTCCTTGCTCGGCTCGTTCGCGGCGCGCAGCGCGAACCCGGCGTCGCGGGGGGTGTTGTAGGCGTCGGCTCCGTAGAGCCGGAAGTCGAGAGGCTCGCCGGTCAAATTGGTGATCTGCACGGCGTCCTTGACGGTCTCGCCGGGCGGCGCCTCGATGGCGAAGGCGGGCCTGGCGGCGGCCGCGTCGCTGCCGTTGACGGAGAACTCGATGGATGTGACCGTGACGTCGCCGAATCCCCTGTTGACCATGCCGCCGAGCGGGATGCGGCGTTGCTCCAGATCGCGCAGGACGAGCAGGAGC
>NZ_SMKK01000471.1 GCF_004348425.1 Actinomadura sp. 7K507
TCGCCGTCCGGCTGGTGCGCAGCGACGACGACCGGCAGCTCACCCGGGCCGTGGACAGGGCCGGCCGCGAGTCGCGCATCGTCATCATCACCACCCCCGACATCAACGGCGCCGACACCATCGCCGCGGCCGCGGCCAGCGACCTGACCCTGGTCGTGGCCCAGCGCGGGCGGGCGCTGGACCGCGAGGTCGCGAGCGGTGTACTGGCCCTCGACCAGTCCGCCAACCCCGCACGTGGCATCGTGCTGACCGCACCGAGCCTCGGCGGCCCGCCACCCCGGGCCCCCGGGCGGACCCCAGACCGGACCCCACCCAGAGCCACAGCTCCCGGACGAGGTTGAGATGAACGGAACCGTCTGCGTGCAACGCGCGGTTAAAGTCGTGATGAACAGTCCGCCAAGCACGACACGGATCTATGAGGGGGATCGCCGTGGGAGCTGACCAGACGGCCGACCCGCAGGGAGGGCAGCTGCTGTCCCTGGTCCGGCGCTACATGGTGGCGCTGGTCGTCCTCGGCGTGCTCGGCGCGGGCGCGGGCATCGCCCTGGAGATCGCCGTGCCACCGCCCTACCAGGCCACGGCGACAGTGCTGGTCAGCCCGCTGGAGGGCAACCCGTACTCGCCGGAGGGGCGCGGCGACGACCTGGTGAACCTGCAGACGGAGGCGCAGCTGGTCGCCACCGACGGGGTCGGCAGGATCGTCCAGAAGAAGCTCGGGCGCGAGCCGGAGGGCGAGGTGGAGGTCACCGTCCCGCCCAACACCCAGGTGCTCACCCTGACCTACACCACCAACGGCTCGACGAAGGCCCGCGCGGGCGCGCAGGCGTACGCCGACGCCTACCTGGAGTACCGGACGCAGCGCGCCCAGGGCGTGGTGAACAACCAGATCGCCAAGCTGAAGACGCAGGCCGCAAAGGTCCAGCGGCAGCTCCAGCAGGCCAACCAGGAGATGGCGGCCTCCTCCGGCTCCCAGCGCGCCACCATGCAGCAGCGCGTCACCGCCTACACCAACCAGCTCGGCGTGATCGACGAGCAGTCCAACGACATCGCCAGCACGCCGCTCGACCCCGGCCAGGTCATCACCCCGGCGGACGCGCCGGCCGGGCCCGGCATCATCCGCAAGGCGCTGTACGGCACCGGCGGCCTGGTCCTGGGGCTGCTCGCCGGCTTTGTGATCATGCTGCTGCGGGAGCGGCTGAACCAGCGGCTGCGCAACGCCGATGCGGTCGAGGGCCTCGGCGTCCGGGCGCTGTCCACCATCCCGGCGGGCGGCCCGCCCGGCGACTCCCTCGCCCTGGTCAGCGCACCCAAGAGCCCGGTCGGCGAGGCCTACCGGCGGCTGCGCGCCGCGGTCGTGGCGACCGCGCCGCAGACCCCGGTGGCGCTGCTGGTCACCAGCGCCACCCCGGGCGGCAGCGCCCGGCTGGCCAGCGCCAACCTCGCGGTCTCGCTCGCCTTCGCCGGGGCCAAGACCATCATGATCGACGCGACCACCGAGGACGCCGACATGACCGGGCTGTTCGGCGCGCGTCCCGGCAAGGGGCTGTCCGACACGCTGCTCAGCGGCACCGACCCGGCGACCCTGCTCATCCACACCGACTCGCAGTTGCGGCTGCTCCCGCGCGGGCCGCGCGCCCTGGAGGCCGCGCACCGGTTCAGCGGGCCGCGCATGCGCGAGGCCGTGAAGGTGCTGCGCCGCCGCAGCGAGTACCTCGTCGTCAACGCCGCGAGCCTGCACGACGCCGACGCGCAGGCGCTGTGCACGTTCATGGACGCGGTCATCCTCGTCGTCAACCAGGGCGTGACTACCCGGGAGGAGCTGCGCCAGGCGTACGTGGAGGCCGAACGCGCCGGCGTCACCGTGCTCGGTGCCCTGCTGGAGCCGCCGGAGCCGCGCGGGGGAAGGCAGTCGCGTCCGGCCCCGTCCCGCCAGGCCCGCCCGCCGCGCGGCGGGGACGGCAGGGGCGGCGCCGAGGCGCGAACCCCCGAGCCCCGGACCCCGGAGACGCGCGCACCCGAGACCCGCACCGCGGGTGAGGCGCCGCTCGCCTGGGGCGGCGACGACCAGCAGGGGCCCGAGGAGGGCCGGCGGCCCGACCCGGCCGGCGACGCGGGCTACTGGTCCGGCAGGTCCCGCGACGAGGACGAGCAGGGCACGGCCGACCCGGCGTCCCTGACCACCCAGGCGCTGCCGCAGATCAAGCCGCAGCCGCGGTCCGCGGAGCCGCGGCCGGGCGCGTCCCGGCCGTCCCGCCAGCCCGGGTCGCGGCGCCCGGCGCCGCCGGCCGGCGGCGGGCGGCGGGGCACGCCGCCGTCCCTGGAGCCGCCCGCGGGGCCGGGCAAGCCCGTCGCCCCCAAGCCCGCCTTGCCGCCGGAGGTCACCCCGGGGACCGGCTCGGGGTCCGCGGCGTCCGGTTCGGCGCGGCCCCGCGGTAGCCGGGCGCGGCCGTCGGAGCCCGACCCCCCCGAC
>NZ_SMKK01000472.1 GCF_004348425.1 Actinomadura sp. 7K507
CCCGTCACCCGGTCCGCTGACGCGGCCTCCAGGCCCGAGGAGGAGGGCACTGCAATAGACTCTCCCCGTGGTGCGGGATATTCATGCCCGCCGCTCCAAGGCGGCCAGGTCCGTGGCCGGTGCGGCTTTCGCAGGTGGCGCGGCGCCGGGTGGCCCCTGGGTGGACACGGCGTGAGACGGCTCAGACGTGCGGTCGCGCTGGCCGCTCTGCTGCCTTGCTTCGCGATGGCTCCGCCGATGACTCTGGGGCCGACGCCCCTGGGGGCCTCGGCCGTGGCGTCGGCCCAGGCGCAGAAGCGGGCCGAGGTGGGGCTCGCGCTCACGAAGGTCAACCCGAAGACGGTCCGCGAGAACTCGAAGATCGAGATCTCGGGGGTGGCGAAGAACCGCACGCACGGCCGGCTCGACGGGCTCAGCCTGAGGTTGCGCTACGGCACGCAGCCGGTCGGCAGCCGCAGCCAGCTCGACCAGTTCGCCTCCACCCGGCCGCAGCAACTGCCCAACATCGGCCCGCAGCAGCGCCTCGGGGACGCCGCCGAACCGGGCGCCATGCAGAACTGGACGTTCAAGACCAGCACCAGGGCGCTGCGGCTGAACACCACGACGGGAACCCCCGGCGTCTACCCGGTGGGCGTCGAGGTGCTGAACTCGGCGCAGCAGGTGGTCGGCGGCGTGACGACGTTCCTGACGTTCATGCCGGAGCAGGCGAACGCCAAGCCGGTGGCGATCAGCTGGGTGTGGCCGCTGATCGACCGGATGCACAGGACCGACGACCAGACGTTCTTCGACGACCAGCTCACCAGCGACATGTCGCCCAACGGGCGGCTCGGCACGCTCGTCGACGCCGCCGCCGCGACCGACACCCCGGTCACGTGGGGGATCGACCCGGCCCTGCTGGACGACGCCCAGCGGATGGCGTCCGGCGACTACACCGTGAACCCCCTCGGCTCGCAGAAGGCGACGAAGAAGCCCAAGAGCACGGTCGCGGCGGCGTGGCTGGCGGACCTGAAGAAGGCGGTCAACGGCGACCCGTACTTCACCGTCCCGTACGGCGACCCCGACGTCGTCGCGCTCGTCCGCCACAAGATGACCCGCGACATCGGCGTCGCCTTCGACGACCGCAACACCGGTGTCGCGACACAGGCTCTCGGGCGGGCGGCGGACGCGCATGTCGCATGGCCGCCGCACGGCGCCGGGGGTCCTGGAACGCTCGAACAGCTCGCCAGGAACACGCTGAAGGACGGCGGGACGTTCCTGATGAGCAGCTCGCAGTTCCAGAACCCCGCGACCGGGGGCCCGCCGAACGCGACCACGACGGTCCAGACGGAGGCGGGCAAGAAGAACGCCCTGCTGTACGACGAGAAGCTCAACAAGATCGTCAGTGACCGCGAGGCGGGGCCGCTGGCGACCGAGCAGCGCTTCCTCGCCGAGACGGCGATGATCGCGGCGGAGGCGCCGAACCTGCAGCGCACCGTGGTCGTCGCCCCGGACCGGCACTGGAACCCCGCGCCGGGCCTCGCCGAGAACCTGCTGAACTACACGCAGGACGCGGACTGGCTGCGGGAGATGCCGCTGAGCAAGATCGAGTCCGCCGCGCCCCAGGCCAGGGCCTTCAACGGCTACCCCGACGCCTACGAGCGCTACGAGCTGGGCGAGGCGCACCTCGCGCAGGTGCGGGCCGCCTCCCGCCAGGCGGCGACGTTCCGGTCCGTCATGACGAACGACATCAACATCTCCTACGAGCGCGCCCTGCTGCGGACGAAATCGGTGGCGTGGCGGGTGATGCCCGGCCGCGCCAAGCGGGCCCGCAACGCACTCGCGGACCGGATCGAATCGGACATGCGCGAGGTCCGCATCGTCACCACCAAGAACAAACGGGTGCTGATGGGGGGCAGTTCGGGCAAGCTGCCGGTGCTCGTCGAGAACACGCTCACCAACCAGTCGGTGAAGGTCCGGCTCGTCGCGACGTCGGAGAACACCGCGAAGCTGCAGCTCGGGGAGCTGGACCGGGAGGAGTCGGTCATCGAGCTGCGGCCCGGCGAGCGGGCGCAGCGGTGGATCCCGGCGCAGGCGGCGGGCAACGGCAACTTCCGCGTGCGCCTGGACCTGGTGATCCCCGAATCAGGCGGCCGGACGCTCGGCGACGGCGAAACCATCACCGTCGTCACCACCGGGTACGGGCGCATCGCTCTGTTCATCACGGGGGGCGGACTTGCCGTACTCTTCGTGGGCGTCGGAGTGCGGGCCATCAGAGCAAGGCGCCGCCGGAATGCAGAGGCAGGCAGTGACGGGTCGACCGGAGTGGGACCAGCAGGGACGGGAGAACCGGGGGACGGGTTCCCCGGCCCCGGGTTCGCAGGGCCCGGGATACCCGCCTCCGAACTCCCCGGGACACCCGGGGCAGGGCTCCCCGCCACAGGGCCCACCACCCCAGGGC
>NZ_SMKK01000473.1 GCF_004348425.1 Actinomadura sp. 7K507
GTCTGTGCCTGGGTGGTGGGGTGTTCGTGGAGGCCGTGGGGGATGCGCAGCTTGAATTCGAACTTACCGTCATTGTGTCGCTACCGTCCGCTACGTTTGTGGTGTGTCACGGTTCCGGATGTACCCGACTGCGGCGCAGGCGGAGCAGATGCTCGTGCACTGCGCGCATGCCCGGTACGTGTACAACCTGGCCGTCGAGCAGCACGCGCACTGGCGGCCCGGAAGGAGATCGGCTCCGGGGTTTGCCGAGCAGTGCCGGCAGCTCACCCAGGCCAGGCGGGAGAACGAGTGGCTGGGGGCGGGTAATGCGGATGTGCAGCAGCAGGCGCTGAAGGACTTCGCCAAGGCCAAGCAGGCTTTCTTCTCCTCAGGGTTCGGTGAGCCGATCTGGCGCAAGAAGTACCGGCATGAGGGTTTCCGGGTCATCGGTACCGACCGCGTCCCTGTCTACGACGATGATGGTGGGCCGCTGCTGAACGCCAAGGGCGGGCAGGTGATGGCCCGCCGGGTGCGGGTGCAGAGGCTGAACCGGCGGTGGGCGCGGGTGGCGGTGCCCGGCTGCGGCTGGGTCCGGTTCCGCCTCAGCGCCAAGGGCAAGGGCGCCAGGCCGCCCGAGGCGAAAACGTTCCGCGTCACGTTCCGCAACGGGCAGTGGCATGTGGCCTTCGCCGTCGTCCCCGCCGCGATCCCGGCGCCGGGCACCGGCCAGGCCGTCGGTGTCGACCGGGGCGTGGCCATCACGGCCGCGCTGTCGGACGGGCGCGCCTTGAACTGCCCGCAGTTGTCCACCCGTGAACGCGCCCGGCTGCGCAAGCATCAGCGGCGCGCGGCCCGAGCCCCCAGGGGCAGTGAGCGCAAGGCCGCCGAGTACGCCAAGGCCGCTGGGCTGAAGGCCGCCGAGGCCGGGCGGCGCAAGGACTGGTGCGAGAAGACCTCCACCATGCTCGCCCGCCGCTTTGACGTGATCCGGTTCGAGAAGCTGAACATCGTCAATATGACCGCGTCCGCGCGGGGGACCCTCGAGCGGCCCGGACGCCGCGTGGCGCAGAAGGCCGGGCTGAACCGAGGCATCCTGGCGCAGGGGTGGGGGCTGTTGCGGCAGCGCACCGGGCACAAGGCGCCCGGCCGGGTCCAGGACGTCCCGGCGGCCTACACCAGTCTGCGGTGCAGCACCTGCGGATGGATCGAGAAGAACTCGCGCAAGAGCCAAGCCGAGTTCCTCTGCGTGTCCTGCGGGTTCTCCTGCAACGCCGACACCAACGCAGCCATCAACATCGCTGCGAGCACCACGACCAAAGTCGCGGCAGGACAGGGCGGGATCCCCCGCCCCCGGCGATCAGCCGGTGCCGGAGGGACAACACCGCACCCGCGGCCGAGTGTCCGTGAACCCCAACCCACACAGGTTGGAATCCCCCTCTTTTAAGAGGGGGAGGATGTCAAGAGGTGAAGCCGCGTGCGGACGCGGCGGGGACCGCGGCGCCGCCGAACGGCTGCGCGTCGAGGCGGTCCTCGCGCAGACGGCCGAATGGGACGCCGAGCGCCTCACCGAGGAGGCGGCCGCCCATGACGAGCGCGCCGACGCCGAGGACGCCGAGGCCGACGTCGAACGCCGCGGTGCATTGGACGCGCCGCCGCCGCGGAGGAGCGCGCCGCCGCGCTGCGCCGGCGGATGGATGCGCTGGCCGCCGAGAACCAGCGGGACGCGGAGACCCACGGCCGAGCGGGACGCGGACGAGGTTTCCCGGCACGACCGGCAGGCCGACGTCCACCGGCTGCGCGCCGAGTCCGCCGCCGACCGGATGGAGGCCGCGCAGCACCGCTCCGCCGCCGAGTCCCTCGCCGCGGAGCCGGGCACGGCCGAGCAGGAGCAGCGCGAGCGCGATGCGGCGGCCGAGCGGCAGCGCGCGGCCCGGGAGCGCGACGAACGGATCCGCGAGCGCGTCCTGCGCCGCGAACGCCGGGAACGCGGCGGGCTGCGGCGCCTGCTCCCCGGACCCGGCAGGACCTTCTACTCACCGGGCATGATCGGGACGGCGAGCCGCTGGTCGCCCGACACCGGCATCGCCCTGGACCGCGAGATCAACGCCATCGCGCAGGCCCTCCACGAGCACGGGCCGCTTCACCGCCGAAGGCGAGACCATGCGCTGGCAGTGCGCCCGCGAGTGCGGAGCCGGCGGCGCGAAGGTCTACCCCACCGCGTCCGACGCGCGGCGCTACGCCCAGGCCTTCGACCGCAAGGACAGCGAGGACGCGGGCAAGCGCGCCCCGCTCATCGGCCTGTTCCCCCTGCGCATGTTCCGCGCCATGCGCGGGCGGAGAGACGCCTAGCGACCCACCGCGCCGGACGGAGTCATGCCGTCCGGCGCGGTGTCCGGCAACGTCCACCGGGGCTTACGGGTGCGGTGGGGGCGGCGGGCCC
>NZ_SMKK01000474.1 GCF_004348425.1 Actinomadura sp. 7K507
CGTGAGGTGGGCCGTCGGCGAGGTGCCAGCGTGGGGCTGGTCCTTTTCCGACGGCCTCCTCCCGAACCCGCCGTGCAGCTTTCACTGCAACGGGCTCTCCAGTGGCTGCTGCGTGGTTGCGGTGGACGATCCGGTATGGACGAGGTCGTGGCAGGATTGGCAGATGATCAGTGTTTTCCGTCTGCGTTTTGCCATGATCTGCGCCCACGGTGGCTGTGACTGGCCCAGTTGACCCAGGTCGGCGAGTCTGCGGATGTGGTGGACCTGGATCCGGTCCGTGGATTCGCAGATTTCGCACCGTCCCGCGAGGAGCCGGGATATCAGCTCTTTGCGAGGTCGGTGGGGCCGGTCGGGGTTGTGGTCTTGAATGACCGCTGTCTTTTGCCGTATCAGTGGAATACCGCCGAACTGTGCGACCAGTGGTTTCCTGCCGTCACCGCGATCGACACGGGCTTGCAGGCACTTTCGTGGCCCGGCCGGGGTGACGACGACGGTCTTGTACTTGCGGGCCGTTCTCGTCACGGTCGAGCGGTGCTTGTTCGCCAGTGATTTCAGCAGCGAGGTCTGCATGACCCAGTGCAGCCGGTTCAGTCGGGAAACGTCACCGGCCAGCAGGTAGTACTGGACGATGCCCCGGTAGACCGCCCCATACATACTGACGATGGTGTGATCGTCTTTATTGAATAGATGGGGCAGGCACGCGGGTTTGCCGCGTTTGAGGTAGGGGGCGCATTTCTCTTTGATCACTGTCTTCGGCACCCGGAGTTGGACGACTCCGTTGTGCGACCGGCGGCCCTTGGCGACCATACGGTCACTGCGCCCGACAGTGATCTCATAGCCGAGGAAGTTGGCCGCGCCGGTTCTGGCGTGGGTGATCAGCGTCTTGTCCGGCGACAGTTCCAGCTTGAGGTCATCCCGCAAGAACGTCGCGAGCCGCCGTTTGATCTCCTCGGCCTCGTGTTTGGGTCCGGCGAACCCGAGCAAGGTGTCGTCGGCATACCTGACATAGCGCAGCCGACGGTAGCCGGGATCGTTCATATCCTGGCTGGGCAGTTCGCGCAGTTGCCGGCGAAGTTGACGCGCCTGGGCGCGGTCGCCTCGCCGGCGGGCCAGCGCGAGCTGCTTTTCCACCTTGCGGTAGGTGGTGCTGCGCCGACGCAGACCACCCTGGTTGTATTCCGGAATCAGTACCGTTTCGACGAAGTCGTCCAGCCGATCCAGGTAGATGTTGGACAGGATCGGTGAGACCACCCCGCCCTGCGGTACACCGCTGAGCGTGGCGGTCCAGACCCAGTCCTGCAGGTATCCGGCTTGGAGCATGGTGCGCACCAGCCGCAGGAACCGGTTGTCGTGGATCTTCTCCGCCAGCACCGAAAGCATGACCTGATGATCCAGGCTTCCGAAGCAGTCAGAGATGTCTCCCTCGATGAACCAGGCCGTCCCCGTCCAGGTATGTGCGACCTCGCGCAGGGCGGTGTGGCAGCCCCGGCGGGGACGAAAACCGTGGGACAGGCCGGAGAATGTCGGCTCGTAGTACGCCTCCAGCAGCAGGCGGACCACTTCACCGACGAGTTTGTCCGACCAGGTCGGCAGACCAAGGGGCCTGGTCCTCCCGTTGCGTTTGGGGATGTAGATCCTCTTGACCGGTTTGAATCGGTAGCGCTCGTGACGCACCGCATTCATGATGCGGCCGATTTTCTCCAGAGACATGCCGTCCACGGTCTCCGCGGTGGCTCCCGGCGTCATCGCTCCCTGGTTGGAGTAGATACGCCCGTAAGCCATCAGATACAACTGCGGGTTGAACAACTGCCGATACAGTTCATTGCACGGCAAGCCCCGCCTGCCGCGCTCACGCAGGACACCCAGCACCGTTTCGGCGTTCTGCATTACGCATACCTCCCGATCTGATGTGTCCGACCACCTGTGCTCCTTCGCCCTGTAAGCGGCTTTCCCGCTCTCCCCGGCAGGACGTGACCCCTGCGACTACTACGAGCACTCCGTCACCTTAGGACTCGCATCCCTTAGGTGATCCCACGTTCGTCTCTGACGTACGTCCGAGCGTGACTTAGGCGGCCCTTTCGTCTCCTTGAATGTCCTCGCTGGACATCGCTCCACGCCCCGAAGGTTGCGCCGGGCGGCAAAACATCCCAGCACAGAGCTCGGCACCGGTTTCAGGTATCTTTCCGGTGGATGCGTCTTTTCATCAACTGGAGACCAGGCTTCAGGCAATCCAGCTTTCGCCATATCACACGGGTCTCTCAGCAGCCCACCTTCGATACCTTCGCGGCGTCCACTGATTTCCTGGCATGCTACGGTCCCCTTCACTTTTCAGATCCAGGTAAGCCATTCGACCCAGAGATCTCCCTTCGAATCTCTCCCGGCTGCACCGGGGATACATCAGAGCGCCTCGTGGCGCAC
>NZ_SMKK01000475.1 GCF_004348425.1 Actinomadura sp. 7K507
AAGACCGGGTGGCTGTCCGGGCGGGCCGGGACGTCCACGCCGGGGGCGATGACGCTGGCGGGGCGGCGGAAGGAGCCCTGGAGCCAGCTCAGCAACGCCTCCGGGTTCCCCACGGTGGCCGACAGGCCGACGCGCTGAACCGGCCCGCCGGTGAGCCTCGCCAGCCGTTCCAGGACGGCCAGCAGGTGCCAGCCCCGGTCGTCGCCGGCGAAGGCGTGCACCTCGTCGACCACGACGGCCCCTGTCCCGCGGAACCAGCGGCGATGGTCCACTTTCGTGCTCACCAGCATGGATTCGAGCGACTCGGGCGTGGTCAGAAGCACTTCAGGAGGTTCGCGCAGGAGGCGGGCGCGTTGCCCGCCGGTGACGTCGCCGTGCCAGACCGCCGCGCGCATGCCGAGCCAGCCCGCATACGTCTCCAGCCGCGGCAGAAGGTTGTTGAGCAACGCCTTGAGCGGTGCGAGGTACAGCAGTGACGGTGCGTCCCAGGACTCGGCCGTCATTCTCGTCAGCAGCGGGAACAGAGCGGCCTCGGTCTTGCCGCCCGCGGTCGGTGCGAGGAGGAGCGCGTCCTCGCCGGAGATGAGCGGCGCGACGGCCTCGTCCTGCAGTGGACGCAACGCCGTCCAGCCCAGTCCGTTGACGATGTGGTGCGCGAGCGACGGGTGGAGCGCGCCGATGCTCATGGCAGGTCGAGTTCGACGTCGTCGGCGTCGGTGGCGCGCTGCCGCCAGGCGTTGCGTTCGACATCGGACAGTTCCGTGGGCGACAGGGTGAGCGAATAGTGGCGGCGCGGATCGAACTCGTCGAACTGGTCGACCCGGTCGAGGACCTGCTCGACGAGCTTGCGCAGGAAGATCCGCGGCGCGATGCCGGTCCGCCCGCCCAGTTCCCCCGTGACGGCCCGCGCCAGATCGCCGACGTAGGCGTCGTCGGCCAGCGACGTGACGCGCGGGTCCGCGTCCACGGCGTACAGGTCACGGACGCGGCTCCCGAGCCGCGTCAGTTTGTCCAGGTCGAAGCCGGTCAGACGGATCTGCACGGCGCGGGGGTTGTCGAACCTCGGGTCGCCGAAGTCGGTCGCGAGCCGCTGCGCGAGGGGCGGGAGCCGCTGGACGCCCTGATGCCCCTCGTAGAACGCGGGCGTGCCGGTGATCATCAGGTAGAGGCCGGGAAACCGGCCGCCGTCCATCTCGTCCAGGAGCTGCCGGAGGGCGTTGAGGCCCTTCTCCCGCACGTCGCTGCGGACCCGCTGCAGCGTCTCGATCTCGTCCAGGACGATGAGCAGGCCCGGATGCCCGGAGTCGCGCAGGACGGCCAGGAGCCCCTGCAGGAAACCGAGGGCTCCGAAATGGTCGAGGTCGCCCTTGATGCCGGCGGTCCGCTTGGCCGCCGCGGATACGTTGGGCTGGCCGCCGATCCACGCGATGAGCCCCTCGGCAGTGGCCGCGTCGCCCGACACGGCCGCTCTGCGGTAGGCGCGGAGCGCGGCGGCGAACGCGGGCGTCGTCCGGGCGACGGACGCGAGCCGCCGTTCGAGCAGCTCGTCCACGCCCCGCTGGAGGGCGTCGGGGTCGGGCATCCCATCCGCAGCGGAGGGGACGGAGCCCGCCGCGAGGACGTCCTCCTCCAGCGTGTAGAACCAGCCGTCGATGACGTCCCGCAGGGCGCTCGGCCGGTGCGACGACGTGGCGAGCCGCTCCACCAGCCTCCGGTACACCGTCTCCAGCCGGTGCAGCGGAGTCTCGGTCTCGGAGATCTGGATCTCGGTGACGGCGAACCCGCGCCGCTTCGCCCGCTCGGCCAGCCACCGTGCGAAGAACGTCTTCCCGGAGCCGTACTCTCCGCGTACGGCCTTGAACACCGCCCCTTCGGCGGCGACCGCGGACAGTTCCTCGTCCAGCGCGTTCCCGAACCGCTCCAGCCCCACCGCGAACAGGTCGAGCCCGGCATGCGGGACGGTGCCGCGCCGCAGTGCGTCGATCACTTCCCGGCGCCGTGCCGGACTCACTCCGGTGACGTCCATCAGCCCTCCAGGAACTGCAGCGTCAGCAGGCCGACGTTGAGCTCCACGGTGCGACCGCCGTCCCCTTCGCTGATGACCTGGTAGCCGTCGACGTTGAGCAGCCGCCCGACCGTGGACACATAGCCCGGCATCCGGAACGCGGGCTGCCCGACGAGCGACGCGGCCCGCCCGGTCGGCAACTTCCCGCCCGCGTCGACGAGTTCGTCGATCAGCGCCGCGACCTCCTCGTCCGGCGGCGCCTTCCGGACGAACCGGCGCTGCTCGGAGAACAGGTCGGACGTGACGATCCGGGTACCGAGGCCGGCTGCGGCAGTAGCGGCCTCGGTGATGCTGAACAAGGCGTCGTCGTCCTGGACGGGGGCCTTCCGCGGGGCCGTCGGCT
>NZ_SMKK01000476.1 GCF_004348425.1 Actinomadura sp. 7K507
GCGGCGGGCCTGTTCGGCGGGGATGGGGGTGCCGTCGGTGAGGCGGGCCGGGGCGGTGCCGCCGGTGAGGGTGTCCAGGTCGCAGATGACGGTGACCTTGGTGGCCCGATGCCCGCCCGACAGGACGCTTGTCAGTGCGGCGGCCATGCGTTCGGACAGGTCGCGGCGGTCATCGGTTCCGGCAGGCTTGGCCAGCGGCCCTAGCGTGCCGTCCCAGATCGCGGCGTCTTCGGGGTTGAGCCAGCCCTTGAGGTAGCGGCCGCCGTCCAGGGAACGCGTTGAGTCGATCCAGGAGCGTTCGTAGCCGCGTTTGGCGTCGTCGGGTGCCGTTTCGGTGCCGTCCCGCTCGGCGATGACGTCCCGGATGCGGCGCACGAAGGTGGCGACCTTCCCGGCGGAGAAATCTTGATCGACCATGTCGAGCAGGATGTCCTCGGCGGCGGCGCAGTCATCGTCGTCCAGTCGGGCGACCGCGCCTGCGATGGTGGCGGCGTAGCCGTACGACAGGTCCCCGGCGGCCCACCTGGCGCTGACGGCGGGGAGACGATGGCGATGCCGGGCCAGGGTGAGCCGTTCCTTGGCGCGGGCGTCGCGCATCCCCAGCCGGGATCGCAGCCACGATTGGGTGGACGGAAGGCCCCAGCGTTGCGCTTCTCCGGAGTTGTCGACCACGGACACGAACCCGGCGATGGCGCTCTCGTGCTGGTCGGTGGCGCGGGCGAGTTTCTCGGTGAGTTCGAAGCACGCCGCAGCCGATTCGGGTGGCGTCCGTTCGGCTATTCTCGCGGCGATCACCGATGCCGCCTCCACCAATTCCATGGTGGACGCCTCATCGAGGTCGATCGCCATCGTGCACATATAACCATGATAGTGGAAGCGGTGACATTGCGTGGCCACGCAGGCACGATTCTGGGAAATTCCGAAGCTCGAATAATGTCACCGCGAAGCCACGTCGGAGAATTGAAATGTCCCGTTCGTGGCTGGGCGGTGGGGGCGGCGCGACCAGGGCAGGGGGCAGGCGGAGCCTGCCCCGCGAAAAGCTGGACCCAGGGGCCGTAGAGGCTCCGAAGTCAAGGGTGGGACGGAGTCCCATCGCGAAGCGACGCCGAAGGCGCCCTTGACTTTGGAGGGGCGGCCCCGTACGCTGCGCCGCCCCCACCGCCGTGTGTAGATTTATGTTATTCGATTCTTCTATCGTCCCGTGGTGCTGAATTCGCAGCATTCACAGATCTTTGCAACGGCACTCACAGATCTTGCGACGCACTCACAGGCTCGAAGATCTCCTGTTCCAGCCGCAATGCAACGCCGCAATGCAACGCCGCAACGCCGCCACGCCGGCGTCGCACGCTGCGGTTCCCACGTCACGCCGCCGGATCGTAGCCGCGGCCCCGGGGTGAAACCGGGGTGAAACCGGGGTGAAGGCAGGGGCACGCACGCTTCGGCGCATGAACACGGAACCACGGCAAACGGCCATCTACGCGGCCGGTCTCCGGAAGGCGTTCGGAGAGAAGGTCGTCCTCGACGGCATCGACCTCGACGTGCCGCGCGGAACGGTCTTCTCGCTGCTCGGGCCGAACGGGGCAGGGAAGACCACGGCGGTGCGGATCCTGACAACGCTGATCCGCGCGGACGGCGGCGAGGCCCGGATCGCGGGACGCGACCTGGCCAAGGACCCCGAAGGGGTGCGCAGGGCGATCGGGGTGACGGGGCAGTATTCGGCGGTGGACGGGCTGCTGACCGGGCGGGAGAACCTGATCCTGATGGCGGACCTGCACCGGCTGGGCAAGGCCTCGGGGCGCAGGGCCGCCGACGAGTTGCTGGAGCGGCTCGACCTGGTGGAGGCGGCGAACAAGACGGTCACCACCTACTCGGGCGGGATGCGTCGGCGGCTCGACATCGCGATGACGCTGATCGGCGACCCGCAGATCATCTTTCTGGACGAGCCGACGACCGGGCTCGACCCGCGGAGCCGGCGCACCATGTGGGAGATCATCCGCGGGCTCGTCCAGCGCGGCGTGACGATCTTCCTGACGACGCAGTACCTGGAGGAGGCGGACCATCTCGCCGACAAGATCGCGGTCCTGGACGGCGGGCGGCTGGTCGCCGAGGGGACCGCGGACGAGCTGAAGCGGCAGGTCCCCGGCGGGCACGTCCGGCTGCGGTTCGACGACCTGGCGGACCTGGACGCGGCGGCGCGGATGCTCGGCGCCGTGACGCGGGACGTGACGCGGGACGACGACGCGCTCGCCTTGCAGGTGCCGAGCGACGGCGGCGTCCGGTCGCTGCGGTCGCTGCTCGGCCGCCTGGAGGACGCGTCGATCGAGGTCGAAGAACTTTCGGTACACACCCCCGACCTGGACGACGTCTTCCTGGC
>NZ_SMKK01000477.1 GCF_004348425.1 Actinomadura sp. 7K507
CGTCCACCCCGACCGGCGCCCCCTCGAACGGCCCGACGGGTGACCCTTCGGGTGGCCCGACCGGGGATCCTTCGGGGGTGCCGACGGGGCCGTCGCCGTCGGTTTCGGGGAGTCCTGCGCCGTCGGACGGTCCTTCTCCCTCGCCGACGCCGCCGGTCCAGCCCGTCACGAAACCCGATCCGACCTGCTCGGGCGACCGTGACATCGGGTACCGCGACCTGACGGTGATCGTGCCCGTCCGGTACGTCAACGTCCGCGGCAGCGTCCGGGTCTTCTACTCGATCACCAAGGTCATCGGAAAGGACGGCAAGGCGCGCTGGGTCGTCGATGTCGGCGGCTTCGGGGAACTCGGCGTCGCCGCGCCCAAACTGCCCTTCCTGAAAGGCGCATGGCTCGGCGGCAACGGCACCGGAACGCAGAGTTTCTCGTTCGACAACGAGAAGGACGCCAAGGACTTCCCGCGGGAGTACGCCGCCGCGCTCGCCAAGAAATCGCTGGAGTACAACCCTGCCGTCGCGCCGCTGCTCAAAGTGCCGTTCCTCGGGGACCAGCTGCGGAAATGGCTCGGCGACACCGAGTTGAAGACGCCGGACAAGACGTCGGTGGAGGTCGGGCCCGCCGGCGGGGCGACCCCGAACATCTCGCTTCCGGGCGAGGTCGCCGAAGCCTCCGCGCCGACCAGGTTCTGGTCGATGGCCGGGGTCGCACGGGACAAGGACGGCAACTGGATTCTCAACCTTCGCGACAAGGCGCTCACCGACCCGACGTTGATGGTGGATCTCAGCAAGCTGCCCAAGCAGGTCGTGCAGCGCGGCGCCGACGCGATGCTGACCTACCTGGAGAAGCAGGGCCAGAGCAAGTTCGGACCCGAGTTCAAGGTGCCGCCCAAGCTGCGCAATTACGTCTCCACCGCCGTGAAGAGGGGCGTCAAGGCGGGGATGACCGTGGAGTTCATCGGCCAGAACGAACTGCAGTACACGCTCGACAAGCATGGAAACCCGGTGAAGTTCACCCGCTCCACGTCGTTCTCGTGGACGGCGCGACTGCGAGGCAACGTCTCGCCCGTCGACAACGTCCCGATCACGGGTCAGGTGCCCCTGCCGGGCTTCAGCGGCGGCCGCACGGTCACCAACTACGCACTCGACCTTCGAGATCCGCACAACCGGGCCGAGGCGACGCGCTTGATGGCGCTGGGCGCGCTCAGCTGGAAGGCAGGGGTGGGGTCGGCCGTGAACCAGCTGACGCCGCAGGGACGAAGACTCGACGAGCTCTTCAGGCGACGCGGCACGGTGACAGAGTTGACCTACGACGAGTCCGCCGGCGGCCTCAGCGGCGGCATCGAAGGACGCGGCAAACGGGGCGACGGGGCGCTGCGCATCGAAGGCGAGAACGGCCATTCCGTACTGACCGGTGCCAAGATCTGGCGAGATGGACAAGGATGGGTGCCATGGACCGAATGCCATCGTTGACCCGGTGGGCCGGGGTGATACCGGAGCTGCGGGCGGTGGCCGAGGGCGCGCTGGTCATGGCCGGCACGCTCGTCCTGCTCATGCTGGGCGTCGTGGTGGCCGGTCTGCTGCCTGCGAACATCGTCCTCGGCTCGGGCTTCTTCTGGACGGCGACCGTCGCCGGCGGCCTCGTCCTGCTGCTCGGCGCGGCGGTCGCCGGGGGACTGGCCGTCCGCCGGCTCCGCGCCCCGGGCTGGGCCCGGCCGCCGCTGGCCCTCGCCGGGCCGGTGGGCGTGGTCGCGCTCCTCGCCGTCCCCACGTGGGCGGGCGGCGAACCCGCCGCCGGGTCGCTCTACCTGGGCGCGACGCTCGTCGGCGGCGTCGCCGGCGCGCTGATCTCGCCGCGGCTCGGCGCCGCGCGGGGACGGTGACCACGGTGCAGGTCGTCGTCGCGAGCCTCACCACGCTGGTGGCCCTGGTGCTCCTGTGCTCCGCACCGGCCTTCCTGGTCAGGAGGTTCGGGTTCCTGGGCCGTTCCGAGCGCACGTACGGCGAGGTCGCGGGCCGCAGCCTGGAGCATTCCGGGGACGGTGTGTCGACCGCCCGGCTCCAGATCCGCTACCGGGCGAAGGACGGGCGGGAGTACACGCTCGATCAGAAGTCGGAGCATGACCGGAAGGTCGGCGAGGCCGTCGAGGTCCTCTACGACCCGGACCGGCCCGAACACGCCTACCTGAAGTTCGGCATGACCTACGTGGTGGCGGTGACCCTGGTGATGCTGGTGATCGGGGTGGGCCTCGCCCTCTTCGCCCTGATGATGTGGCGGGCTTGAGCATGAGGAGTCCGGTGTCCCGCCTGGCCGTCCTGCTGTGCGCGTTGTCGCTCGCCGCGGGATGCTCCGGTGGCGGGGACGGAGGAGGC
>NZ_SMKK01000478.1 GCF_004348425.1 Actinomadura sp. 7K507
CTGGGGTGGGGTTCCCCGGCGGCCAGTGCTTGCAGCCCTTCGCGGAGGGTGGCGTGGTCGCCGGTGATGACGGCGCGGTGGTCCAGGGCGGTGCGGGTGGTGGCCAGCGCCCACGCCACCTGGCCGGCACCCACCTCCGGGTGGACGTCCAGATGCTCGGCCAGCCGCCGTGCCTGCGCGGCCAGCGCGGCCGGGGTTTTCGCCGATAGCAGCCACGGAACCACCGGAGCCTCAGGCCGTACCTCGGGCTGAGGGGCGTCCGTGGTGAGCTCGGTGCTGGTTTGAGGTGAGGATGGCGCCGGGGCGGTTTCGGGTTCGGTGCTGGCGGGGGGTTGTTCCAGGATGAGGTGGGCGTTGGTTCCGCTGATGCCGAAGGAGGAGACCGCGGCACGGCGCGGCTGCCCGGTTTCAGGCCACGGAACAGAGTCGGTGAGCAACTCGACCGTGCCCGCGGACCAGTCCACGTGCGGGGTCGGCTCATCGACGTGCAGCGTCCGCGGCAAAACCCCGTGATTGAGGGCCTGGACCATCTTGATCACACCGGCGATACCGGCGGCGGCCTGGGTGTGGCCGATGTTCGACTTGACCGATCCCAGCCACAGCGGCCGGTCACGATGTCGGCCGTAGCTCGCGATCAGCGCTTCGGCCTCGATGGGGTCGCCCAATGCCGTGCCGGTGCCGTGCGCTTCGATCGCGTCGATGTCATCGGGGGCGAGCCGCGCGCTGGCCAGCGCGTCCTCGATCACCCGCTGCTGGGACGGCCCGTTCGGCGCCGTCAGCCCGTTGCTCGCACCGTCCTGGTTGACCGCCGAACCACGGATCACCGCCAGCACCGGATGCCCGTTGCGCTGCGCATCGGAGAGACGCTCTACGAGGAGGAGCCCCACGCCTTCGGACCAGGCGGTGCCGTCGGCCGCAGCGGCGAAGGGCTTGCAGCGGGCGTCCGGCGCGAGGACCCGTTGCCGGGAGAACTCCACGAAGATGCCGGGCGTCGACATGATGGCCACGCCTCCGACCAGGCTCAGCGAGCAGTCGCCCTGGCGCAGTGCCTGGCAGGCGAGGTGGAGGGCGACGAGGGAGGAGGAGCAGGCGGTGTCGATGGTCACCGCGGGCCCCTCCAGCCCGAACGTGTAGGCGAGCCGCCCGGAGACGACGCTGGCCGCGTTGCCGAGACTGATATGGCCTTCGAGCTTGCGGGACGTGTCCGCGAGGAGCAATTGGGCGTAGTCCTGCGCGTTGGTCCCGACGAAGACGCCGGTCCGGCTGCCGCGCAGTGACGCGGGAGCGATGCCGGCGCGTTCGGCGGTCTCCCACGCCCCCTCCAGCAGGAGCCGCTGCTGCGGATCCATGGCCAGCGCCTCGCGCGGGCTGATCCCGAACAGATCGGGATCGAAGTCGCCCGCGTCGTGCAGGAACCCGCCCTCGCGGACGTAGCTCGTCCCGGGGCGCTCGGGGTCCGGGGAGTGGAGCCGGTCGAGGTCCCAGCCGCGGTCGGCGGGAAAGCCGGACATGGCGTCGGCGCCGTCGTCGAGCAGCCGCCACAGGCGCTCGGGGGACGACGCTTCCCCGGGGAACCGGCAGGCCATCCCGATGACGGCGATCGGTTCCCGCGTCGCCGACTCGGCCTCGTGCAGCCGCCGCCGCGATTGCCGCAGCTCTGCGGTCATCCATTTGAGGTGGTCGAGAAGCTGCTGCTCATTCCCCATCTGAACCGAACTCCAAAGGATGCGGGCAAAGGCGTGGCGGTGGAATCAGGATCGGCCGAATTCTTCTCGGATGATGTCGAGTACCTCGTCCGCGGTCGCGGACTCCAGTTCGCTGACGGGCTCTTCGGGTGCGCCGCCCGCGCCCTCGAATCTCGACAGCAGCGCCTGGAGCCGCCACGAAATGGTCTTCTGCTCGGCCGCGGAAAGAGTCGCCATGGCGACGGAATTGGACAGTTCGTCGAGCTGCGCGATGATCCCGGTTCCGTTTCCGGGCTCGTCGGTGACGGTCGTTCTCAGGTACTGCGCCAGTGCCTGCGGACTGGGATGGTCGAACACCAGGGTGCTGGGCAGTTTCATCCCGATCTCGCGGGTGAGGTGGTTGCGGAACTGAAGGGCGGACACCGAATCGAAGCCCAGTTCCTTGAAGGTCTGCCGGGCCGGCACCTCGTCGCCGGACGCGTGGCCGAGGACCGCCGCCGCGGTGGATCTGACCAGGTCGACCAGGATGGTGTCCTGCTCCGGGCGGGCTGCGCCGAGGAGGCGTCGGCGCAGCGCCGACGCCGACCCCGGAGCCGCTTCGGGGACCGGTCCGGAGGAGCGCGTGACCTGCCGCATCTCCGGCAGGTCGGAGAGCAGGGGTATCG